>NZ_JBHSED010000071.1:0-143360 GCF_042651945.1 Cohnella boryungensis | reverse complement strand
AGGAGCGATTCGCTGGAAATTTCAAAAGTTCCTTTCCAGCCCCTCGGGGACTGGAAACTGACTTAAAGATGCTTTCAAAAGATACTATACGAGGAGAGAAAGGCTATGGTATGGGAATCATCGGAAATAGCAGGCAGAGCTAACGATTGGGACGGGGAGGAGCTGCGCAGACGATTCGATCAACGGCTTGCAGAGAGGGGGACAGTGTGGGCCAGCGGTGTATGGAGATATAAGGAGCTGATCGCGCCCGAGCTGCCGATGGAATCGCTGGTCACACGCGGAGAGGGGAACACCGGGTTATACTCGCTTGAAGCAGCCACCCGATATGCGGGCATTCGGGGAGTAGCAATGAAGGCGCAGAGTGAAAATCCAAGCGGGTCTTTCAAGGATAACGGGATGGCCGCAGCGGTCTCCCATGGGCTTTCGTTAGGCAAGCGGATATTCGCGTGCTCGTCGACAGGCAACACCTCCGCTTCGCTGGCTATGTATGCGGCCTGGTGCGGAGGTTCGGCTTTGGTATTCGCTCCGGCACGGAATGTAGCTGCCGCCAAGCTGCTGCAGACAGCCGCTTTCGGAGGCAAGCTCATTCGCTTCGATGGGACGTATGATGACGGTATAGTCTTTCTGGAACGACATGCAGAGGAGCTCGGGCTGTATGTCTGCAATTCCGTCAACCCCTACCGCATTGAAGGGCAGAAAAGCATCGTGTTCGAGATTGCGCAAAACCTGGGCTGGCAAATGCCCGATTGGATTGTTGTGCCGGGCGGCGCGCTAAGCAACGTGTCCGCGCTTGGAAAGGGACTCGAAGAGCTGCTGGCCTTCGGATTGATCGACCGGCTGCCTCGCATTGCGCTAGTGCAAGCAGAGGGGGCGAGTCCTTTTCACCGTATGGTGGAGCGAGGGGACGAGCGGTTGGTGCCGGAGCCTAAGCCATACACACGGGCCAGCGCTCTGAACATTGGCAATCCTCCTAGCTGGCCGAAGGCTCTGCGCGCCCTGCGAGCGACGAAAGGGTTGACGGTGGCGGTCAGCGATGGAGAAATTATGGATGCCAAGCGTATAATCGACTTATCCGGACTGGGCTGCGAGCCGGCGTCTGCGGCTACGCTGGCCGGATTAAGAAAGCTCGCGGCTGAACAGCGGATCGATAAGGACGAGACGGCCGTGTGCATTCTAACGGGGCATATGCTGAAGGATACGGAGGCGCTGGCAGAGCTGTATTCGGCGCCATCGCATGGAGAGAAGCAAGCCGTTCAGGCTGAGCCCCTGACATTGAATCGTGTGAGGACGTATTTGACGTAAGAACTTGCAGGATGTTTCTGCTAGACCTTGCAATTTGGTGCACGGAATGCACGGAAACGATAGTCTCGCCGATATATATTGAATTTGGAGAGGGTGATCGCGAATGGATTGGGTGGATAGAATGAATCGTGCAATCAGCTATATTGAAGAGCATATTACGGGAGAGATCGATTACGAATCGGCTGCGAAGGTCGCTTGCTGCTCAGTCTACCATTTCCAGCGCATGTTCTCGTTTATTACGGAGGTTCCATTATCGGAATATGTGAGACGGCGGCGGCTGACGTTAGCGGCTTTTGAGCTTCAGAACAGCTCGATTAAAGTGATTGATCTTGCGCTTAAGTACGGGTATGACTCGCCGGAGGCCTTTACAAGAGCCTTCCAAAACCTGCACGGGACTACTCCAACTGCAGCGCGCAGCAGTGGAACAAAGCTCAAAGCCTATCCGCGAATCTCCTTCCAAATTTCGATTAGAGGAGCTGCCGAGATGAATTACAGAATCGAGGAATTGCAGGGGTTCTCCATCGTGGGGGTGCAGGAGCGTGTGGATACAAGCAATGCCTTCAATACGATCCCTGGCTTATGGGCTAACGCCGCACAAGAAGGACTCTTCGAGAGACTGTGGGAAATACGGGCAGCCGATCCTAGCTTGAGGGGGATACTTGGCGTATGCGCGGACGGGGACTTCGGTAAAAATGAAGAGTTTCATTACATTCTGTCCATTGTGTCGGATCAATCCCCGCCAGGGCAAATGATAAGAAGGGACTTTCCGGCAGCAACCTGGGCCGTGTTCGAGGCCGAAGGAGGGCCGGAGGGCATCGGGGAGATATGGAAACGCCTGTACACCGAGTGGCTTCCGGTCTCAAGCTACGATCTTGATTATTTGCCTGCTATTGAGTGCTACCTGCCCCCGGAGGAAAACAAAAATGAGCTATGGGTGGCCGTTGTCAAAAAGCAAACCGTATAGTCTCCCATGGGAAACAATGTGTTAAAATGGAAAGCAATAATAGACGAGGAACGTGAATGAGGATATGGTTAAGGCAGTTGAAGTGCCCTCCTAAAATCTAAAAATTTTAGGAGGGTACAAAATGATTTTTAATCTGATTGATCGGGATAGCTGGGCGAGGCAGCCTTATTTCGAACATTATTTGAACCATGTTAGATGCACCTACAGCATGACAGCCGAGTTGGATATCACTTTGTTGCGGTCTGAACTTAAACGCATGGGGATGAAGCTATATCCGGCCTTGATCCATATGATTGCGACGGTGGTTAATCGTCACTGCGAATTTCGAACTTGCCTGGATTCGAAGGGACGATTGGGTGTATGGGATCGGATGTCCCCCAGCTTCACCCTGTTTCATGAGGAGGATAAGACCTTCTCAAGTATTTGGACTCCTTACAGCGAAGAGTTTCAATCTTTTTACGATGGCTATCTTCAGAAGACGGAAACGTACAAGAATGCGAAGCAGTTATTTCCGGATACGAGCGAACCGCCGAACACATTCCCCATTTCCAGCATCCCTTGGGTTAGCTTTACCGGATTTAACCTGAACGTATACAACGAAGGAGCCTATTTGCTGCCCATATTTACAATGGGCAAATACCACTGGCAGGACAGCAAGCTGCGGCTACCTCTATCGGTGCAATTCCATCATGCCGTATGCGATGGTTATCATGCCGGCGTATTGCTTAACGAGCTTCAAGAATTGGCGACGGGCTGCAAGAGCTGGCTGCCGGGTAAATGATCGGGGGAAATGAAGTTGAAGGTTAAGCTTGATTCCTTCCTCCAACAACGCGCGGGACAGGCTGTCGAGCTTAATTTTGAATGCGAATCCCCGGAGATAGTGTATCTTTGGTTTCATCAGTAAATTGCAAAAGGAGCGGCAGCGATCGCCGGGTCTGTGATTAAGCCGTGGGGACATACGACAGGTTTATTTGCCGACCCCGAGGGCAATATTCATTCGCTGTTCGCCGTTAACTTCAACAATAGGTCGTCTCCGTAATCAAGATATTCCCGCATGGAGGGGAGACAGCAAACAACGGGCGAGGTTAATCCTCTGCCCGTTGTTTTTTCTTCGATTGCCGCAGGTGTCAATGCAGGCGTCTGCGTCTCTTGGAGATATCGGCAAATTGCAAAATGCATTCATCGCGCTTACACTTTTGTTGACAAAATCAAAATATCCGGGATAAACTGGAAAGTGGTTAAACATTAAACTATATAGACAAAGCGCGTCAAGAAGAGGGGCGTCGGCTTCTCTTTGCTCATATAGTTAAATATTTAACAATATTGGCGAGTGAAAGGGTGTCTTCATGAAAATCGTACTGACAGGTCCGACCGGCAAGCTGGGCGGGATGATCCTCAAGCAATTGCTATTTCGATGCGATGCGCAAGACTTGATCGTAAGCGTCAGGGAGCCGCATAATCTGGGGCAATGGACAGGCTCTCATCTGCAAGTGCGGTATGGCGATTACGATGTACCGGAATCCCTGGAACCGTCTTTTCGCGGAGCGGACAAGCTGATGATGGTGTCCTCTCCCTGCATGGACGAAACCGTTCGTCTGCGCCAGCATCTCTCCGTCGTCGAAGCCGCTCGCCAGGCCGGAATCGGGCATATCGTCTATACCAGTATTTTTGCACCGGAGAAGGGGAGGTTGCCCGTTCACAGGCTTCATCTGGAAACGGAGCAGGCTATTCGAGATTCGAAGATTCCGTATACCTTCCTGCGCAACGCTTATTACATGGATATCGTCAGACTTCTGGGCATTCGGGAAGCGGCTGCGAGCGGAGTCTTGGTCAGCCCTCCGGGAAAATGGAGCTTTAATACGGTCTCGCGTCTGGACCTGGCGCAAGCCGCAGCAATCGTTCTTACGGAGGCAGGGCATGAGAATCGGACTTATGAGCTGACTCCGATGCGGACTTGGGATTTGGATGATTTGGCGCGATCCATCACAGAGGTGACGGGCCGGAAGGTAATTCATCGCAAAGACCCCGGATATCGGAATGACCTCTACCGGATGCTGCCGTTTTCCGATATGAATTTTGTATCCGATGATTTGGTCAAGCTGGTGGGGCAGCCTCTGCGCTCTGTCGCGGACGAGGTGCGGGACGTCTTCGGTTAGACTGAAGAGTGCCTTTCTCATTTCTAAAGCCCCCAAGATTGACAAAATTGTGCATAAGAAATATGATATTCACGTACTGTTTAGTACGCAAATGTTTGTATTTATTTTAGTTAAGGGACGAATATCCAATGAGTAATTATGACAAGATTATGCAGGTTGTGGAGGAGCTAGCTTCACAGTATCCATTCGATCAAATCAGCTACTCTAGCATTGCAGAAGAAGCAGATGTCCATTGGACAACAGTGAGAAGACACGTGGGCAGTAAAGAAGACCTGCAGAAGCTGCTGTCCCAGAAGCGGCCTGAACAAGGGAAGCTGCATTCCGATACTCGTACTCGAGTGATGGATGCGGCCATTAAGGTGTTCGCAACGCATGGATATTCCGGCGCAACTATGGATCAAGTTGCTGTTGAAGCAGGGCAAACGAAAAGTGTGGTGTACTGGCATTTTACCAATAAAAATGACTTGTACTTGGCCATATGTGAGCGAAATCTGAAGCAGCAGGCGGCTTCACTTCCTCAACAGATTCAAGGGATTATCCAATCGGAAGATCGGGTGAAGGCGTTGGCAGCATGGCTACAGGGGCAATTGGCGGAATGCATCGGTTTGCCGAGGAAGCCTTTGTTGTTTGTTGATTTTTATACGTCGAGTCGTGATTCCGATGTAAGGGAGAAGGTACGAGGGCTGTTTGAGAAGTTTTACAAGGAAATAACACGCTTGTTTCAAGCCCTTCAAGGGCAGGGGTTAATCAGAAAGGATATTAAGGCTGAGTCATTAGCGATTTTCGTTCAAACGGTTCTCAATGGGATTATACAATCTTGGCTCATGGCGCCAAAGGACATGAGCATGGACAAGTTTGCGCATGATTCGGCGCAATTGCTTTGGAGCAGCTTGGCCATAGAATAATTTTTCGTAATAGGCGGCTTCATCTGACTAGAGATTGAAGCCTTACTTTATCACTATAACGTACTAATCGGTACGTGAATATCCTTAGAAAGGGAGAAAATGGATGATTTTCGTTATACTCGTGCTTGGGTTGTTATTCGTTTTATATTTATATAACAGATTTAGCTACAAGAGAGGACAAACTAAGTTCCCTCCTACAGGCAAGTTTGTAAGGGTCAATGGCATTCCATTGCATTATATGGATCAAGGCGAAGGGCGACCGGTTGTCTTTTTGCATGGAGGCATTCTCCGAGGTAACGATTTCCATAAAGCAATAGAACTTGGTGTGTCCAAGGGGTACCGCATGCTTTCTTTCGATCGCCCTGGATACGGCTATAGCGGGCGCCCGAGAAATGGGAAGGATCCCTTTACCCTTATCGATCATGCAAGATTGCTTCATTTGGCTTTAAAGGAAATAGGTGTAGAGAAGCCAATTCTTGTTGGTCATTCTTGGAGCGGGCTATTGGTATTAGTGTATGCGTCCTTATATCCAGATCAATTGGCAGGGTTGGTAACCGTAGCCGGCGGGATGTATAAGGAAGGGTATCCAGCGGAAAAAGGGGATCCCATCTCCAGGATTGTTATAACCCCCCTTATAGGCAATCTAATTATGAACACCCTATTGGTGCCATTAGGAAGGATCATGGTGCGGGGTATGATGAAAGTAACTTTTGCGCCGGAACGTGTTCCAGCGGATTACGAAGAAGAAGTTCTTGCTTTTTGGCTTAGACCTTCGCAATTCAGAGCAAATCGTGAAGATGTGCTTCAGTTTGTCCCAGCAGCGGTATATATGGAGAATCAATTTACCCAAATTCAAACCCCAACTGTTATTGTAGTCGGCGAACTGGATCCTTTCCCTACAAAAGAGCATAGCTATAGGCTTTACCGTGAGTTATCCAATGCTGAACTTATTGTGCTGCCTGAATCCGCTCATATGATTCCACATACTCAGCCAGATGTGATTATTAATGCTGTTGATGCACTAATTGAGAAGTTATAAAACTTGCCTTTCCAGACAGCGCGGTAAGCCTTATCATAAGTGACTGCAATCTCCCATTGAGGGATCCAAACTCTTTCCCCCTGCTCTTGCCGGGGGCTTTTTTGTCGGGGGGAGCTTGTATAGATTCTGTCTAGTTCCGGGTGATAGACTGATAGAAAATTGTGGAATATCGACCTTCTCTGTCGTTTATTCCTCTTGATCCTTTTTTGCAGTGATCTTTCTACAGACGTAACTCTCGGAAAATGAAATGGAGGATGTTTGGAACGTGAGACAAAAGCGATACAAGAACAAGGCCGCGTTGTCGGATATTTGGAACGTGGGACGTAAAGGAAACCTGTTCAAGACAGCGTTGTCCTTCTGTTTGGCGATTTTGCTGGCCTTACAGACCGTGACGTTTACGGCTTCGGCGAATCAGCCGGAAGAGCCCGAATTTACGGCACCCGAGCCGTCTGTAACCGAAGTGGTGTACGAGGCTCCAGAGGGTGCTCTTATAATGCCGTTAGCGGTGGGGCCGGAGGATAAAACAACGGTGTTCATGGGGGCGAATTCAACCTTTCCGTTGACGGTACAGCAGGGCACCCCTCTTGCTGTTATTGCGCCTGACGGAACCATTCAAGGCAGACAGCCATTCACGCTTAAGTCGGAAGGTCTCAAGGTGCCGGTGAATGGCGACGATCCTAATCCGACCAATGCCGATCACAGCCTGTACATTCAGCAGGGTGACTGGATTGAACTGCCGAGAACAGACCACTTCCAAGAAGTGGTGTTGCCAACGGCCACCAAGTCCTTGATGGCACAGACGGAAACCGGCCCGAAAAAGCTTGGCACCGCCTATTTCACTCCTAGCAGCATCAAAGTTGTGTTTGACGGAGATGAAGGCTTTTTCAATGGTGTCGGACGAGCGGTTACGTTCAGCTTTGAAACCACCGCTAATTCGGACCTGACAGGTTTAAATTACGGCGAGTCCATGCCGATCACGATTTTTGGGGGAGCTTATCAGCTCAAAAATCCGGACGTCACACCGGCATACAGCATCACATTGACCTCGCCGGGAATGGTCAGGTGGGATCAGTATAGCTATCGCGGAATTCAAGCCGCACAATTTGTTGAGGGAGCGATTACGTGGCAGTCAACCGTATCCGCTTTCGATCAGTTTGATCAAACAATTAAACTGCCGCTGGACGGGAAGACGTTTTATACGAACCCTTCAACCTATAATACCTCTGGTAATGTCCGCGGTATTTATGTGCCAGATACGTTCAAAGTAAATGGAGTTCAAGCTACCCCAACCATCGGCGGGGACGGATCGCTGACGTATATGTTCCCAGTAGGGACAGGTGAAGATCCGAGGGTCGAATATAAAACATGGATTCCCAAGGGGGGCTACTATTACGAGCACCAGAATCCGCCGAACAATCTTGGTCGTAGCTATCGGGTTATGCGTGGTACAGTGGAACTGAGACAGGACAATGACAAGCTTGTGGAGGCGGGTCAGGAAATTTCCTTTGCCCCCGACTGGATTCAAGCCAGCGCTTCGTATGACCACCCTAATGAAGAGATTACATGGACGATCATTGTGAACAAGTATAACAAACAAGGGTTAAAGAACTTTGCCATCACTAATGTGCTGCCTGCAGGGCTGGAGTTTACCTCGGCCACATGGCAGACATGGGCAAGTGGCGTGGCATCTGAAGAAAAATCGATTACTCCGGATGGAAACAGCATGTACTCCTTCGGGAATATCGACGGTAAAGTTCAACTGATCATCAAGTCCAAAGTGAACAGCGGCTCCAGCTTCAGAATTGATCCTCGTGCCAACTGGGAGTTGGATACACCAGATGGCATACAGAACAACGATGTAATAACCGGCATAAGACCTGCCGCAGTGACAGACGAGGCAATTGTTACCATCGGCGCTCACACTTTTGCGAAAAGCGCCGCTATTTCAATGGAGGATTACAACCTTGGCAGCATCACATGGACCGTCAGCCTGACTCCGCAATATGCCCTGCCAAATGCGGTGGTATATGATGTGCTGGTGCATGGCGGAGATTTGAATGTCTTGGACAACGCCGTGGATGAAACCGGCGAGGTTTCCTCGGAAACGATTGCGAAAATCAAAGCAAATGTAAATACGGCACAGCTTTGGAAGAAGTACCACATGAATACCCTCAAGAGCGCGAATGGTTTGACCTTGAAGGTTATTCCGTTGAAAGTGAACGATGAAGTGGTGGCGGATTTGATCAAGGTGACCGGGTACACCACCGACCAACTTGCATCCTTCAGCTTCCGTGCGCTTGAGACCAACCCGGCTATCCTCTTCAGGCAGGATATTAACGTAGAGAAAACGCGCTGGAATCGGGCTCTGCTCTTTGACGGTGAAAAAGTAATGCAAGCACAATATAGCGTCAACCTTCACCTGCGTATGCTGAACAAGGATATGCTCTTTGCGTCGAGGCCATTGAAGATAGACGGTACGCCTGAAAACGTGACTCCGAATAGCGTCGGTAGCTACATCTCCACCGATGACAACGAGGCATGGACGATTTCGGCCTATGACCGGACGACCAAGACCGTTACCTTCCGCTTAGGGGTAAATATGCCGGGGTACAACACGGTCGAGATGGCGAAAGACGGCGGAAGTCGAGTCATCACCAATGTGAAGCTAGTGGATACCCTGCCGGAGGGCTGGGAGTTCGTCCCGTTTTCCGCGGAGAAGGATTTTGAGCTTTGGAAAGGTTATTCGGACAATGGGAGCGGCACCGGCTATGGGGTTCGAAATAACGCCGCAGCCCTCATCGAGCCGAACGCCCCTGCCCATGTGGTCAGCTTCTCACCTAGCGGGAACGTAGGCACCTTCACCTTCTCCAAGCTGGAAAGCCCTTATGTCATTCTGGTGAAGGCAAGACCTTCCAATTCGGCTCTGGAGAAATATTTGGAGGAATACACCACTAACGGTACAAGCAAGCAGGTGCTGTATAACAAAGCCGACCTTCATATGACATGGGGCGGAGTGGAAAAGGTTCTCACCGAACAGCGCAAGGTCATTGTGCCTGTTCAGGCGCTGGGCAAGTCGGTAACAAAGCCGTTTCCCGGCGTGCTGGAATGGACGGTGAACTATTACCCGCCATATCACATGGAGGAAGACGTTTATTTACAGGACACTCTTGGGGCGGGTATGAACCTGCGCAAGGATGAAAGCGGCAAGCTCGTACTGTCGGCACCTAGTATGGCGGTTTACCGTGCCAAGCTGACCGCGAGCGGCGCTTTGGAAAGGGACGGCGAAGCGCTGGATCTCGGCGACCCGAATAGTGAAGTTCAGGTAGAAGCCGAACCGGGCGTGGACGGCACGACAGTTCTAAAATTTACGATGACCGACCCGAATAAGTTCTACCAGTTTGTGTACCAGAGCGAGGTTGACCCTTCCATAGCGAAGGCTGGCGACAAGATGGGCAACGAAGTAAAGCTGATGGGCGATGACAAGCTGAAATCCGTAAGCGCCAAAAGCGAAAGCACGCTGGACAGCTCGGACGTAGCCGGCAGTTCAAGCTCCAATGCCCTGCTGCCTTTGAAAAAGGTGGACCCGAGCGGCAATCCGCTGAATGGTGTAAAGTTTACGCTGTATAAGAAAGCTGACGGAACGCAGGTCGCCACTGGAGAAACTTTAAGTGGTGGCAAGCTCAATCTGTTGTTCCCGAATCCGGGCCTTTATGAGCTTAAGCAAACCTATATTGATACAACCACATGGCTACCCACTACGAAAATTTATCAGGTGTATGTAGGAAATACGCCCGGCAAGCCTATCTGGGTTGACGGCGTAAAAGTAACCACCGGGGATCCGCTGATTGTGCCGACTCCTGTTGCCGGCAAGCTGGCCATCAGCAATGAGGTGAAAGGCAACGGCGCGGACACGAACAAGGCGTTTACGTACACCGTTACCTTTGAGGGCGAGGGCAAGGATGCCAGCTATCCTTATACCAAGTCAGACGGCACGAGCGGAAGCATCGAGTCCGGCGACACCTTCACGCTCAAGCATAACGAGAAATTAACGATCCCGGTGCTGCCCGCGGGGCTCGGCTATACCGTCACCCAGACGAATTACGCGGCAGACGGCTATAGCGCTACTCCTGTCGGCTTGGCGCATACAGGCAGCATTCCTGCGAACGACACGGCGGAAGCGCCTTTTGTAAACATCAGAAACGTCGGCGACCTGCGGATCGGCAACACCGTGGAGGGGAACGGCGGGGAACAGAACAAGGAATTCGTATATACCGTCACGTTCACAGGTATTGGGGAAGGCGGAAGCAAAGATTATACCTACACCAAGCAGGATGGCAGCACCGGAACGATCAAGTCCGGAGAGACCGTCAAGCTTAAGCACGACGAAACCGCTGTCTTTAAGGACATCCTTGCGGGTACCGGCTATACCGTCACCCAGACGAATTACACGGCAGACGGCTATAGCACCGACCCTGACGGCCTGGTGCATACAGGAAGCATTGAAACCGGTTCTGAGAAAATTGCAAAGTTTGTCAACACCCGAATGGTGCACGGCAATCTGCTGATCGGTAATACCATGACCGGCAACGGCGGCGATAAGACTAAAAACTTTGTTTACACAGTAACGTTCACGGGTTATGGTGCAGGAGAAGAGTACACCTATACCAAGTCGAACGGCGACTCAGGAAAGATCAAATCCGGCGAGACGATCACACTCAAGCACGACGAGACGGTCGCCATTAAGCTGCCCGAGGGACTTACGTACACCGTTAAGCAGGCAGATTACTCAGCTGAGGACTATGTGACCACTCCGTCTGGATTGGAATTGACAGGTACCATCGAACAGTCGAAAACTGCCGAAGCCAAGTTCACCAATCACAAAGATTCGCCTGGAAATCTGTTAATCAGCAATACGGTGGTTGGCAACGGTGCGAATTCGAACAAGGATTTTGAGTATACGGTCAACTTCGCTGGAGCAGGTGCTAGCAGAACGTATACCTATCAATTCAACGATGGCACGAGCGGAAACATCAAGAACGGCGACAAACTCACACTCAAGCACGGACAATCGGTTACCATTGTTGGCATTCTCAAGGATACGTCCTACACAGTCACGCAAACGGACTATACGGCAGACCAATACACGACCGATCCAGCGAGCTTGAAGCAGACAGGTGTCATCAAAGAAAATGAAACGGCTCAAGCGCCTTTTGAGAACGCCAGATACCTTCCAGGAACACTTGCCTTGGAGCCAGAAATTCAGAAAGTGCCTGGAGACGGCAAAACGCCTTCTGAACTGACAGCCACCCTCACGGGAACGGACGGCAAACCGGTAGAGGGTAAGGTAATTGTGTTTACGGTAGGGGGCACTGAAATCGGACGGGCTACCACCGACAAAGACGGCAAGGCCACGATCAAATATACGCCGCCGAAGTTGAGCGATACAACGCCGGAGGAGCACGAGATCACTGCGACCACCACGGCGACCAGCCCATCAGGCGTGCCATACAACGAGGCTAAAGCCATTGTGATCACGATGCCGGCGGCGCTCACAGGCGTTCTGAGGGATAATGCGACCGGGCAGATTATCCCCGATGCGGACATTATCGTGAAGAACGTCAAGACGGGCGATGAGCATTACATTAAAACCGACGGCGAAGGTAAGTATTACCACCCGGTTCAGCGGGATGAAGAGTATACCATTACGTACAACAGGATGATCGCGATTGGCGGAGTGCTGACGCCTGTGCCATTCAGGCAAAAGGGAATCATCGAGGGCACCGATCCTACAATCGAGGGCAACCTGATTCCTGCGGAAATCACAGCGGTAGGCATCGTGCTCTTCAAGCAGCCTGACGGACAAAGTGCGTTTCTTAAAGGGGCCTTTGCCGACAAAATGCACATCTATTTGAAGGATGCCAACGGGCACTATATCGAGGAGAACGGCAAGCCAAAAGCGTTCCCTCTTGATAGGATGAACGGCACCTTCGCCGTGGAAGGTTTAATCACGGGCACGTATATGATGGAAGTGAGTTATGAAGTTGAGCCGGGCAAGGAATTGAGGCTCGTTAAGGACGTCGAATTGAACGTGGCGGCTAACGGAGAACTCAATATCTCTCAGGAGCTGGTTGATCCGTACGGCATTGTTTACGATGCAAATAAAGGAATGTCGGCACCAATCGAGGGAGCTACGGTGACGCTGTATTATGCGGATACGAAGCGGAATAGAGATAATGGAATTACTCCGGGCACGAAAGTAAGTACCTTGCCTACGATTCCGGGCTTTGACCCGCACAATAACAAGAACCCGGATCAGGACAGCGACGTAACCGGTTCCTATGCGTACATGGTATTCCCGGAAACGGATTACTATCTGGTTGTAACGAAGACGGGGTATGAGACGTACACGAGCGGCACAATCTCTGTCGAGTTTGATATCGTAAGACACGACGTACCGATGAAACCGAATAGTTCCGGAGGCAACAACGGCGGCGGCAACAACGGCGGCGGCGGAACCGACAACGGCAATCCGCCTGGAGGCAACAACAACGGAACCGACACTGGTAATCCGCCTGACGGCAACAACAATGGAACCGACAACGGCAACCAACCTGGCGGCGACAACAATGGAACCGACAACGGCAACCAACCTGGCGGCGACAACAATGGAACCGACAACGGCAATCAGCCTGGCGGCAACAACAACGGAACCGACAACGGTAACCCGCCTGGCGGCAACAACGGGTCTGGCAACGGAATTGACGCCCGACCGCCTGAAGATGACGAGCTGGACAACGTTCCGAAAACAGGAGACAGCGGCACATCTTCGACTTTCTACATGGCGCTGGCGCTGATCGCCTTGATCGGACTCCGAATCGCTATGCCATTCAGAAAGAAAAAGGTCAACTAATGCGGGGAGGCGATAAGAGATGAAAAAAACAAAAAAAATCCTTATCGCCTTGTCCGTTCTTCTGCTGGTCTTTGCTGTGGCAGGCCTTGCACGGAATCTCTTACGGGATTATCAAGCCCAGAAACAGATCGACGAGCTGACACAGCAGTTGGAACAAACAAGATCGGACACGGGCGGGGTTGTGCAAGCCCCCCTGCTTTCTATCAAGCAGGCGAGCGAACCGGTCATGCTTCCGGAGTTTCAGGAGCTTTACGAGCGGAACCCTGACATCATCGGTTGGCTGACCATAGCCAATACCCGAATCGACTATCCGGTCATGCAGAACCTGCAGGATGCGGAGTACTATCTCGATCATGATTTTGATAAGAAGGAAAACAAAAACGGACTCCCCTTTCTGGACGCTCAAAACACGATAGACGATTCGGACATTCTACTGCTTCACGGTCATAACATGAAAAGTGGTCTGATGTTTGCAGATTTGCTGAATTATAAGAAAGAAAGCTACTATAAGGAACATTCTACGATCCAGTTCAACACTCTTTACGAGAAGGCGGAATATGAGATTGTTGCCGTTATCCTCTCGGAGGTTTATCGCAAATCGGACGACGTCTTTAAGTACTATCAGGTGGAGAAGGCAGACTCACCCGCCGAGTTCGATTCTTATGTTCAAAACGTTAAAAAACTCGCTCTATACGATACGGGTGTGGCCGCCCAGTACGGCGACCAGCTAATTGTACTGTCGACGTGCGAATACTCAAGCGAAAACGGTCGGTTAGCGGTGGTAGCTCGCAAGCGTTAGATCCCACCGAATAACGAAGTTTATAAGTAAAATGCAGCTCGCATCCTAACGGATACGCGCTGCATTTTTATTTGCCGGTCACGGCCCCTGCGGCTTAAGTTATACGACCGTATTGATGATAACCTTCAGAAACCCGTTCCTTGCAGCCGTATCGACGAGTTGTCCGATCGATTTAACTGCGGCATCGTTAAATAAGTACCATTGATCTTCAGTAGCGTCGTGCAGCAGAGCGGCCGGATAACCTTCCAACAGCTCAGAGGGAAACGCGTTAAGTAGAGAATAAAGATCGAACCGTTTGACGCTGTTCCCTTTCTCGTCTAAAAAGTCATACTGGGCGTTCTTATAATACGAACCAGGCGTGTCGATGTCGGCGTTCCACGCGTATTTGGCAGGCGCTTCGGCTTTTGCACCTTTGTTTTCCGTAAACAGATGATAAATCGCTTCGTGATAGGCATTCCCACTGACTTGTTGGACTACGCCGCCCATCGTCATGCGATATTCTTGCTGTAATGCTTTCACCTTGACGCCTTCAATGGCCAGCGGCGCAGTATCGACAGTTACGGTAGAGCCGCTGTAATTAACCTTGCAGCCAAACGTCTCCGCAATAAATCGAAGCGGAACGAACATCCGATCATCCTTGACATACGGCTCTACATCCATCTGTAACGCCTCATCGTTTTTCACCGCGGATTTGCTGTTTGGCTTCAGCATGACTTTCATCTTATTTTTCGTGAGCGTGACTTCCGAATTCGACCAATTCACCTTTGCTCCCAAATTCTCGCTGATAATACGCAAGGGCACCATTATACGATTATTTTTCGTTTCGGGCTTTGCATCGGATGAGACAGCAACACCGTCAATCTTGATTTGACTGTCAGCCGCATACGCAGGCAACGATGTCATAAACAGCGTTAAAGCAAGGAACGTACCTGTGATTACCTTCTTCATTTTTCTGGCTCCTTCCTGGCTCAATATCGCTTGTTATCTCTCCGCAATCTTTGATGTCTGCCACTCCCCCTATTAGACGAGCATGATTTATTTTTGTTTCAACCATTTGTTTTGTATAAGGACAGATTAAGTGAATTGCCACAGGCGGTTTCTTTGGTATTTTCACCGAATCATTCCATTAAGAGCCAATTTGTTATATGACAAATTGATGACAGGGCTCACTATTCGTCGGGGCGTCCTTCTTCTATAATTTTCTGATCGTGATCAAGCAGCCTGATTGACTGAGTATGTTGAAAGTAACAGGATGGCGCTTATTCGAGTATTCACTATATTATAAAGGGGAGAACCCCTATGCCGCCGAAAGGCCATATTGCGAACCAGACAACGAGCGGCCCCGTGTCAACAGGACAAGGGCGCTCCTCATCAGGCCTCAGAGCGGCATCCGGCGCTTCGGCTCAGCGCAGTCAGGAGCTGGACAAGCTTCGCTGGCTGCAGATGACCGTTGGCAATCAGGCGATCATGCAGATGATGGCGCAGTCCATGGCGAAGGCTCCAATGAAGGGAAAGGCCGGCAGTCATCGAGCGAAGACGCCTACGGCTAACGCGAATCCGGTTGCCAATCCGGCCGCAGGCCAGACCGCGAATCCCACGACGGCTCCGGCAACGACTTCGACTGCGAATACTGCCGTGAATACGCCTCAACCGACCGGGTTGGGGTTAATGCGTCTCAAGGTGAACGAAGCCAGGGATGCGGGAGGCTTCGGCCAAGCGGAAGCCTATAAGGAGGAGAGCTCTGCGCCGGATAACGTCGGCGATACGGCGGAGATGGCGAATACCGGCATCGGAGGGCAAACCGATACCTACCAGGGCGCTTCCGACGACCTGAAGGATCAAATTAAGGATGGCTCGGAGCAAGGGAGCGACGTCTCGTCGCAAAAAGTCGAAAAGGCAAAAATCGACCGGCAAAATCAGAAGCTCGGCGTTGCCTCGGGCTTGCTGGAGGTTGGCTCCGGCTTTGTCGGCCTGATTAATATGAAGAAGGCTATCGAGGAATCGAACAGCAAAGCGAAGACGGCGGGGGCTCTGTACGAAGGGCTGGAGAGCACGCAGAAGTCTTTCTCGGGTGTAGCCAAAGTGGTCGATAACGCAGCTAAGCTGGACGGCCATGATAAGGGCACCGGCGCATCGGAAGCGGTGGCCGGGTACAGCGGCAGCGTCGGAGACGCCTTATCCTCCATCAAGAGCGCTTTCTTCATGGTGAAGAGCGTCTATGGCCTATTCAAGGAAAGCTTCTCAGACGAAGGCATCGCTAAGGATGATGCGATCAAGGGCGGGCTCGAAGCGCTGCATAACGGGCTGGAGGCGGCGCAATCTGCCGTGAAGACCGTCAAGTCGATATTGGAAATTCTCGAATCCGGCGTCGGCAAGCTGACGGAAGCGATTCCGGGAATCGGCATCGCGATCAGCGGCGTCAAAATCACGATCAAAGTGTTCGATATGATGCAGTGGCATGCCTCCAAGCAGAAGATGACCACCATCAAGAGGGATTTCAAAACCAAATACGCCAATAGCGACATGGTGAAGAAGAACAGCTACACTTTGTTCGGCAGAGTCATTCATGAGTCTCAGGGCACGGACAAGGCGAAGATCGACGATCGCCGTAAAGCTTTAATGGATGTAATGGATGCCTCCAATTCAAGCTCAACCGAGGCTGAGAAGCAAGAGGCGCAAAGCGAGCTCGATCACATTCAGAACTACGAGCTGGCCAAGGAAATGAAATCGATCAACCAGAAACGATTGACCCGTGCGGGTATAGAAGCAGGCTTGGAAATGGCTAACCTTGCGGGCGATATCGCGACGCTTAGCGGCGCCGGCTCCGCGGTCGGCATCAGCTTGAAGGCGGCGGCCAGCGGCACGAAGGCCGGCATGGGCCTATTCCGCCGGATCAAGCAATACGGTCGCGACAAAGCGGCGAAATCCGGCGAGGACAGCGTATGGTCATCCCTGTTCGACGCCGATAAGTCGTCTGACAAAAAGCATGCCAAACGAGCCAAGGATGCCGATCTGATCCTCGATATGGTTGCCAAGCTTCCCGAACGCGACGATACGGACGAAGCGATTAATCAATATCGGCGAGTCCTGAATTTCATCGAAGCGACGGGATGCAGCACGAAGGCGCTGTTCAAGCTGAACGGAGATATCGACAAGCAGCGCGAGCTGCTGATGGAATCGATGAAGCAGAGAGATTAAGATGAAGAATCCGTAACGACAGGAGGGTGAACAAATGATTTCTGAACTGGAGCATGCGAAGCATCTGGCAGAACTCGGAGGGCTGCAAGCCGGGTTCGAGGAGGAAGGCTTGCAGACGGAATTGCTGGAGCGGTCCCCGGATATTCCGCTGCACGTACTGCTATTGGCGCTGGGTAAGGATAGACAGAATAGGGACCGGATCATTAACCTGAGTTTCGTGCCTATGCCAGAATCCGATATCGAGTGGATTAGACTCCTTCAGCTCTATTCAATCGTTCCTTGCGTCGTTGCGCCGGATCGAAGGAGCGCGGTGGAGAGCGTGCTGCTCGCGGCCAACGGCGTGCTGCCGCTCGGCCACTTCGGCATAAAGGAGGACGGCGAGGTATACGCCCGCTACGTATACACGGTTCCATCTTCGCGAACGGTATCGGGGGACGAGCTGCTGGAGGTTGTCTCGTTGTTTCATTATATGCTGGAAATGTTCGCGGATCGTATCGAGCGGGTAGCGAGCGGCGAGCTTTCCGCCGATGAGGCGCTGCAAGAGCTAGGTTGATGCCCTGACTCTTCTTGTGATCTGAGGAGAACCGCACCATCAGTAGAATGGTGCGGTTCTCCTCATTTCCTGGCCGCTTTCAAAACTGATTTAGGAAGCGCCGCTTCATCAGAATGCTTGCCAGGTGCACATGTGCCATGGAGGGGATTCGCTTGTCTTCGGGAATATTCTCGTAGATCAGCGGCTCCTTGCCGGCTTTTCAAAGCTGATCCCATTCATGATAGCATAACCGCTGCTCGCGATGCATGCAGCGTGCGGCCAGCGCGCGGATTTCCTGACTCATTCTTGAATTGACCGGATAGATAAGCTCCAGGTAATCGAGCAGTTTCAGAGCGGATTCGGGGGTTCTGTCGTACCCCTGAAGCATTCCGCCGAGGTTACCGGAGAATTGAGGGTAGCGTAGCTCCACTCTCCTCTCGTTGCCGAAGACGTCGGGAAAAAAATCTACCTCCGGCTCCAGTAGATGCAGGATGGAAAGCAGCCTGTCGATCGGATACCGTTGAATGAACAGGAATGCAGACAGCTTTTCCCCTCGCATGTATCGGCCCAGTCCGACATACAGATTCGTCAGCGCTTCGCCGACGGCATGGTCGAGGGAGGATTCACGTGTGGAGGGGAGAGGAGGGTTCCCTTCCCCGGAGTCCTTATTCTCATAGGAGGGGCGCTGCCAGATGAGCCTTCCTCCCGTATAGGCTGCCGTCTCCAATTCAGCCGGCTCGAACACGGCAAACTCCCATAAATCCCATCCTCAAATAGAAACTTATGACCAAGCTCGCAATTTTTAAACTGATAGGCAACGGGACAAACCTCATCGAGCCAACCCAGATCGTCAATATAAGGCTGCTTGCATCCCGGAGCAACGACGACAAAAAAATCGAGATCGGAATATTCATCTATCCGATCCGTTTCGATTCCAACCGACCCCAGCCCGATCAGGGCTAACGAACTGTCCCTTCTTTCCAGCGACCTGCCGATCTCGTCCAGTCTTTGCAGCAATGCGAATTTCTTGGCCATCGTTTTCCCTCGTTTCCTTGAAGTGTGAAGAAGCACGCAAAAAAGGGTCCAACCACGCGCGATTCGCGAGGTTGAACCCTAAGGTTGCAGTGCCTTCAATATGAGTTGAGCATAGCACAGCGTATTTCCAACGTCAATATTAGCCGGCGCTTCACCTCATGCCCAACAACTGCTTACGGCGTAGCCCCCCATACCAATACGCTGCTCTGGAACAATGCGACCTTGCCCCAATCCGCATAAGCGGTTTTCGTTCCGTCATAGGAGTAATCATTGTTCTCGTTGAAGTTGGACCAGTCTGTCTTGGCCATGCGCAGCTGGATTTCTCCGCTCTGTCCGCCAGCCAGGATAGAGCCGGCCGCAGATGAGAAGCTCAGCTCCACATAGGTGTCGGCGTTCGTGCCGGAAGCGGTGCCGAACGTGGTCGAAATATTCGAAGCGCCGATCTGCGCCCAATCGATCCAGGCGTTCATAGCCGCTGAGCCATCCTTGGTGAAATAATACCGAAGCTTCAGCGTGCTGAGATCGACTGCGGCGCTTCCGGTATTTTTGATGATGAAGTGAGCTTTAATCTGATTGTCGCTGGCGTTGCTATCCCCCGCCCGATACTGAACGATCAGGCTGCCCGTCGTGCTGCCTCCGGTTGGGGTTGCGCTCACCTGAGCCGAGTTAGCGCTGCTGCCCGCGCTGTTGGAGGCGCTGACGACATAATAGTACGTCGTGCCGTTGGTCAGGCCTGTGTTCACGTAGCTCGTGGTGCTGACGGTATCCACATTCGTGTACGGACCGCCAGCGGTGGCGGAGCGTTTCACCGTGTAGCTCGTCGCGCCGGTCGAAGCGGTCCAAGAGAGCGTCACCTGGGCGTTGCCCGCTGTTGCGGTCAGCCCCGTCGGAGCGGCGGGCACCGGCGTCGTGCCTCCGGTTGGGGTTGCGCTCACCTGAGCCGAGTTAGCGCTGCTGCCCGCGCTGTTGGAGGCGCTGACGACATAATAGTACGTCGTGCCGTTGGTCAGGCCCGTGTTCACGTAGCTCGTGGTGCTGACGGTATCCACATTCGTGTACGGACCGCCAGCGGTGGCGGAGCGTTTCACCGTGTAGCTCGTCGCGCCGGTCGAAGCGGTCCAGGAGAGCGTCACCTGGGCGTTGCCTGCCGTTGCGGTCAGCCCCGTCGGAGCGGCGGGCGCGGGGTTGCCCGTTACGGGTCCGATGAGCAGCCATACTGCGTCTACTCCAGGCGTTTGCCCGTGGGAGTACCATCTTGCTTCCCAAATATAACCGTCATAGACGACCTGTTCCCCGGCATTATACGGGCGGATCGAGCTCCAGTCGCGGATGGCGCCGAAGCGGTCCGGGTCTCCCGGGTACCCCGGAGCCGGCGTAGTCGGCTGCGAAAGATCGCGCGTCAGGTTTACGTCCATCGCTTGATAGAACGCATTGATCGTATCGAAAATATCCCATACCCCGACAATGACATGGTAGCCTTCCCGATCGTTCGGGATGAAGCAATCATTGTAGACATCCATCGGCGGCTGGGCGCCGTTATCCTCATAGCGGCAGAAAAGCTCCAGATTCGCGCGCGTCAGCGGCTGGTTCGGATCCCAGCCCGGCTTCGTAATATAGTAGTCCCAACGGTTGGTGCTATGATTGGCGACCATTTTCCAGTGGAAGGTATGAGGACCGCCGCTCAGGTCAACTTTTGCCCAGCGGTTCATGGTTTGCTCATCCAGCGGCGGATATTTTCCTCCGCCGGCAATCTGGCCGTCCGGCACGCCGATCTCCGGGAAGTCTCCGCGGCCTTCTACGCTCCAAGGCTCGTACTGTACGGGACCGCAATTTAAGTTCTGTCCGGTCATGCACAAGTCTCCGCGTCCGTCGATCAGCCAGCCATGCGCCGATGCGCGGTCCGCGAACAACAGAGAACAAGCCAGGATCAGCAGCAGGCCGCCCGTTGCGATCAAGAGAGTCTTAAATCTAGAGGGGTATTCCTTCAATGTTTCTGGAAATGACATTAAAATTTCCTCCCCAAAGGATAGATTGTAGAACGGTGAATCGGCAAAAGCGAATTCAAGAACGACATCATCTCCTTTTTTTGTGGAATAGTCACAATTTAAGCTCTGAATCAAAGCTATACTTTGAACAGGTAGACTTAAATTTAGATATTTTCCACTATGGAATGGTTCGCGGCGCGTTGAGCATGGAGAAGGGTGCGCTTTAATCTTACACGATATTCCAAATATGTAATGTTCCTTTAGTAACCAAAATCGTGTTCGAATGTTCTGTTGGTGACCTGTTAAGAAAAACGATGCTCTATTATGATAATCGATAGACTTCTAGGAGTACGGGGAAAATGCGGCTGTGATAAAATAGGACAAAAGAAACGATAGGATACTCTGAGAGAATAGGAGGAGAGAGGCCGAGTGATGAATTTATACGGGGCGGATCATCATCTGCTGGTCGTGGGAGATACGATTGAAGCCGATTCTCACAAGCACTCCTTCGTACAGGTGACCCTATCTTTGGGGTTGGCGTATGAAATAGAAATAGGAGGAGAGTGCTTTCGCTGTTCCGGCATAGCCATCGATTCCAATGTCGTTCATCGGCTAAACGGACTGGGCCAGCCGCTGCTGCTTCTGCTCATGGACAGTACCTCCGATTTGGCGGCATGCTTTAAGAGAAGAATCGGGGGACATTCGTTGTATGTGTTCCCGGAAGAGATGCTGGACACGACTAGCGAATTCGCGCGAGGCAACTATCAGGCTATTGGGGATAGCGCCAGCTATACTTCGTTTCTCTTGCAGCTTCTCCGGCTGTTGGGCGTGGACTATATTCAGCGGACAGTTAAGGATCGGCGGATCGCGGAGGTGATCCATCTCCTCAAGGAATGCGATAGCTCCGAGCACTCCGTAGGCGCTTTCTCCGAGCAGGTAAATCTATCCGACAGCAGACTCTCCCATTTGTTTAAGGAGAATACGGGAATTTCATTAAGCGGTTATCTTACGTTGCATAAGCTTCAAAAGGCGATCTACCTGATATTTGCCGGGAGGAGCATTACGGACGCTGCCTTGACGGCGGGGTTCGACAGCCCTTCCCACTTCGCGGCTACCGGCAAGAAGCTGTTAGGGATGACGGCTAAAGAGATTAGAAAAGACAGCGTCTTTTTGAAAGTTGCCTGCTCGCTATAACCTTATAGTGAAGGCAGGAGGTGTTTCCGTTGAAACGATATCTTGAAGAAACGGCGCTGCTTGATTACTTTCACCCCCATATTCAGCAGATCATTTCTGCTCAGGGGTGGACTCGGCTAACCAAGAAGGAGCAAATACTCGGCATCTATAATTACGTCCGCGATACGATTCTATTCGGCTACAATAGGGCCGACGATATTCCGGCGTCTGAGGTGCTGATGAACGGTTACGGACAATGCAACACGAAGGGGGTGCTGTTCATGGCTTTGCTGAGAGCTGTGGGGGTACCTTGTCGCATGCATGGCTTTACCATTCATAAGCAATTGCAGAAGGGGGCAATGAAAGGATGGTATTATGGGTTGTCCCCGAAAGAAATTCTTCATAGCTGGGTCGAGGTTTTCCATGAGAACCAATGGCTTAATCTGGAGGGGTTTATTTTGGATATCCCTTATTTGACCAAGCTGCAAAGCAAGTTTAAGGATTGCGAGGGCTCCTTTTGCGGCTACGGAATCGCGACGGACAACTTTCAAAGCCCTGCTATTTATTGGAACGAGAATGATACCTACGTACAAAAGGAAGGGATCGCCCGAGATCTCGGGATTTATGAAAGCCCCGACGATTTTTTTGCCAGGCATCAACAGAATCTGGGGACGATCAGGAGAGGGGTTTATCAATCGCTTGTCCGGCATCTCATGAACCGGAACATTAGACAGATTAGGGAAATGTAGAAGCAAACTGAAAGTGACAAAGGGGGCCTTCCCGACATAGGCATATGATGTGCTTATAAACCTATGGAGGGAAACTCAATGTATAATGTCCCTAATGTCTACAGGTCTCCTTACTATCCTGGGTGGGTCATTCCCTACGCTTACCCTGGGTATGCGTTCGGCTATCCTGCCCTTCAACGGAATTACTTCGCTCAGGCCGAACTCATGCGTTCCGAAGGCTCGGTCCTGCTGAAGGATTATGGGAAGGCGCCGCTGGCAATCAACATCGAGAAGGCGGCCGAGGAAAATAATAACTACCGCACCGCTCTATGGACAGGCGACCACTTTCAGGTTACTGTGATGAGCATCGACGTTGGCGATGATATCGGGCTGGAGGTTCATCCGAAGACCGACCAGTTCATCCGGATCGAAGAGGGACAGGGGTTCGTGCAGATGGGCGACAGAAGAGACAGACTCGATTATCAACAGCCCGTCTATGAGGGCTATGCCATTATGGTTCCTGCCGGCACATGGCATAATGTCACCAATACAGGGGATAAACCGCTGAAAGTCTCCGTCATCTACGCGCCGCCGCAGCATCCCTTCGGCACTGTTCATCCGACTAAGGCGGATGCAATGGCTTCCGGTTGAAACCGAGCTCGAACAGCAGCTTGAAAATCCGAGAGCGTAACGGCTCTCGGATTTTTTGTCGACCCGGGTCGTCCTTTCCCAGTACATTCCGACCAGCCATATCGGTAAGATTAAGTAATCATTCAGCTTGGCTTCAGCGGGGATTCACAATGGGAGATCTATAATCGGGTAACAGATTACAAGACGAAGGAGACCTCTCAGATGACCCCCACAGTTCAACCCTTGCAGTCGAAATACAAGAAGAAGCTTGGCTCGGTTCGAAACAAATTAGTACTCTCGTTCCTGCTCATCCTGCTGCTGCCGAGCTTGGCAATCGGAAGCTTCTCCTACATAACCGCAAAGAATAAAGTCGAAGATCAACTGCAAAGCATGGCCGAGACCGATATTCATCTCGTTAGCCAGCTCGTCGATCAATACGTGCAAGCGAAAATATCGGACGTTCATTTATTGTCGCGGCAGCTATCCGCCCTATCGGCCGACGAGCAGCTTAATGCCTATGTTCAAAGCCATCCTGAAGTAGAAGGCGTCGCCGTTGTTCGGAGCGGCGGGGAGCGCCGCTATTTCCCCGGCAATCTTGAGCCGTCCATGAATGTCGATACAACGGAGCCTGAATTTTATGCTCTGGCGATGGAGAACGAGGGAGAGGCCGCGATTACGGAGCCCTATACTTCCGCAGAGACGGGAGACACCGTTGTGGCGATAGCCTCAACTGCGGAGAAGGGCGAATCGGTTGTCGCCGTCGTGCTGAGCCTGACCGAGCTTAAGCAAATCGTAAGCGAAGTAAAAGTTGGGGATAACGGCTTTATTGTCATGTTCAGCTCCGACGGAGCCAACATTGTTCCTCCGCCTTGGGGAGCCGGAGCGGGGCAAGAAGAGTTGGACAAGACGGCGAATGCAGCTTCCGAATCGCCCCCCGAAGCTGCGACGATGCCTCCGGGCGAAGAAGCCGGCGGGGAGTCGGCAACCGAAGCAGTCGGTCAGCCCCCCTCTCTGTTCAACGGCGAGTCGGGCGAGATCGAACAGGAGTCTCCGGACGGCGAAAGTCGGCGGTTGATCTACATCACGAACGCCTTGACCGGATGGAAGATCGCGGGGGATCGCTCTCCCGGCGAGGTTACGCGCACAGCAGCCCCTATCTTGAATAATACGATTATGGTCATTATCGTCTTTACGCTCGTCGGGGCAGGCTTGATGCTCTTCATTGTCCGCTCGATTACGAGACCGCTGAGAGCTTTGACTGATGCCTCCCGAATGATCAGCCAAGGGGATTTAAGCCGGAGGGCGGATGTGAAATCGCAGGACGAGTTCGGCGAGCTTGGCGCTGCCTTTAACCGCATGGTCGATTCGCTTAACTCGGTCGTATCCGAGGTGAATTCCTCCGCCAATCAACTAGCGGCTTCGTCTGAGCAGCTGTCGGTCAGCGCGGGACAAAGCGCCTCGGCCACGGGGCATATCGTAGACGCGATCGAGCGGATGGCGGACGGCGCCAATCAGCAGGCAAGCCTGGTGGAGGAAAGCGTGCAGACGATTCATGAGGTGTCGGGCAGAATACGGCAAATTGCGGCGGGCGCCCATACTGCGGCAAATGCGACTGGGCAGGTTGCGCTAAGGTCTGCGGAAGGCGGACAAGCGATACAAAGCGCCGTGAGCCAAATGAGTTCCATAAGCCTGTCTGTGAACGGGTTGTCTGACGTGATTAACGAGTTGGTCCATACTTCCACGGAGATCGGTCAGATCGTTGAGGTCATCTCGGAAATCTCGCAACAAACCAATCTTCTTGCGTTAAACGCTGCAATCGAAGCGGCCAGGGCGGGGGAGCAGGGGCTCGGATTCGCCGTCGTGGCGGGCGAGGTCAGGAAGCTGGCGGAGCAGTCCACGAGGTCTACGGAGCAAGTGGCCTCGCTGATCCTTGCGATTCGCGATGAAATCGGCCGTGTGGATCACTCGATGAGAGCGGCTGCGGATGAAGTGAACGCGGGCAGGAGCGTCGTGGAGACGGCGGGCAGGCTGTTCGCCGAAATTGAACGCTCGGTCGAGCAGGTCGATGAGCAGGTTCGCGAGGTATCCGTGACAGCCGAACAGATTGGGAGAGAGACAATGCAAGTCGTGGAGGCGATAGAAGACATCTCCCGCGTCTCGCAATCGACGGCGGCGGGGGCGCAGACGGTGTCGGCAGCTACGGAACAGCAGCTGGCTTCAATGGAGGAAATCTCCTCTTCTTCGTCCTACTTGACTCGCATGGCCGCAGAGCTGCAAGGGCTGGTGGATAAGTTCAAGGTGAAGCCGGAACGATGAGGAATGTCGATCGGGTAAGCCAGACAGAGCGGCGCCGAGCGGGCCGCCGCTTTCTGTGTGGCTCTTACGGCGCAAGCTGCGCAGGAATGCGCCTATCGCCATCATCCTATTGCTCAGGCGGAAGGACGAATCGAGAATTTTCCGACTTCGCTCTCCAGTTCGGAAGACAACAGGCTGAGCGCCTCGGCGGAATGCGCCATTTGCTGAACGGAGCCGGTCTGCGCGGCTGACGATTCGGCAATCTGGCGGATATCGCTCGATATGCCCTGCGACCGTTCGGCCAGCATGCCCGACATGGCGGCAATGTGGTGCGAACCGGCCTCAAGCTCGGCAATAAAGCTTGCAATCCGCTCGATTTGGGCCTTCGCTTCCTCCGAGGAAGCGAAAATTTGTTTGAACGATGCATCCGTATGCTGCACGACATTCATTCCTTTATCCGCCTCCGTCAATCCGGTAGACATGGATGCGGAGGCCTCCTTCATTTCCGCCCGGATCTCCCGGATCAGCTCTGTAATTTGCCCGGCCGAATCGCTGGATCGCAGCGCCAGCTTGCGCACCTCGCTTGCCACGACGGCAAACCCCTCCCGTGCTCGCCGGCATTCGCAGCTTCAATAGAGGCGTTCAGCGCGAGCAGATTGGTCTGCTGCGCAAGGTCGGTAATCACGTCCGCCACGCCCCCGATTTCCTGAGAGCGCAGGGCAAGCTGCTCAATGACCTCATGAATTTCTGTCGTGGTCTGCTTGATCTTGTTCATTTGATCCAGAGTATGAACGACGACAATCCCGCCGTTATGAACCTCCTGCTGAACGCTTTCCGATGCCTGTCTGACCGCTTGTGAGGCTTCCAGCAGCCGATTCAGGCTGTCCAGATGCTGCTCTGCCGTCCGTCTAGCCTGCAGCGCTTCCTCCTGCTGTACTATGGCGCTTTGCGAGATCGTCCCGATATAAGCGGTCATTTGCCGGGCAGCCAGCGTGCTTTGCTCGGAGCCGACGTGAAGCTCGCTGGAGGATGCCGCAACCTGTACGGCTCCTGCATTGATCTTACTGACCAGATCGTGCAGCCCTATGCGCATCCGGTTGATCGCGCGGGCCGTATCGCCCAGCTCGTCCTGTCTGGCGGAAGGCAGCTCGGGAACCAGCAGATTGCCTCGCGCTACCTCGTTAATCGTCTGCGATATGGCGAGGACCGGGCTGGATACGATGTAGGTAATCCAGCGTGCGACAATCACGCCCAACAGAATAATCAGACAGGAGAACATGGAGAACTGAAATTCCGCCAAATGATCGGCATCCATACTCCCGATTCGTCCCATGCCGAGTCCGTTCTCCGCATCTGCACCGCTTGCGGCCTCGTTTGCTTGCTCCGCACTCCATTTGTCCAGCTTGTCCGCCAGCGCTCGACTAAGCTCCGTTGCCTCTGCGATGCCGGAGGCGTCCACCTGTTCAGGCGATGGCACGAGCTGCTCCAGCACCGCATTGGAGCGGGCATTGACCGTCATCGCTTCGCCCAGCAGCCGCTCCAGCCCGCTATAGGCCTTCTTCTGCTGCTCCAGCTCGAAATAGGTAATGCTCGACAGAACCATAAGAAACAACAAAATAATCGAAAAACCGCTCATAATTTTTGTTTTTAAGGTGATGCCCGGTATTCTGGCCATGATGCTTCTCACAGATGACATCCGGTTGTCCTCCTTCAAGTAATTCAAAAAATCATCCTTTTCCCTATTATAGTTACTTGAAGTAATTAACTGCAAATATTATATTTACATTATCAGATATATTTACATAAGCGAGGAGTTGGCGGATTTGGCTTTGAATCGGTTGGGGGTTTCCATCTTTGCGGTCAGGATCGTGGTCGGCATTATTTTCTTCGTTCACGGCATGGATAAATTTCTAAACGGGATGACGAATACGTCCTTGTTCTTCGAGGGCTTCGGGATTGCAGGCTTTCTGGCCTACGTGATTTCCACGCTTGAGGTGGTGGGAGGGGCGGCGTTGATTCTGGGACTGGAGACGCGCGTATTTGCGGGGCTGTTCTTGATCGAGATGGTCGTCGCCATAGTCAAGGTAAAGGCTGGAGCAGGCTTGATGAACGGCTATGAGCTGGATTTGGTCATTGCCGCATGCTGCATTCTGCTCGCCGTCAACGGCAGCAGATGGCTGTCGCTGGATGCCGTGTTTCATAAGAAGCATCGGGACGCAGAGGCCGGGTAAGGAGTCCGGGTGCCGGACAAAAAGGAAACGTACAGGGGCTTCCGCGAGGAAGGCCCCGATTTCATTTCGGGAGCTATCCAGTTGTACGAAAATGTTCAGAATGGCAGGGTAACAGCAGATTACACTCTTCTTATTTGGAAGACAGGCGCCCTACGAGGTGATCGGGACAGAGGGGGATGTACGCTGCAGGCGCGGTAACGGTAGAACTTGCGGCAGCGCAAATCAGACTGCCGGTTGAATAAAGGCGGGCATCCCCTCTATACTTAATCTTGCAGCGGAAATACCGACAATGAGGCTGCCGGCGAACGGGAATGCCGCAGATTCCGTCAGGATTGCCGATCAATTCGCAGCCTTCTTCATACGGGAAACGGAGGATTAAGAATGGTCTATGTTGCACTGCTTCGGGGCATTAACGTAGGCGGGAATAACCTAATCAATATGAAGCGTCTGAAGGTAACGTTCGAAAAGGCGGGCATGCTGGATGTGGTGACTTACATTAATTCGGGCAATATTGTTTTTGCCAATCGGCAGGGGTTGTCCAACACCGAGCTAGCTCATGTGCTTGAACAAGCGATAGCTGAGGACTTCGGTCTGCAAATCCGGGTTGTGGTGCGAGACTGGGATGAGATTCGGACGGTCATCGAGGCTTTGCCGGAATCTTGGACCAATGGCGATCAAGCCAAGAGTGATGTCATGTTCCTCTGGGATGAGGTCAATGACGCCTCTGTATTGGACAAGCTTCCGCTCAAGCCTGGAATCGGAACCTTGCTGTACGTTCCCGGGGCTGTTCTATATTCCGTAGGCAGGGACGAGGTCAACAAAAGCGGGATGAACAAGCTTGTGGGCTCCACGGTCTACAAATATATGACGGTACGAAACGTGAATACGACCCGTCGGATTCATATGCTGATGCAAGAGGCCGGGGAGAGAGAGTCGAGCGGTTATTAGGCGATGATGCAGGACGACAACGGCGGAAGGGAATGAACCGGAGAGATGAACGTGAACGATTACATGCGCTATGGAACATGACGGTCGTTCAGGTCATGGACATTCGCTATAGCCGACGCATGGTCAAGCGCAGATCTGGCTGGACGAGCAAGTGAATATAGTCAGTCGATTTCATGTCCTCCATGGCGGCAAAGGAACTCATGCGAAGATTGTCGCCGAGTCTGAGTTTGCCTATTATGTTCTCTTGTATAAAGCCGCTTTGCCGTCTAATGCGGGAAAGGAGCTGCGACTGCTTATGGAGCGGGACAATCCGTGTCAGCTGAAGTACGCCTTCGCTCCCCGATCTCCGATCGAGTTAATGGACAAGGCAAAGCAGATGTAATATGCAATGGAGGCATCAAGAGGCGCGCCAGAGGCTGCAAGTAAAAATCCTGTTCCACCAGTTCGTCTACGAGATGCTGGGCCAGATCAAGCAGCAGAAGATTGAGCTAAACAAGCCTGATCTGGTCGGGCAGGCGATCCGGTATAGCTTCATTCCGGCTGCCGGATCGGAAAGTCGGCCGCTTGGTGCATATCGCGATGCTCCCCCTCCGATGTACGTCAATGAGGGGGATTTTCCTTTGAAATAGAAGTCCAAGGCAGCATCAACCGCCATTGTCCTTCGACCGCGAGCCGATCAGGTAACCGATAATCGTAGATTCGACCGGGAGCACGACCAGCGTCCACAGCTCCTTGAGTCCGAAATCCGCGGAGCGATAGCTCTCGGGCGTCAGCGTGTATACCAGCGCGACGAGAAGCATGCCGAGCGCAATCGTGCCTACGATGTACAAGCGAACGTTGTCTCCCGATCCGAAAAACAGGCCAAGGAAGCCAAGCTCCGCTTTGCGTTTTTCGCTTTCGGCGTTGGCGGCAATGATCTTGCTGGCAACCTTGGGGTCTTGGATTTCGATTTTGTTCATGTCAGGAGACCCCCTCGCCCGCGTAGAACGTAAACGTCAGCATCCAGGACAGCGCATCGAAATTAATCGTAACCTCATAGCTCAACGAGAGCTTGCGGTTGTTCAGAACCCCAAGATGGATCATGTCCGGGTTGCCGGTCGGCTTGCCTCGCGGAAAGTTGATGCAGGCGATTCTCACCTCATTGTATCGAACCAGCCGGATGTCCGTTATGAAATCGTCTCTTTCCGGCTCCTGTTCGATGCAGAAGATGAAGGTCAAAGGGTCGTTTTCTTCGGACAGGACGATCTCGATCGGACTCATCCCGTAAGCGAACACTCTGCCGTGATAGACGACCTCGAATCCTCCGGACGTAATCTTCATGCCCATCCCTCCTCGGAAGGCTGTTGTCGTACGAGCTTTATGATTTATTTTACGAGCCGGAGGCTTCGGGCATGACAATAATTCTGGGCTTCGATAGGCAAGGGGCCGACATTCGGGAAGATTAGGGATTGACCTTGCCCCAGGGTAAACGCTGTACGATGAACATACAGATCACGCTGGAGGGAGGCTTCAACTTGCTTACGGTTGGACTTGTCGCACGTCTATTTGGCGTGACCGCCAAGACGCTTCGTCATTACGATGCTATTGGCTTGTTCTCGCCCGCCCGAGTCGGGAAGGATAATCTGTATCGCCTGTATGCTCCCGATCAACTGCCGGAGCTGCGGCGGATCCTGTTCCTGCGTTCGATGGGGCTTGGCATTGAAGCTATTCGGGAGCTGAAGCGGGACGGCACGATGGACGATGCCGACAGGATCAAGCTTCTGCTGGAGGAGCGGGCGAACGGCCTTCAAGAAGAGATCGCAGCCCGGGAGAAGCAGCTTGCCGACATTCAGCGTATGGTCGAGTATATGACGTTTAATGGAGGCATTCCCATGGAAGCCAAAGTAGTGGAGCTGAACGCATTTACCATTGTCGGAATGGCATGGGACAGCAAAAGGAGCGAAGGAGATATTCCCGGCATGTGGCAGCGGTTTCTCTCTCGTCGGCATGAAATTGAAGGAAAGCTGCAGCCCGCCGTTACCTACGGCATCTGCCTTCCCGGAGAGAACGAAAATTTTGTCTATATTGCGAGCTACGAGACAAGCGGGGATAGCGTTCCCGAAGGCATGACCAGGGTAGTCGTCCCGGCACAGCGTTACGCAGTGTTCACGCACAAGGGACTTGCCGACAAGCTGGGCGACACCTACGAGCTGATCTACAGCCGGTGGCTGTCCTCCCAGGGGCTGGAGCTTGTTAAAGGCATCGACTTCGAACGGTACGACGAACGCTTCCTCGGGCCGGAGGCGGAGCGGTCGGAGCTGGAGATTTACATTCCGATCGCCTAAGCAAAAGCAGATCAAGCCATTAAGGAAGGCTTCTTCTCGGAAGACTTGGCCGTTCTCCATAGCCAGCGCTGCAAGACGACACCGATCAAGCCCACGCTGCCTACGCCGATGCCCACGGATAAGAAGGTAAAGGGCGCGCCCCAGAGTCCGATCAGAACGCCTCCAGTCAGCGGGGAAACGATAAAGACGACGCTGCTCATGGAATCATAAATCCCGCTGACCCGGCCGATGGCCTCAGGAGGGGTCTCCTTCTGCATCATATAATTCAAGCCCGTCGAGATAAATCCGGTGCCGATCCCGCCGATGAAGGAGACGGGGAGGATTATCCAGAGAGCGGTATCCTTATGAAATAGGCCAGCTGCCATAAACATAAAGCCGATGAGAGCCACTCCTCCCCCTAGCAGCCACCCGAAGGCCGATAGCTGCTTGAACCGATGCAGCCAGGAGACGCTCGCCAGTCCGCCCGCGCCGACCGCAGTCACGATCCAGCCGAGCAGCTCGGGTCGATGCGGGGCTATCTCGCGCAGCAGGACGGTGATCTGGGCATCGATCAATTGGGTTCCCGCCAGACCGATCAAGCAGAAAACAAAGCTGACCAGCAGAACGCGGCTCCCGAAGAGAATTCGCCAGCCCTCTCTCCAAGCCGAGCGCACACTGAGCGATTCCGCTGCTTCTTCGGCTGCAGCAGGGTATCCTTCCTTAGCGGGTATCCGAAGAAGCAAAATCGCGGACAGTACGAAGCAGGCCGCATTGATCGTCATGCAGCCCGAGGGTGAGATCGCAATAGCCACTGAAGCCCCCAGCAGGGGACCTAGCACTTTGGAAAGCTGAAAGACCGCTCCATTCAACGAGGCGGCTTGCAACAGCTGATCTGGCGCGACAACGCTTCGCGTCATCGCCTGCTGAGCCGGGTAGTGGAAGACGCGGGCGGTAGAACGCAGCGCAATCAATCCGAGCAAGCCTTCTGCGTTAGGCGCGAAGATCATCATGACGGTGAGGCCGGCGCGGAGCAAATCAGCGGCGACCATCAGATTGCGCTTGTTCCAACGGTCGGCGACTATGCCTGCGAGCTGGCTGAACAGTATGCCGGGCGCTGCGAAGGAAATCGGCAGGAGAGCGATAGTCATAGCGTCCGCTTTCCAGACAAAGCCCAATAGAATGGCGACCGCCATGAAATCGAGATAGTCTCCGAATGCCGAGAGGCCATAGGCGATGAACATTTTGGTGAAAGAGCGGTTTTTCCTAAGCATGTAGAGGTCCCCCTGCCTGAGTCGTTACACTCATCGTAGCAAGGGAATGTCAGAGAAGGATCAGAGATGCTTGCGAAGCAAGTGCTCTGCAGCAGCGAGAAGCTCGCCAAAGCGGTAGTGCATCGACAGGGCATCCCATTGCCGCGCATACTTCACTTGTCGAGCCTCGTCGAGCGAGTAGCTTCTAAGATGCCGCAGGGCCATCCTCAAGTGGATGAGCAGATGAGGGATAAAGTGGGTCTCTCGAATCGTCTCGAGCGCTTCGTCGAGCGTCTGACCCGCGAGAGGGATTTTCCCCAGCCGATAGAGGTAAATAGCCTTCGCCGCAAGGAAGGCCCCGCGTTCTCTCCGGATCGGATGCCGGGCAAGCAGCGCGCCGCATTCCTCAAGCTTGACTGCGGCCGCAGCCAGATCGTCTTCCTGCAGCCGCACGTACATCTCCTTCAGCAGAAAGAGCGCAGTGAAGCTGGGAGAATGCAAATCCGCGATATCCTTTCTGAGCGAATCCAACGCTTCCTGAGCCTTTTTCGGGCTCCCGGCTTCCAAATATAGATGAACCGCGTTCAACCGGAGATCGCTCCGCCATTCTCGCGAAAGCGGAAGATCCTTGTCGAGCAGCCGCTCAAAATAGCAGAGAGAGGCTTCGGGTTTAAACTGAAGGGTCGCGTGGAAAAATGCCGCATACAGGACCTTCTGCCAGTCGCTGATGCTGTCGGTGCTCAGCAACCATTCAAAATCTCCTTGGATAAAATGCAGATAGTCGTCATAGTAAGGATCGCCCGGCAGGCTTAGGAGGCTTCGGTGCGTAGAGAGCAACTGCATCGCTGCGCCCATTCCCAGCTGGTGATACTTGCCAAGCATTCGGTGAACATCGTCCGCGAATTGCGAGTCCTGCAAGAGCGGACTTTCCTGTTGCAGCGGAGCATGACGGATAAGCTTGTAGCCTTGGCCGCGAACCGTGCCGACATGGAGCAGATGCGGCCAGACGGATATTTTTTTGCGTATACGGTAGATATGATCGTCCACGGTCCGATCGACGGGCGCCTCAAGCGGCCAGACGGCATCCAGCAGTTCCTCCCGCGAGAAGGCGCGTCCTGCGTGCTCATAGAGAAAACGAAGCAAGGCAAACTCCTTGGGCAGAAGCTGGATGCTTCCCCCTGCATATACGGCCTGACAGGTATCCGAATCAAACTGGATCATGCTTGTCCTCCTTACCCGTTCAATAGTGATGATGGCATGAGCTCCGGGAGAAAGCAAGTCATCGCAACCCCCCGATGCTTCGAAATACAGAGTGCGGCGAATGAATGGCCGTTGCTCTGTATTTTTTTGTGCTGAATAGGGATAGGATGCCGCCTAGTCATGAATTGCGCAGTCCGTGAATAAGGTCAATACGGGCTTGTAAAACCAAAGGAACAGGGAGGCAAGTGAATGGCTGTCGGATTGGTATTAAGCGGTGGCGGAGCGCGCGGAGACTTTCAAGTCGGTGCGGTGCGCTACCTCTACGAGAGAAATATCCGGCCTGCGATCGTATCGGGCACTTCGGTCGGGGCCATTAATGCGATCAAGCTCGCAGAAGGCGAAGGGGATGGCCATGATGCGACGAGGGGATTGCGCGGATTAATCGGAATCTGGCGCGATTTGAAGAGCAACTCGGATATGTGGAAAGAAGAGGATTGGCTGCTTAACGTCAAAAACTCAAAGGTACTGTCCTTCCTGAGCCAGTCTGCCGGAAGACAGCTGGGCACCGTGGGCGTAGAGATTGCCAAGCTGGGCTTGGGCCCCGTCGGCTGGGCGTGGGTGGCTTACGATCTCATACAGACGGTCGGAGATATCAATGAGCTCAAACGCGAGCTAGGCAAGATTGTGAACGCCCAAGCGCGCTCGCTCTATAATCTGGGCCCGATTATCGCCAAGCTGAATGACCCGGTCAAGCTGGATTTGAACAAAGTCAGACAAAGCGGCATGAAGCTGCGGCTTGGCGCAGTCGCGTTGGAGAGCGGCGAGCTGCGTTATGTGACAGAGACGGGACAAATGCTGGAGCGGGACGGCGTTACGCTGCTTAAGTCGGGCGTCTCGCTTGCTCCGGAATGCAGTTTAATCGCTGCCTCGATCAAGCAACTAGAGTCGAACCGCAGCAGCCTTCAATTGGAGCTGCATTCGGCGGCTGGCAGCGAGAAGGCGCGGCTTGTGGCTCAAATTCGCGAGCTCAATGCCCAGATCACGCAGAAGAGCAGCCAGCTGGCAAGCTGCAATCTGGCTCATCCGCCGCAAGCGAATCTGCTGCAGGTCGGTCTGATCCAGGGTACGATTGCCTCAGCCTCGATCCCTTTGGCTTTTCCTCCAGTCAAGCTGGGGAACGAGAATTATGTGGATGGCGGCGTCCGGGAGATCGTACCCATCCAGGCGGCTATCCAGGCGGGAGCAACCGAGGTATATGCCGTCCTGGCATCCGATAGCAGTCTGGACGCGGCGCGAAGCGTTGCCGGAGGCCATCTGCTGCCCTCCTTTGACGCGGGCGTCGCCAATGTCGGAGATGTGGTCAATCGCGCCACGAGCGATATTATGACTCACGAGATCGCTCTGAACGAAGCGGCCCCAGAGAATGGCTGGGGCCCCGCTGCGAACGTGACCATTATTCAGCCGGACAACGATATTCACGATATTATGACTATCGATCCCGGACTCATTGATATTCGCATGGCGCAGGGCTACATGAGAGCGGACGATACGGTTCAGGCCAAGCACATCGATCCGGCAGGCTATCGGCAATTGACCGAGCAGTATTCCCGGGACCGCAATACCGTCCTGATCTACGAAACCCGGCATGCGATCTGGGCGATGGAATACGCCGCTAACGGCTATCAATTGCAGTATGACAGCAATGGACGACCGGTGAATCCGGCTCCGACGATGCAGCCGAGTCTGCAAGCGATGCTAGAGGTGAGAGCTCTCAAAAATATGCTGCGGGATTTAGTGCGCGAACGGCAGCAGAAGGGAGGCTTCGTTCCATCGGAGGCTGAAAGCTGGTGGAGCGACTGGGAGCGTCATCCTTGGCAGCCGACTCGCGGGTTATGGCTGCCAACCGGTCCGGCAGCGGAAGGAAACGATGTGCTGCCGGGCGAGGTTCTGGCCGTTGAGCGCGCCATTCATTCGCCGAACGGGGCATATTCTCTGGTATTTCAAGGGGACGGCAATCTGGTTCTCTACAAGATCACCAAAACAACAGGAGCGCTTGCCCCGGAGTGCAGTCCGATTGCCGTGGAAATCACTCAACTGGAAGCCGAACTGACGGCGCTTCAAGAAGAGTTATCTACGGCGGGCCCCCGAGAGAAGGCCCCGCTCGTCGCCCAGATTCGCCGGGTCAGCGCTACGATCAGCGAGAAGAATAGCTCTCTAGCCGCCTGCAACGTCACCTATCCGCCCAAGATCAACATTCAGAGAAGCGCGATCTGGGCATCTGGAACAGGCGGCCCTGTAGGGGTATGCATCCTGCAAACCGATGGCAATCTGGTTATCTATGACCCCGGAAATCAAGCTCGGTGGGCTTCGAATACAAGTCAGCATCCCGGCAGTCGCCTCGTCGTTCAGGACGATGGCAACGTTGTAATCTACAGACCTGACGGAAGGGCCGTCTGGTCAACGCGAGGTTAAATCATAATCGCCGCTTCCCCGGAACCCCGGGAGAAGCGGCGATTGGCTTATGGAGCGGGCTTACGCTGAGGCTGAGGTTATGCGGCGTTCGCAGGCTCCTTTTCCTTGCTCTTACGCCCGGACAGCATCCAGCCGAACAGGGCAATCAGCAGCAGCACCGCGTAGAAGGTAAGCTTCCAGCCCGTCGACTCCGCGAAGTCGTGGGGGATGACATCCAGCGACGGATGCGCAAGCGTATGGACGGCGAGCTTGACGCCCACCCAGCCGACGATGACGAAAGCGGCGATTTCCAGCGTGGGTCTGCTCTCCAGCAGCTTCACGAACATATTCGCGGCGAACCGCATGATCAGAAGCCCGATAAAGCCCCCCAAGAAAATCACGATAAAATGTCCGCCGTCCATTCCGCCGATCTTCGGCAGGGTAGTCGTCGGTAGCGCGACGGCCAGCGCGACAGCCGCCAAGATCGAGTCGATCGCGAAAGCAATATCCGCAATCTCCACCTTGAATACGGTGGTCCAAAACCCGCTTTGCTTCTTGGAGCTCTCCTTCTTCTGGTTGGCCTCGTGCTCTCCTTTCTTCACGATGACTTTGCGGAAGATGTGATTGAGCGCGATGAACAGAAGGTAAAGCGCTCCGATAGCTTGTACCTGCCACACGTCGACCAGGAACGAGATGGCGAACAGCGAGGCAAAGCGGAATACGAACGCGCCCGCCAAGCCATAGAACAAAGCCTTCTTCCGTTGTTCCGCCGGCAAGTGCTTAACCATGATAGCCAGTACCAGCGCATTGTCTGCAGCCAGCAACCCCTCAAGAGCAATCAATACAAGCAGCACCCAGCCGTATTCCATGAGCAACTCGAATTCCATTAGACATCCCCCTTGACTAGAATGGTGAACTTGCTCCCTATTCTCTCCCCCCTGAACGTGAAGAAACCTTCGCCGAGAGTGGGCAAAGGTCTCGCTAACAGTGCCGGTTCGGCAATGCCAGTAAAGCCGGAGAGCCGCAGCTCTCGTATTGACGACTTTACTGTGGCAGCTACTCCCCTTTGGAGTATAGGTTATAATTGCACCTTATAGAAAAGTAGTACGTTCATGGAATCCTCAGGTTTCATGATGTTCCGCTTGTACAGCGTCGAAACGGAAGAAGGCTGCCGACCACGACAGGCCGGCAGCCTTCACTCCGCTATTTTCGGGCTGTCGGCCCGGCGCTACTCGTTAACGGCTTCTACCTGCAACCTTTTCAGCCTGGCCAACAAGTAAGCCCCGGCCAACAGAGTGACCAGCCCCGACCAGAAAAACCAGGCCTGAATTCCATATCGGTCAACGAGGGGACCGGCCATTAACAGTCCGATGGGTGAAGCAAGCAGCATTACGCTGGTCACTAGCGATATGACGCGACCCAGCATGGCCGGCTCGTAGGCTCTCTGGATCATGGCCATGTACGGGCCGTTGAAGAATGGAGTAGCCGCTCCCATGAGAAAGGACAGCAGGACGAACAGCATGAAGGCCTCGCCGCTGAGCACGCCGCTGCCCAGGCAAGCCAAGCCGATGACGATTAAGCTCCAGCTAATATAAGTGCTGTCCTTCCATTTTGAAGCCGCCACCCCAAGAAGCAGTCCCCCGAGGATCATGCCTATGCTGAAGACGGCTTCAATCATGCTTGCGCTATAGCCCCCGCGTCCAAAATGGGACATCGTCATATAAGGAAACAATGTCGCCAGCGGCATGAAGCCTACGTTGAAAATAGCGGATACGACCGTAATGACCACGATCGCTTTTACCTTGATGAAGGCCTGCCACCCCAGCTTGAATTCACGGATAAAATGGGAGCTTTGCTGTGCTTCGGCCTTTGGCTGGTTAATGCGAACGAACAGAAGCATAAGATTAGCGATTAGCGCGCCAACCACATCCAGAAACAGCACAGTGCCAAGAGATGCGGCCGAGTAGACGGCAATGCCGAGCGCAGGTCCGATAATACTGGAGAACGAGAAGACCATTTGATGCCAGCCGGCTACTCGCGTGAGCTGCTCCTCCGGCGCGATGAGGGGGATCGCGGCCTGGAATGCAGGGGCATGGAAAGCCGAAGCGATCGAACGTACCGTTAAGATCAAATAAACAAACTCCAGGGCAGGATCGCCCAAGTAAAAATACAAGCCTAAGACGAGACTGAAGAACGCGATGGCGCTGTCGGCAATAATCATCGTTTTCTTACGGTTCCAGCGGTCCAGCCAAACGCCGATAAAAGGGCCTAGGATCGCTTGGGGCAGGAAGCCGAAAAGCCCCGCCATCGTGAGTACGACAGCCGATTGCGAGGTCTGCGTCAAATGCCAGATGATGGCGAACTGAACCATTGAGCTTGTTAATATCGAGAAAATCTGTCCGGAGAACAGAAGCATAAACGCTTTTTTCCATGGAGTGCGCATAAGAAATCATCCCTTCATGATTAACGATTCATACGGAAGCACAAATAAGCCCCTGCCCTTTGCGTAAAAAAAGCGGCCGAGCTGTCTGTTTACTTTCCGATTACCGCAACCGAATGGAATGAATCCCCACACCTAACACCCCCAAGCAAGCTATTGTCAGTGTACCAATGGGAATGTTTCCTTTCAATAAAAATCGAGGGCGCGGCTACAGGCTTGGGAAGGGCGGCGCCGTTCTATCGTTCCGGGCGGCCGGCCCTGAAGGTAATCGTCGTGCCCTGGCCGGGAACGCTTCTAATGTCGAGCCCCTTGCCGTAGATTTGACGGAGTCGGCGATCGGTGTTGCGCAGGCCGATGCCGGCAAACCCTTCGGGCACGTCTCCCAGCACTTGATGCAAAATCCGTTCTTCGATGCCGATGCCGTCGTCGGATACTTGAACCTCGACATGGTCGCCGGCATCCTTAACGCCAATGCGCACGGTTCCTCCCTTGACTTGACGCAAAATGCCGTGGCGGACTCCGTTCTCCACCAAGGTCTGAATCGAAAGCGGGGGAACCTGGGCATTCAGCAGTCGATCGGGAACCTCCCATTCGATGTTCAGGCGATCCCCGAAGCGCTCCTGCTCAATGAACAGATAGGCTCTGACAAGCGCTAGCTCTCTATCCAGCGGGACCAACCGGTCGGAATTGCGAAAGTCGAAGCTTGCCTGCAGATATTTGCCGAATACATCCAGAAGCAGCCGCATTCGACTGGTGTCCATCTCGCTTAGCGCCGCAATGGAGTTAAGCGTGTTGAAGAGAAAGTGCGGCTGTACTTGCGCTTGCAGCCAGGCGGCTTCCATTCTCAGCCGTTCGCTTGTGGTCAGCTTGAGCTCAGTCAGCGCCCTAACCCGGTACTGCAGCTCCAGGCTGTCGGCAGGCTTGGCGACATAGTCGTTCGCACCGGCCTGGAACCCGGCCGCGATATCCTCGGGCTGACTGCGGGCGGTCAGCAGCAGCACCGGCAGCTCGGACATTGAGAACCGCATTCGGATCGTCCGTGTCAGCTCGTAGCCGGACATGCGCGGCATCATGACGTCTGCGACCACCAAATCCCACTCGCTCGCGTCGATGAGCTTAATCGCCTCCAGCCCGGAGTACACTGCGGATACTTGATATTGATGGCGCGGCAGCATGCCTTCCAGAATGCGAAGATTAACCGGATCGTCATCCACGACTAGGACGCGCGGCTTCCCTGCCTCCGGTTCGAGAGCCGCGGCCAGCTGCTCCAAGTCCGGCGTGGAGTATGCGGCAGCCAGCTCTTGGGCAGCTGTGACATCGCCAGCTTTGTTGGGAGGCTGAACGGCTGCCGGGACAGCATCCTTCGCCAAGGGAAGAGTAAGTCTGAAGATGGAGCCGCGGCCCGGCTCCGATTCTACCTCCAGCGCTCCGCCGTGCAAATTCGCCAATTGCTTGCTGATGCTCAGCCCCAGTCCGATTCCGCTGCCCATGGCCGTCATGCTGGAATCCGCCTGCTCGTAGGGCTTGAAGAGCCGCTTTTGCGTGTCCAGATCAATCCCGATTCCGGTATCCTCCACTTCCAGCACAGCCCGATCGTCTCTTATAGATCCCCGAATGACAACATAACCGCGCTCCGTGAATTTGACCGCATTGTGCAGCAGGTTAAATAGAATCTGTACCAGTCGATTTTCATCGGCCAGAACTGGGGGGAAATCTTCGGGAATTTCATTGCGCAGCTCGATCTGTTTGCCCTCCGTCATAAAGCTCATCATATCGATCACTCCGGCAGCCGGACCCTGGGCCCGTACCGCTCGCGGCTGCAACGGCAGTCCCTTGCTCCTTAGACGGTCCAAATCGAGGATGTCATTCAACAGCAAGGACATGCGCTTGCCGACCGTAATGAGCAGCTCCAGCTTTTCCTGACTTTCGGGACGAACGTGCTGCTCCTCCAATACGCTGCGGGCGATGTTAATCATGCCGTGCAACGGGTTGCGAAGCTCATGCGAGGTGTTGGCCAGAAAGTCGTTCTTCTGCTTATCGGCTTTTCTCAGTTCATCTGCCAGCAGTGCGGTTTGCTGCAAATTGTTAAAATACAGCCTGAACCAATAAGCGGCAAAAGCAAGAAAGACGACGATGAAGTCGATCGGATAGAAGTGTAAATAGCGAAGACCGTAGCTGTTGGCACGCGTGATCCCCCAGATCAGGTTAACGGCCAGACTGACAAACCCGAGCCATAGGAAGATGGCATTGCGGTCCACCCTCAGCGTAGCCCGAAGCATCAGAAACGGCGCATACAGGAAGCCGCCGAGCATGAAAGGCAGCGTAAACAGATCGACCAGCGTGATATAAGCTGTAGGCAGCAGCGCTGTCGCCACCGTCAGGGCAAGCGTCAACGCGCCGTAGTAAATATGCCAAGGTCTCTTCATCAGCTTCGGATAGAGCTGATGCACGAAGCTGACCAGCAGAGCGGCTACCCAGATATAGCCTAGTACATTGAGTCTCAGACTGACGTTATACGGTAATTCCATCCAGGTCACCAACAGCTTGTCATCCGTCACGAGGACCGTCATTACAGCGCATATCACCAGCGCGGAGAAGGTGAGCAGGGCCCGTTGCCGAGCCCCCATGCCGAATAGAATGAGCGCATACACGACATGAATCAATAACACGATGCAGACGAGCAGCTGCATCGCCATATTGAATTGCTTGTCGCTCATGACCGCATCCTCGGTTCCGAATTGAATCGAGTAAGGCAGTCCCCCCTGCACTGCATTGCTAAAGTTAGCCATATGGATGACAAGCTCAACCTCGGATTTATCGGTCTCGAAGGTAACGCTATACAAGCTCTCGGAAGCTGTAGTATCGCGGGCAGTCGTCCCCGGCGTTCCTGCTTCGCCGATTTTAACCCCGTCCGCATACAGCTCCGAGGCGGCAATCGTAGTAGGCATAGCCACAGCCAGCTTTCTCTTGATCGGATCGCCCAGCCTAATGAGCAGGCGGTAGCTTCCGTAGCCTGTCATCTGCCGAGAGTCGGCGAACAGGCCATCCCAAGAGCCGGGCAGAACCGCCGTAACGCCTTCCGTTACCGCCTGGCCCGTTTCTCCCCGCAATAGGAATCGCTCGGGGTAAAATATCCATTCGCCCTCAAGCAGAATCGGGGCATTCCACGACAACTCGCGGAGATCAAGCACGCCCTGAACGGCGAGTGGCCGCTCCTGAGGCCAGCCTGACAAAATCCAGGTCAGCCGTATTCCGGTCAAGAGGAGTATAAATAAGAACGTCAGGGTCAGTACGCGTTTTATCGTCATCATAACCGAAGATATTCGACGGTTCTCGACAATTATCCTTCACCGGAGCTGGATTGACAGTGCCCTGCTGGGACGATATAATTCACATCATACACAGTGGAAAAGTTTGGTATTAAAAGGAAGCGATCAGGAAAACTATTGATCTTCAAGGGAGAGAACATCATGGCTGCAGTCCAAACTTTTAAAGCAACTGCGCATCTGCAAGATGGGGTTAAAGTCAAAACGACAGCGCGAAATTTCGAATTAATCATCGATGAACCGAAGAGTCTGGGAGGAACGGATACCGGCATGAATCCGGTCGAGGCGCTGCTCGCGGCGTTAGGCGCTTGCCAGTCCATCGTAGCCAGAGTCTACGCGCCCAAGTTCGGCGTAAAGCTGGAGGATTTTCGCGTAGAGGTGGAGGGAGACCTCGATCTCGATGGATTTTTTAACAAATCCTCGGTTCGTCCAGGCTATTCCGACATTCGTTATACGTTCTTCATTAAAACCGATTCGCCAAGAGAAAAGGTCGAGGAATTCGTGCAATTTCTGGAGAGCAAATGCCCGGTTGGGGATACGATCGCCAATCCTGTTAATGTTAAACTGGAAAGCATCATTCTGGACTAATCGCCATGAAGGCTGTCGGCAACAAACCGACAGCCTTTATTTTTTTATTCGGAACGAAAGAGGTAGCTGAGATGGAGAATGACCGCAAGAACGCCCAACCCCTACCTTCTGGCCGGATCAGGAACGAGCTTGTAGCTGCGGAGCAATTCAGCTTAGGGGAGGGCCTTCACCTGGCTCCCAAGCCGCTCCACGCCTTGCTGGTCTTCGAAAGCGGGATGGGGATGCTAACGATTCAAGACCGGAAGTTTCCGATATCTGCAGGACGCTGCTACTACGCGCTGCCGAGCATGGCTCTCGCCATCGAGCCGTATTTTAACGACATCTCCGTGATTATCGTTTCTTTCGAAAGACTTAAGTATAGAGAGGAAGTGTCGGACGGCATTCGCTATTCCCGGGAAGACGAGGGATTGACCGACTGGGGCGAGATTGAGATGCCGATGGCTCCACGCATGCTTTATCTTGCCAAGGAAATGGTTCGGGCTTCCGATACTCCCGGACAATTGGAGGCTGCGTATGCGGATCGTGTATTCCATGAGTGGCTTCACGAATTGATGCAAGCCAACATTCACTCCACGGCCCAAGAATACGGCAACGAAGAAGCGATTCGCCGAACGATGAGATACGTGGATCTGCATTACCATGAAGAGTTGAACCGTAATACCCTGGCACAGATGGCCGGCTTCAGTCCGGAATATTTCTCGGTGCTGTTCAAGCAGATCAGCGGCAAAAGCCTTACTGACTATGTGACCGCTCTGCGTATCCATCATATTAAAGAGCGCCTTCTGTTCGACGACATGCGGCTCAGCGACTTGGCCAGAGAGGTTGGATATCAGGATCAGTATTATGTGAGCCGACGTTTTAAGCAAGAGGTCGGGGTGTCGCCGACTCGGTATGTTCAATCGGCTAAACGCATTGTTTCCTTGAACCCGCATCTCACCATGCATCTGCTGGCTCTGGGCATCGTGCCTTCAGCGACAACGGCATTTCCTTGGCGCTTCGGGGAATACGACGAGATCTTGCATGAATCGGGATGCGTCTGCCGCGACTGGGCTTCGGAGTTCACGATCGAGGAAATAGCGGGTTTTCGTCCCGACCTGATTATCGGCATTGATAATATCCCGCACAAGCGTTTGCGGGAGCTTCGTCAACTGGCTCCTACGTTGGTGGTTCCTTGGTATCTCGGCGATTGGCGGGAGCATCTTCACCTCCTGGCCAGAATTGTTCGAAGAACCGAGCAGGAGCGCAAGTGGCTGGAGCAATTCGATCGGCGGTTGATGACGGCGCGTCAGACGCTGCAGGAGTCCAGGGTGCTTGAGCAAACGGCACTCATCGTCAACATCAGGGAAACGACTTCTTTCCTCTATTTGAACAGAGGGATGGGCAGCCAGGTCGTTTATGCCGAACTGAACTGGCCTTCCCCTGCGCAAGTCAGAAGGGCCGTAGCGGATCGGGCAGCCGTGGACATCGATCTCGCCGCGATCTTGCCGGATTATCGAGCCGAGCATACGATTGTGGTGACAGAGCCTTCGCCTCTAGCCGGAGCCAGAATGCGGGAGATGCTGGCCAGCGAGCATTGGCAGGCATATCTGCAAGAGGGCAGGCATCTATACCATGCCGATATGAGTCGGTGGCACGGTTACGACCCATTGTCGATTCAGTGGCAACTAACCGATATCGAGCGATGGTTTGCCTGACGATCTTATGAAAGTCCAAATAATATCTTACGGTGAACTATGGCCCGGAAAGAGGTATCCCTGATATGATTCTTTATGATAATGAGAATCACTATCAGGAGGTAATTTTCTTGGCGCACAAAAAAGGGATATCGATCATCATGACGGCGCTGTTGCTGATAGCCGTACTGTCAGCTTGTTCGAACAATGACGCTAAGCCGTCTGCAACGGCTTCCCCGTCTTCGGCTCCGGAAGCGTCAGTCGCACAGGGCGGAGAGAATACAGCGGCAAGCAAGGGGAACGAGGGTGGAAGCACCCGCGAATTCCAGCACGGCAAGGGCGTGAGTACGATTCCGGTCAACCCGCAGCGCATTGTTGCCATTCAATATACGGGAGCTATGCTTGCGCTCGGAGTCAAACCTGTCGGCGCGGACAATGAGTGGGCGGCCTATCCGCTGCTCGAGCAGGAATGGGCGGGGATTGAGCACGTAGGAGATCCATGGACGGGGTTAAATCTGGAGAAGATCATCGACCTCAATCCAGATCTCATTGTAACCCATGTCGAGGCCACGTATGACGAGTTATCCAAAATCGCGCCAACGATCTGGATTCCATGGCTGCAATACACTCCGCCGGAGCAAATCTCCCTGTTCGGAGACATTCTGGGCAAGCAAGCGGAAGCGAAAGCCTGGCTTCAGCAATTCGAGAGTAAAGTAGAGCAAACCAAGAAAACAGTCCAATCCGTCATCGGGGAGAACGAGACGGTTTCCATCGTCAATATCCGTCCCAAGAATCAATTTATATACGGCAACAAAGCGATGGGCGGCTACATTATTTACGACCTGCTCGGCTTGAAGCCGCCGGAAGCCGTACAGAAGGATGTATTCGATCCGGGCTTGGGGCAATTGGAAATCTCCCTGGAAGTTCTGCCCGAATATGCAGGCTCCGATTATGTATTCCTCTCCGTGCTGGAGAACGACGGAGGCTCCGAGAGGGCGAAGGAAATTACCAATGGTGCAATCTGGAAGGCGCTTCCCGCCTACGCCAATCATAAGGTCTTCCCACTGGATTGGAGTACCTACTTCACGACCGATCCGATTTCTACCCTGAAGCAATTGGACGCGATAGCCGAGCTGCTTCTGCAACCGGCCAATTAAACAAACGGCAAACGTAGACTGGAGGCTGAGCCGCATGCCTCCTTTTCTTCTCTGTTGTCGTTTAGAGACTAACGTGCGCTGCATCGCCAAAAGCGAGGGCGCATTTTTTGTTTTAAATAGTGTTCCAGTAAGCACCGCCAGCGCAGATGCCATTGTTGTCGGAAAGCCTGTCTCTGTATTCCAACAAAAACAGTACGGCGTCGTTTCGAGCGTGGAAGTCCTGTCTACCTTGAAGGGGAAGGAATACCGGCATATCAAGCTTTACCAGCTTGGAAAAGTAGATGAGATGCTGCAGCCGGCCGGCGATGTTCTCGACTTTAACCAGACTTATATTTTATTCCTGGGAAGCAGGAGGATGGGGAACCGGACACCTATTATGTCAGAGCGGGGCTGCAAGGGGCTTTCCTGCAAGGCTCAAACGGAGAACTCTTCAACAAGGATTTAACGATGCATAATGGGCTGTTAAAGCTGACGGAGGGCAACAAGGCCAAGAGCGAGGCGGAAGCGCTGAGCAACTACATACGGGGCGGGGGATAGCGGGTATAGGATGACACACGAAGGAACGCGGTAAGTCTAGGGAGAGGAGCCTCCCCCTGACTTACCGCGTTAGACAGAGCTCTCGCAGCACGAGCTGTATCGTCCAAAGCCGCCAATGCCTCTCTCTATGCGTCGCTGCGCTTACCTCGAACCGGCGAGATGAACCAGTAAGCCATGCCGACGAATAATCCGCCGCCGATGATATTGCCCAGCGTTACCGGAATCATGTTGTGAAACCAGCCTGCCAGCGTTATCGTCTCGGGGTGGCCCGGCAGCAGTACGGCGGTGCTGAGCAGCGTCATGTTCGCGACGCTGTGCTCGTAGCCGCTGGCGATGAACGCGAACAGACACCACCAGATCAGAATAAGCTTGGCCGCCTCGCTCTTGGCGCGCGAAGCCATCCATAGCGCCAAGCAGACGAGCCAGTTACAGAGAATGCCGCGGAAGAACAGCTCCGAGAACGGCAGGCTCATCTTCTTGGCAGCGGCGGCAAACAGCAGATGCTCCGGAGGTGCCGCGCTGAACAATCCGGTTCCCCGGATCAAGCAAGCCAGAAGCACTGCGCCAATCAGGTTGCCGGCAAAAACCAGAATCCAGTTCTTGAGCGTATCCAGGATGCTGGTTCGTCCCGCAAGCGTGCTGGCGGTGAAGTACATGTTGTTCCCGGTAAACAGCTCCGAGCCTGCGAATACGACCAGCGTCAGCGCGATTCCGAAGGAGGCGCCCATAACTAACGGCTGCAGCGCAGATTTGGCCGCCGCCAGCGGAGCGCCCAGCGTGAAGATGAGAATGATGCCGATTCCGACGTAGGCCCCGGCCAGCACAGCCGCTAATCCATACTTAGACCAGCTTTCCTTCATTCGGTCGCGTTTGCCCAGGGCGGTCTCGACCAGGTTTTCTACATTTTGCGTGAACATTGTGCCCACCTGCCGTTCTCTGAGGGATCGTGAGTGGCTTAACCTGCCTTACAAGCAAACCTTGATCTGTCCCGCCGTCTCAGTGACGGGATAGGTCTTTACAATGCCGCGGTCCGGTGCCTGCACTTCGCCGCTTCGCAGATCAATCTTCCAATCATAGAGAGGATCGTACAGGTAACAGCCCGACACCATCCCCTCGGCCAGCGGGCCGCCTTTCGGATGGGGGCTTCGGTTCTCCAGCGCATAGATCGTCCCTTCGCTGGTGCGGAATAACGCCAATTGCACGCCACCCAGCTCGACAACCCGGCCGATTCTCGGCAGGAAGTCCTCCAGCGAGCCCACATTATACTCCTGCATCGTCGTATTCATGGCGGTTCTCTCCTTGTTCTCTAGGGTTTTACCGTTTCAAACAGCGCATTCCGGGCTTTCTCGTTCTTCAGCATCGCTTGCCAAGGCTCCGTCACCTGGGCAAGAGCGAAGTCGATTCGGGCGGCCAGCTGTTTACGGTTGTCTTCATCGTTCAGAATGACGTCCTGGATATGGGCAAGTCCCATCCGTTCCACCCATTCCGAGGTTCTTTCCAAATACTTGCCGGTTTCTCGATAGTACTGGATGACCGCCGAGCAAATCTCCACCAGCTCCTCATCCGTTTTCACCTTGCAGAAGGAGTCGGCAAGCCGCGCTTTGATCCCGCCGTTTCCTCCGATAAAGATTTCCCACCCGCCGTCATTGCCGACGATGCCGATGTCCTTCGTGCAAGCTTCCGCGCAGTTGCGGGGACAGCCGTTCACCGCCATCTTGAACTTGGCCGGCATATCGAGCCGCTCGTATTTGCGTTCGAGCAGCGCGCCCATGCTCATGGAATCCTGCGTCCCGAATCGGCAGAACTGCGAGCCTACGCAGGTTTTGACCGTGCGGAGCGATTTGGCGTAGGCGTAGCCGGAAGGCATATCGAGCTCTTCCCACACTTTAGGCAAGTCTTCCCGCTTCACGCCGATCAGGTCGAGGCGCTGGCCGCCGGTGACTTTGACGACCTTCACGTTGTATTTGAGCGAGACGTCGGCGATTTTTTTCAGATCCTCCGGCGTCGTAACGCCTCCGTACATGCGCGGAACGACGGTGAAGGTTCCGTCCTTCTGAATGTTCGCGTTCATTCTCTCGTTCACGAAGCGGGATTCGCTCTCCTCCTCGTGAGTGTCCGGGTAAAGCATGCCGAGATAGTAATTGAGCGCCGGACGGCATTTCGAGCAACCTTCCTCTTGCCTCCATCCGAGCACGTTCATGACCTCTTTGCCGCTTCGCAGACCCTTGGCCTTGATTTCTGCCACAATCTCATCCCGGCTTAATGGCGTACAGCCGCAAATCCCCTGCTTGGCGCTTTCTCGGAAGCCGTCTCCGAGAACGTATTGCAGGATTTGCTCGACAACAGGCTTGCAGCCCCCGCACGAACGGGTAGCTCCCGTGCAAGCCTTGATTTCGTCCACGGTGGTGAAGCCGTTCTCCGTAACGGCGTCCACGATCGCTTTCTTGGTCACGCCGTTGCAGCCGCAGACGATCTCTTCATCGGCCATGGCTTCTACGGATGCGCTTTTCTTCGTCCCGCCGCCGCAGCAGCCTGCCCCCATCACTTCGGCATAGATTTCCTCGGTCATCTCCGCGCCTTGCTTCACGAGCTTCTGCAAGCTGGCCGATTCCGTGATATCTCCGTACAGCACGGCTCCTACGATGGCGTTGTTGCGCAGCAAAACTTTCTTATACGTCTTTTTCCACTCGTCCTTCGCCGCAATGACGACATGCTCAGGGGTTTCGATAAACTCTCCCGCAGAGAACACGTCCACGCCCGAGATTTTAAGCTTGGTGGAGACGACGGAGCCCTCGTAAGGCAGGGTGGCTGCGCCGCATAGATGCTTGGCCAGCACCGCGCCTTGCTCGAACAACGGAGCGACCAAGCCGTAACAGACGCCGCGATGCTCCGTGCATTCGCCAACCGAGAAGACATCCGCCATCGACGTTTCCATATAATCGTTGACGACGATCCCGCGGTTGACGGTAATTCCGCTGGCCTGGGCAAGAGCGACATTCGGCTTGATGCCCACCGCCATGACTACGAAATCCGCGGCGAGCTCGCTGCCGTCGCTGAAACGCAGCCCCTGCACCCGTTCATCCCCGACCAGTTCTACGGTTTGCTTGCCCATCGCGAACTTGATGCCTTGCCGTTCCAGTTCGGCTTGCAGCATCGCGGAAGCGTTCCGGTCAAGCTGCCGCTCCATCAAGTCTTCCATCAGATGCACGACCGTCACGTCCATGCCGAGATTCACGAGTCCCTTGGCCGCTTCCAGTCCGAGCAGACCGCCGCCGATGACGGCCGCCTTGCGATATTGGCCAGCCGCCTCCAGCATGGCTTCGCAATCCGCGATATCCCGAAAGCCGATAACGCCATTCTTGTCGCTGCCCGGAATCGGCAGGATGAAGGAGCGTGATCCCGTCGCCAAAATGACCTTGTCATAGGGCACGGCGATGCCGTTGTCGGCGATCACCTGACGGGAAGCTGCATCGATGCGGGTCACAGTCGTTCCCGTGTATAGGGTAATGCGATTGTCCTTATACCAGCTCCAATCGTTCAGCACAATATCTTCGAGCGTTTTGCTGCCCTCAAGAACGTAAGACAGCATAATTCGGTTATAGTTCGGGTGAGGCTCGCTGCCGAAGACGGTAATGTCGTAGGCTCCGCCAAGCTTCAGAATTTGCTCCAGGGTTCCTATGCCTGCCATTCCGTTGCCGACAAGCACCAGCTTTTCTCTCTTCGTTGTCATGGTTGGTTACCTCCTTACAGCTCACGGCTTTCGCCATCGCCGCTAACGAAATTATACGATTGCCGTTTGCGCATCGGATGTGACTGATATCACAAATTATGTGAATATTTTCACAACATTTGCAACGAAAAGCGGGCCTGTGCTCCGCTGATAAGAGAATCGGAGGGCTTGGCCCTGTAGGAAAATAGGATGCAGAAGCCTTCGATAAGAAAGCAGCTCACAGGCGGCCCAAGGCTATAAATAAGGCTAAAGCCAGGAATACGATATTCACGCCGATTTGTGGGTACTCTTTCCTCTTGATATGGAATGCGCCTCCCATAAGAACTACAGAGGCAAGCCCAAACGCAGCAATAGGCGTCAGTGCAGGCGCGATATGAAGGGCATGGGGCAGGATCAACCCGAGAGCCCCGAGCAGCTCTGCGACTCCGATGAAGGCCACCAACCCCCTCGGAGCCTCACTTACCCAAGGCCAGGACGATTTAGCTTGTTCATGCCGGACCGCCTTCATCCATCCGGAATAAACAAATCCGAATGCTAACAGACCCTGCACAATCCATAACGCGATATTCATCTTGTTCTCTCCTCTGCTTGTGTTCCTCTGAACCTAGAATTATCATAGGATGCGGGGGCGATTTCAGTAAGTAGGCACTTAAAGTAAACGTAGTATACAAAAATAAACCTTAGGCGGTACATGGGCTGGAGGGTACGGGATGAGCACATATTGTAAATTTGAAACGGCGTTGGATATCCTGGTCGGAAAGTGGAAGCCGATCATCCTGCTGCGGCTGTTTGCCAATGGGACGATGAGGTTCAGCGAGCTTCAAAAGGCGATCCCGGACATTACGAAGAAGATGCTCACCCAACAGCTGAGGGAGCTAGAATATCACGATATTATCCATCGCGAGGTCTATCATCAAATTCCTCCCAAAGTCGAATATTCCATTACGGAATACGGTCAACGAATGACGCCTCTCTTGCAGGCCATGAACGACTGGGGAGTCGCTCATATTGCTCATCTGAACGAGCTGTACGGAGATGAACAGTCTGTACGAACTTAAAGAGGCTGTAAATAGCAGACATAGCAAAAGACCCGTGGGGGTCTTTTTCGTGTTGATGCCCGTGAGGGACTGAAGGCATTCTTTTCTCCCTCTAATTGATAACGATTCTCACTACTGATACAATTGGAGGACAGGATGGGGGGAAAGCATCATGAATCAGAGTGGAAGCTGCGGGGAGCGCAGTCGGGGCCAAGCTTCCGATCATCGACTATCCGCGGTTCGAAGCTATATGGAACAGCACTTTCACGAACCGTTGACCGTAGAGCAGTTGGCGGCAGCGGCTTATATCAGCCCGAAATACTTCGTGGATCTGTTCAAGAAAACCTACGGGCAGAGCGCCATGGATTTCTTGACCGATTTGCGAATCAACCGGGCCAAACGCTATTTGACCGAAACGGATTATCGGCTGAGGGAGATTGCGCAGCGAGTCGGTTACAGCGATGAATTCTATTTTAGCCGCAAGTTCAAGAAAGAGGTTGGAGTCTCTCCCTCTTCGTTCGCGGCGCAGCCAAAGCAAAGGGTCGCCGCTTGTTCTCCCTCCATGATAGGGCAATTGCTCGCTTTGGGATTAGTCCCGGTAGCAGCGCCGCTGAATTCCAAGTGGACACCGTATTATTATCATGCGTACCAAGCTCAGATACAGCTCCACATGAAATATGAAGAGCCCAACCCTGTCCCGGAGCTGGACAGGTTGGTGAGAATTCGCCCGGATGCGATTATCGGAACGGGACGGATTGCGGAGGAGGAGCGCCGGATATTGAGCGGCATCGCTCCCTCGCTGTTCGTGGACTATCAAGACGAGTGGCGGCTGCAGCTCCGGCAGGTGGCTTCGTTCCTTCGCGTGGAGGGGAGGGCAGTGTCGTGGATCAAGGAGTATGAACGCAAGCTCGGGCCTGCCGCCGCCCGGCTGGCCGACGTGATCGGTCAGGAACTGCTTGTCGTTCTGCGGGTGAATGCAGAGGGCATCCATCTGTATCGCAATCGAGGGATTGAGGAGGTGCTGCATCAGGATCTCGGGCTCTCCTTTGCCTATTCCGAAGAGCCCCTATACAATTGCAGGCTCACCTTGAGCGAGCTGAACGAGCTTCGTCCGGACAGAATTCTCGTTCTGGTCTGTCCCGAGGCGGCCTCGCGCATCTACTGGCTTACGCTTCAGCACGATCCCGAGTGGCTGCGGCTTAAAGCCGTACAGAGCGGTTGCGTTCATCCGATCCCGTCGGACCCTTGGCTGGAGTACTCCGCCTTCTCCGTTAGCCGGATGTTGGACGAAATGCATCTGCTGTTTACCGGATATTGTCCAAGCCCCGCTGCGGATACAGTCCATGGATGCTCCTAGGAGAAGCGCTTATAATCGACCTGAATGAGAATAGTTATCACAAAAGGGAGAGTATGAACGCTATGCATAGAAGTCCAAATCTGCAAGTTGCAGCCGTAGTGTCGCGAGGAATTGCCGCTCTTGCGCTTATATTTCTGATTGCGGTTTTAGCCGCATGCGGGACGGAGAAGGGTTCTCCGACCGCTGCATCGCCAAGTCCGTCCGAAGCCTCGCCGTCCGCTCCGACGGCTTCAGCCAACGCCCAGGGGAGCTCGTCCGAGGCGCCGGATTCCCCCCGTTCAATTGTGGATGAGCTGGGGCACGAGGTGGCTTTGCCGGACAAGCCGATACGGGTGTTTGCCCCTTATATGGAAGATTCCCTGCTCAGCATCGGGGTTCTGCCGGTTGCGCAATGGGGCAATGGAGACCGCGCCCAGGAATATTTGCAGGATCGGCTGGCGGATGTTCCGAAGATCGACTTTGTCGGAGGCTTGCCGCCTTCGCCGGAAGCCGTGATGGCTTTGGAGCCGGACCTGATCATTCTGCATACGGCTATGTACGCGGAAAACGGGGTGTATGAGAACTATTCGAAGATCGCGCCTACCTACGTGTTCAAGAACGCGGCGGGCGATCTGGAAAGCTCCATAACGAAGCTGGGCGAGCTGCTCGACAGGTCCGCCGAGGCGGAGCAGACGCTGCAAGCCTACCATCGTAAGGTCGAGGAAGCGAAGGCTAGGCTCGATCCTGTGATGAAAGACAAGCGAGCGGCGCTTATGAACTTTAACGGCAAGGGGATGTTCCTGATCGGAGGCAACTACTTCGGAGGATTCGTGCTCTCGCATGAGCTTGGCATTGCCGCAAGTCAGCTCGTCGAAGGGAAAAACAGCGTAGACCTGTCGGAGGAAATTCTCCCTGAGCTAGGCGTCGATTATATTTTTACGATTAATTACGGAGGCACAGGCACGGCTTCCATGAAGGAAATGACGGAGAGCGCAGTCTGGAAGAGCATGCCCGCCGCGAAGAACGGCCAGGTATACGAGGTGAGCGATCAATACTGGACCGGCAGCGGATTGATCGCCTACGGCAAAATCATCGATGATGTGGTCGGGCTGATCGCGCCATGAGCAACGCCGCCGCTGCGAGACTGCTGGTAGAGGGGTGCTTTGAGAAAACCGTATGCTCCGGTCTTAATGGGCTGGAATACCGGATTCTGCTCTCTCTCCCCAAGTCTGATCCTCCCGCCAATGGGTATCCCGTCATCTATGCGCTCGACGGTGATGCCGTATTCGGGACGCTATCTGAAGCCGCTAGGCTGCAGACGCGCAAGCCACGCGGCTTCGATCCGGTTGTCATTGTAGGGATCGGCTATCCTTCCCGGGAGCCCTTCGATATGAATCGCCGCTGCTACGACTTCACAACCCCGGCGCCTAGGGAGAATCTTCCGGTACGACCGGGGGGCGAGGATTGGCCGCCGAACGGAGGCGCGGATGCATTTCTGCAATTTATTGAGCAGGAGCTGAGGCCGATGATCGAGCAGGAGTACCCGATCGATGTCGGTCGGCAGACGCTGTTCGGCCATTCCTTGGGAGGGCTGTTCGTGCTGCATGCGCTGTTCAGCCGGCCGAATTCTTTTCAGAATTATGTGGCGGGCAGCCCTTCCGCCTGGTGGAACCATCGCGCCGTATTCCGGGAGAAGGAGCGCTTCGCTTGCTCGTTCCCGTTGCCGCATGATTCCAGCGCTCCCCGGCTGATGCTGACCATTGGCGAAGACGAGCTTGAAGGCATGGTAGAGGACGCGGAACGACTGCAGGCCAGCCTGCAGTCCCTTGCCGTCCACGGTTTCCACTCGGAGCTGGTCAAGTTTCCCGGCGAAGGGCACGTCAGCGTGCTTCCTGCCGCGCTCAGCCGAACCGTCAGATTCGCCCTTACAGGTTCACTCTGAGTTGCATCCCCATTGCAAGAATATTTCCGGTTTTTTATGAATTCAGGGAACCGACCGGCCGGGCTTCTTGTCTAATGGGTAAATGCAACTTTATAGGAGTGGACTAAGTGAAGAAAAAGGGACAAAAACAAGCATTGATCCGTACCTTCATGCTCTCGGCTATCCTGACAGCGACGCTGGCCGCATGCAGCAATTCAGAGGAGTCGCCATCCTCGTCGCCGGCGCCGGTTGTGCCTTCGGCATCTGCGGCTGCACAGCCAGCAAGCCCGTCTGCGGAGCCTTCGGCGAATGAAAGCCCGGCGTTGGAGCAGATTGCGACGGCAGACGCCCAAAAGTTCTTGAACGCCTTGAAGCTGGAGGACGCGGAGAAGTTAGCCGGCTTGATGGCTTTTGCGGAGAACGAATATACGTCGGAACAGATGGAGCAGGTTCTGACTGGGCTTCGTCAGCAATTCGACAAGCTGGGGGACCTTCAGCTGAAGCTGGATTCGAATGAGCAGGACGAGAGCTATTATATCGAGAATTTCATCCTTCAAGGGGTGCGGGAAGGGAAAGAAAGCAGCATTCCGCTGCAGGTGAAATACCGCAAGCAAGACGGACCGGCGGCCGATCTGCCGGAAGAGCAGCGAAGACCGTTGTACGATTCCCCGTATATTGGGCTCTATTTGGTCGCGGCCCGCGATGCGCAGAGATATCTGGATGCGCTAAGGCAGCAAGATGCGGACAGCCTTGCCATTCACCTGGGAATGGATGAATCGACGGAGGAAGCCAAGACGGCCGTTCGGAGCCTGCTTGCTGTGTATGCCGGCAAGCTGGATCTGGCGGCGGCCGAAGTCGTCGCTCTCGGCTATGAAGCAGACCAGGAGCGGTATTTGTTCGAGCTGCGCGACGGCAGGAAGCAAGCCCATGGCCTGCAGGTCGATCGCAGCACAATGCTAATTGTCGACGATTGGGCTCAGCCGTAACTCTCTGGAATTAACACGCTCCGAATGGAGTTCCATGCGAAAAAACGCTCAGGACGGCGCCCTGAGCGTTTTTTGCTATTTGCTAGACAATGCTATAGCTTGCTCATCTGCTCGATCAGCATATCCACGCCTTCTTCCACGAGATAAGGCCCGTAGTTCCATTTCTCCCGGCTGACGTTATAGATTCGGTTTTGGTTAACGTACGGGGGAACGTTCATAGCGGGCTTGAGTTCCCGGCCATAGCGTCACGATCTGCAGCAGAAGTCCCAAGGCGATATAGAAGATATGCACGAGAGCCGCTATCTGGATGAGATACATCTGCACGGCAATCCATATGATCAAGGCAAAGCCGGTGTATAAGGAGAACGTCCACGACCAGATCTTGTCGCGGAAGGGATTCAAGCGCTCGGCAAAGGGGAATTTCCAATGTGCATAGAGAGAGGCCGCCACGATCAAGGGAATAATTCCGAAAAAAATGAACAGCAACAGTCCAGGAAGCAGGAAGCTGCGGATGGGAAGCCAGTCCAGATAGGAAAGAGGAAAACCCAGCAGGCCCCCGGCAGGATCGAGAATCAGGGCCAGGCCTCCGTAGATCGCGCCCAGCGACAAGAACAGGTGTAAGACGATCAACGTCCATGACTTGGGATGGCGGGTGCGCTGCATCGGGGCAGAGGAAGGGGATGTCATTGCTTAAACCTCCTTAAGAAAAGTCGATATTCGGAAGATTAGACAAAGGATAACACTCTCCCGAGCCATGCGCGATGATATATCGCACAAAATGGCTTTGAGTTCAGGTACAATTCCGAATTTGAACGGAGATTAGTTTCGTCGTTGGCGCGAGGCTGATCTATAATGGGACAATAAGCGGATACGGGAAGGTTTATGCACTTCCGCCGAAGGAACGGACGCGAGGTGATGAAGTGGGGTACCCTTATGAGGAGTTGGCGCAGGACTTCGCGAAGATTCCCTTGGATGTATTTGGCGCGTATCGGACGCAGCTGGATGCCGACCGGATGTATACCGGTCATGTCAGTCAGCCGACGAGCAAGTGCGCGATCGTGATGGGGCTGAGCGGACAAGCGGAGTTTGTATTCGACGAGGAGCAGCGCTACCGGCTTGAGCCGGGCAAGGTGCTGTTAGGCGGCCTCGGCAAGAAACTGGAGATTCACGTTGGACGGGAGGGCTTCGAGTACGGGCTGGTTCATTATCTCCCCGTCCTCTCTAATATGCGGGATGCATTTCGGTTAACGGAAGTATCCGTGCTGTGTTCTGCCTTTGATCCTGAAATCAGACAGCTGCTGGAGCAATTGATGCAAGCCGCTTCCTCGCCCGGCAGCATGGGCATGCTGGAGAAGAAGGCGATTTTTTATCGTCTGCTGCACCATCTGCTTCAATCGGAGCGCCTTCGGCAAAATCAGGAAAGCTATCCGCTGATCGATGAAGCGATGCAGTATATTCGGATGCACCATGCTGAGCCGCTGACGCTGGAGAGATTGGCGGAGAGATACAGAATCAAGGCGAAATATTTCTCTTATCTTTTTCGTAAATATGCGGGCATCGGGCCGATCGATTATTTGATTCAGCATCGGATGAATCTGGCGAACGAAATGCTGGCAACGGGCCAATTCTCCGTATCCATCGTCGCCAAAAGCGTGGGATATGCGGACGCCTATTATTTCAGCAGGCTCTTCAAGAAACGCATGGGCGTGCCGCCCGGTCAGGTCGGCCTGTATCGGAAGCGAAATCGTCCAGTATAGATTCGGGAATTCCTCTATTTTCTTTGCGCGGATAGGATGATAAGGTTCTAATTGATATTGAGAATCGTTATCATATACCGGAAAACAGAGAGGATGCCCCCCATGAATGTTCGTATTCGACCACTGACGATAGTTGCCCTGGTATTAAGTCTTGCGCTGATGCTCAGCGCCTGCTCCGGCAAGAATGGCGAGCCTTCGACATCTTCAAGCGCCAGTCCTGAGCCGACGATTGCGTCAAGTCCAAGCCATGAACCATCGCCAGCCAGTCCTTTCCCTAGAACGATCAGCGCCGCTAACGGAAGCATTACGATTCAGGAGGCGCCGAAGAAGGTGGCAGTCGTCCACTGGGGCTATACGGATTCTATGCTTCTTTTTGACCTGGATTCGCTGGCAGTCGTGCTGCCCTTCACCGAGAAGCAATCCGTTCTAAGCACGGAAAGCTACAAGCCCTACATCGATCGGCTGGACGAGTTGACCATTGTAGGCGAGAACACAAGCGTGAACCTGGAGGCTTTGCTGGCTTATGCCCCCGATTTGATTATTGCCGGCAACGCGACCAACACGGAGATAACCGCCGAGCTGGAGAAAATCGCCACAACCGTTATCCTCGATGAGGAGAAGGCAAACATCTGGGGAGATTGGCCGTCGGTCGTCACCGCGTTCGGTGAAATACTTGGACAAGAGGACGCTGCGGAGAAGTATATTGCCGAATATCGCGAGCTTCTGAGCACTGCCAAGGAAAAGCTGACCCAAGTGGAAGGGTCGGTAGCCTTCGTGCAGGTCAGGGAGAAGGCGGTATGGCTGCAAGGAACCGATTATTTGAAGCCTTATTACGAGGGGCTCGGCTTAAAGGCTCCGGAAGGCGAAGAGGCGAGTAACGGCGCCGAGATCACGCTGGAAGGCTTGAGCAAGCTCGATCCGGATCATCTGTTCCTGGGCTATTTCAATTACAGCGACAAGTCCATTCCGGCCTTAACGGACGAGTGGGACGACAGCGCCGTATGGAGCAAGCTTAAGTCCGTTCAGAAGGATCAGCTCTATGCCATTAACGGAGAGCTTGCTCTCGGCTATGGTCCGATCGGCAATACGTACGGCGTCAACGCCGTATTGGCAGCCCTGGATAAATAAAATCGCTTCTTGCCGCCGTCGGCTCTGTCGCATGCTTACCTTGCGCAGAGCCGATTTCTCGTGAATAATGTGGTTAGCTAACGCTGCAGACGACAAGCGGGATTGGGGCGCGGGGATGAATTTCGTATTCGATTTGGACGGCACGATCTGTTTTAAAGGGAAGCCGGTGACGGCAAAGCTGCTGGAGGCGCTCGAACGCCTTGAGGCCAAGGGGCATACGGTTTTCTTCGCCTCGGCCAGACCGATCCGGGACATGCTTCCGGTGCTCGATCGGCGGTTTCATCGGCATACGCTGATCGGAGGGAACGGATCGTTGGTTGCTCGGCGAGGAGAGCTGGAGCACGCCGTTCCGTTCTCGCCGGAGCAGAGGGAAGCGCTGCAACGGCTGCTGAAGGAGCATGAGGCGACTTTCTTGATAGACGGAGAGTGGGATTACACCTATACCGGCGCAGCCGACCACCCCATTCTGGCGAATGTCGATCCTTCCCGGCTGGCGAAGAGAATCGGGCTGGAAGCGCACAAGGCGATTGTGAAAGTATTGATTCTAACGTCCAACGACATGGAGGGGCTTGCGAAGAAAGCGGCGGAGCTTGGCGTTGTCGTGCATCGTCACGGGAAAGAGAACGTGCTGGACGTCAGCCCTCCGAACGTTGACAAGTGGGGGGCGCTCGCAGGGCTTGCCGTGAAGAAAGGCGGCTATGTGGCATTCGGGAACGATGCGAATGACATCACGCTATTCATGAACGCCAAGTATTCGGTCATGATCGGCCATCATGACGAGCTCTCGCAATATGCCGCGGAAGCTCTGCCGCTGGGGGAAGACATCGAAGACCGTATCGCAGAACGACTGGACAAGCTGTCCGAGCATTGGGCAGCAATTGAGGAGGCGGGCACGCATGTGCAGGAATATTAAAACGCTGTTTAATTTCGATCCTCCGGCTACGCCGTACGAGGTGCAGGCTGCGGCCATTCAATTCGTGAGGAAGCTGTCCGGCTTTAACCAGCCTTCCAAAGCGAACGAGGCCGCCTTCCAGCTTGCCGTCCAGGAAGTGACCGATGCCGCGCAGAAGCTGCTGGATTCGCTGGTCACCCATGCTCCGATGAAAAACCGCGAGCTCGAAGCGGAACGCGCGCGCGCGAAGTCCGTTCTAAGGTTCGGCTCGGGACGTATCGCCGATTCGGAAGAATGACCGGGAAGCCGGTTTTGGCGCCATGAAATTAAAAGTAACTGACCGTTTCTGTCAGGGATGAACGGGTATACTGCATCTGAGTATATTCACGATCCAGGGGGAATGGACATGTTCAAATCAATTGAGGATTTTGCGGTGGAATGGGAGCAAGAGGCGGAGCTTACGAATCGGGTGCTTATGGTCTTAACGGACGACTCGTTGGGTCAAGCCATCATCTCCGGTCGACGGACGCTTGGCGACGTAGCCTGGCATCTGGTCGCTTCGATTCATTACATGACCGCTATGGGCTTGGATTTTCAAGGCCTCCCGGAAGCTGCGGCAAGGCCGGATTCCGCCGAACGGATCGCCGGAGAGTATCGTCGTATCAGCTCGGCTATGCTTGAGGCGGTGAAGACGCAGTGGACCGCCGATCGCCTTCAGGATAAGCAGATGGTCGGAGGGGAAGTCTGGGAGAACGGCGCTTCGCTTAGATTTACACTCATGCATCAGGCCCATCACCGAGGCCAGATGACCGTCCTGATGAGACAGGCGGGGCTGCGGATACCCGAGGTGTACGGCCCGACATACGACACCTGGGTAGAACAAGGCCGGGAGCCGTTGAGTTGAGCTGACCGAGCAGGAAGAGGGAGAGTCTGCGGGGAAAGAAGGGGTGGCGAGTGACCAAAGCGGATAACATGCTGGCGATTCTGTGGAGACTTCAGTCCGGAAAGCGGGTGACCGCCGGACAGCTGGCGGAGGAGCTGGAGGTTCACGTGAGAACCGTGTACCGCTGTATCGATTCGTTATGCGCCAGCGGGGTTCCCATCATCGCGGATTCCGGTCCGAACGGCGGTTACCGGATCCTTCCCGATTTCGCAAGCTCTCCGCTGGCTTTCGACGATGAGGAGAAGAAGGGGCTGGTTCATGCCGCCGTATTCGCGACGGAAGCGGGGTATCCTTATTCGCAAGCGCTCGCCCGCGCGGTAGACAAGCTGAGGCGATACTCGAATGAGCGGCAATTGGATCGGCTGGAGCGCCATAGCGGCGGAGTGTCCGTCATCTACCCGCCCTTAGAGGGCAAACACCAGGCCTTGCTGCAAATGCTGGAGGAAGCGTCCGGCGAAGGGCATACGGTTGAGATGGAATATGATCGAGGCAGGGGAGAGGCTTCGCCGCCCCGATTGTTCGATCCCTACGGAATCGTGTATTGGAAAGGGAATTGGTATGCCGTCGGGCATTGCGCCTATCGGGGAGAGCTGAGAAGCTTCCGCGTCGATCGCATCCGGCGGTTAAACGCGACGGAAGGCCGCTTCGAGCGGCCGGCGGCATTTTCCGCGAAGGACTTTCTGCTGGGGCGGCTGCTGCCCGCCGCAGCCGATGCTCCCTTGCTGGAAAACGTGCGGATTGAAGGACACGATCGGGCGTTAAACGAGCTGTGCCGTCACTGGCTATTCGGCCATGCGCTCACGGAACGCGGTCCCGGAGAGGCTGTCTTCCAGCTGGAGCGCTCTACGCTGCATACGTATGTGCCTTACTTCTTGCTTCCCTACGGCGCGGCTTTGAAGATCCATTCGGAGCTTCTCGTTCGAAGGATGGCAGAGGTTAGCGCGAAGGTGTCGGAGCATTATCAAGCGATGTTCGACGAAATGAATTCAAGGGGGAAGGAAAGCGTTGAGTAAATTCGTTATGCTGGGCAAACTGACGGCGCATCCCGGACAACGGGACGAGCTGGCGCGGCTTATGCTGGAATCTTCGGAATCGTTGGAGGCGATGGAGGGCTGCTTGCAGTATATTCTGAGCGAGTCGGCGGACGAGCCGGACGTGTTATGGATTTCGGAAATCTGGGAAAGCGCCGAGGCGCATGCCGCATCCTTGAAGGATGAGAACGTATTGGCCATCATCAGCCGCTGCCGTCCGCTGATCGCGGCGGTAACGCCGGTGAAGCTGCGTGCCCTTGGCGGCAAGGGATTATAATTCCGCAGGCAGCGCGCAACCTTTAGCCGATGGACAGTCTCACATGCGAGGCTGTCTTTTTTGTTGCCGTAAAGTCGCCGTGCGCCGTGACGGATCGCGGCTTTATGGAGGAGCCTTCTGCTCCATGCCATGAGTCGCCCCGAGTTGTCGGGGCGGCCATTATGTTTTGGCAGGTTCCGCAAATTTGTCACACAAACCAGGTTTACAGGGAGGAGGGAGTCGATTACGATAAAAAAGACCGGACGGTTCGGTCCATTGGGAGGAGGAGATAACCCGAAGATTGCATTTGTTTTACACAGGGGCGAAGGTAGACAGCCACCTCTGGATCTGTGTCTTTGAATTGCGCACGTGCTTATTGTCGCGGGTCAGCCTGCTAGCCATAATGCCTCCCTCGATAGACGAGAAGATGAAGGTGGCGGCGGATAAGGAGTCCATATTGGACACGAACTCTCCCGCGGCTTTGCCCTCTTCGATGATGCTCTGGATAAACCCGGACATTTGCTCGTAAGCGGCCACCGCCGGCTCGCGCAGCACGGGGAAGGAATGATCGCTCTCAATCGCCGTATTCAGGAATGGGCAGCCGCCTTGCATCGGAGGATTGTGCACGGTGTCGCTGTAAACCTCGCACATGGCGGTAATTTTCTCGGTCGCAGTCCGACAGCCCTCTATCGCCCGCGAGAAATGCTCCCAGAGGACCACTCCCGCATACTTGAACGCTTCCAACGCGATATCTTCCTTGCCGGGGAAGTTGCGGTAGAGACCGCCCTTGGTTAGTCCGGTGGCGTCCATAATATCTTGCATCGACGTTGCGGCATATCCCTTCTGATTGAAGAGCTCTGCTGATTTCATGATGATATGAAGCTTCGTTTTTTCGCCCTTGCGCATCGGTTTACGCACTTCCTTCCCGTTCCTGTCGTCTTCGGGCGGCAAGAAACAATTGACGAGAGAGAGGAACAACAATCATGTTTGCCAGTAAGCGGTTATATGGGCTGCTGCTTGCCGCTGCAGTCGGCCTAAGCGTCTATGCCCTCTATTATAATTTCGTGTATGAACCCGAAGCGACGGGTTTCTTGGAGCACAAGACAGGCTTGGAGCGCACCGTTAATGTCCCGGTTTGGTTAAATGTCATGTACGTCCATGTAGGCTTTGCCTGCCTGGCTCTGTTGTCCGGGGCAGTGAACTTCTCTGTGCGCATTCAGACGAACAGGGTCAAGCTCCATAGGGTCAACGGTTACGTTTATTTGGTTGCTGTGCTCGCGGTCGTTCTAACCTCCGGCTATATGGCCCCGTACGCGACAGGGGGAAAAGCGGCCAGTATGGCGTTTAATCTCATGAATCTGCTCTGGCCCGGCATGACGATCGCGGCGATCGTGCAGATCCGCAAGAAACGCGCAGACCGTCATCGTAAGTGGATCATTCGCAGCTACGCCTTCTGCTTCACCAATGTCTCCATACATCTGCTTACCGCCGCCTTGACTTCCGGCTTAGGCTTGACCTATGCGACAGGATACACGATCGCGATCTACGGCACGATAGTCTTGCTGCTTGCTCTTGCCGAATTATTCATTCGCAGGGGCGGACGGAGAACGCAGCCGGGCCGCTGAAGGCTCGTTTCCGCCCATACCATCGCTTTCTCGCTTGGGGAAGATTATTTGTCCTTCTTTTCCATCGCCGCTTTAAGAAGCTCTCCCAGATTGGAGCCCAGAGATTCTTGCTCCTTGGCGTATTGGCTGACAAGACGCTGCTGCTCGCGCTTGTTCATATGCGTGCTGTCCTTGTTCAGCGTCTCCGTCAGACCGCAGGGCAAGCATTGCACGTATTTGCCCGCTTTGCCTTCCTTGAGCAGCATTTTTTTGTGGCATTGCGGACAGCGGCGGTTGGACAGCTGCTGCTGGTCTGAGCGGCGATAGCCGCAATCGTCGTTCGGACAGACGAGGAGCAGCCCGCGTTTCGTCTTCTTCTCCAGCATGCGCGTGCCGCAGTCGGGGCAATGGCTGGATGAGACGTTGTGCGGAACGTACGAGGCCTCGCTGCTTTTGACGCCGCTTACCAGCTCGCGAGCCATATCCCGTATGCCTTTAAGAAACGGATCGGGCTTGCCTTGTCCCCGTGCAATTCGTTCCAGCTCGGCCTCCCAGCGGGCCGTGAGCTCCGGCGTGCGGAGATCGGCGGGAGCAAGCTCGATAAGCTGCTTGCCTTTGCCGGTCGGATGCAGCAGGCTGCCCTGACGCTCGATCGTGTCGGAGCTGACCAGCTTCTCGATGATATCCGCGCGCGTAGCGGGCGTGCCCAGACCATGCTTCTCCATCTGCGTTAGCAGGGCGGCTTCGTTATAGCGCTTAGGAGGCGACGTTCTTCCGGTCTGAATCCGGCATTGCTTCACCTCAAGCGATTCTCCCTCCCGAAGCTCGGGCAGTCTGGCCGATGCGTCCTCCGCCTCCTCGCCTTCCTCGTCCTCCTCCAGCGCCTGGCCGTCGTAAACGACGCGCCAGCCGTTGTCCTTTATGGTCGTGCCTTTGGCCGACAGAGTCTCTCCGGCTATCTCCACCGTTACGGCAACCTGGTCGAAGCGGGCCGGACCGTAGAACAGGCTGATAAACCGTCGCACGATCAGATCGTACAGCTTGCGTTCCTCCGTGCTGAGCGCGTTCAGCATCACCGCCTGCTCCGTAGGAATGATCGCATGGTGGTCCGTCACCTTGCTGTCGTCCACGACTCTTCTGCTTATGGGAAGCGTCCCCCGGAGAAGCGGTCGCGCCAACGGCGCGTAAGGCCCGATGGCTATGCTGGACAGACGTTCCTTCAAGGTGTCCGCCATGTCCGAGGTGAGATAGCGCGAATCCGTCCTCGGATAGGTGACCAGCTTGTGCTGCTCGTAAAGCCGCTGCAGCACATTGGATGTCATTTTCGCAGAGAAGCCGAGCAGCCGGTTCGCGTCCCGCTGCAGCTCCGTCAGGTCGTAAGCGAGCGGGTGGGGCACGGTCTTCTCGCTTTTCTTCAGCTTGACGATGCGTCCGGCGCGGCCGGACAGCTTCTCCTGCAACGCTTGGGCCTTCGTCGCGTCGAAGATTCGGGAATCCCCGTTCTCCCCCCGCCACAGCGCCTCGAATTGCCCGAAGCTCGCGCGAAGCTGGCTGTACTCCTCCGAGCGGAAGGATAAAATCTCCTTCTCCCGCTGCATGATCATGCCGAGAGTCGGAGTCTGCACGCGCCCGGCCGACAGCGGCGAGCCGAACTTGCACGTCAAAGCACGGGTAACGTTCAGCCCGATCATCCAATCGGCCTCGGCGCGGCAACGGGCAGACTGGTACAGCCGCTCGTACTGGCTGCCCGGCTTCAGGGAGGCGAAGCCTTCCTTGATCGCTTTGTCGGTTTGGGAGGAGATCCACAGCCGCTGGAACGGCTTTTGCCATTTGACCATGTCGATAATCCATCGGGCGAGCAGTTCTCCCTCCCGCGCCGCATCCGTTGCGACGACAAGCTCCCCGACATCGGGTCTGCGCATGAGCTGCTGCACCGCTTTGAATTGGTGGCTGCTCTCTCGAAGCACCTTCAGCCTCATCCGATCGGGCAGGATCGGCAGATCCTCCAGCGCCCATGTTCCCAGCTTCCCGTCGTAGTCCTCCGGCTCCGCCAGGCCTACGAGATGGCCGAGCGCCCAGGTTACGATATATTTAGGTCCTTCAATGTAGCTTTTATTTTTAGCATGGCTCCCCATCACGCGCGCGATTTCGCGGGCAACGGATGGTTTCTCCGCCAATATCAATGTTTTCATCGTTTTACAACGACCTCCCTTCCTCGGGTAATTATACTATTTTGCGCAGGATTATGGTATGTTGGGCAAGACAGCATGGATCTGTGAACATGGGCGGACGAGCATCGAAATGGCTTTATATTCGGTTCCGCTGACAAGAGCGATAGCATGAAAGAGAGGTCAAGGGAGTGCCGATGATTACGATGAAGAGAGCAGTGTCCGCAGGGATTGCGCTGGTATTGCTAATCGGGGCCGCGATGTTCGGCGTATCGCCGGCTTCGGCTGCATCGCGGAGCGATAATCAAGCGAAAAAGGCTGCGCTTGAGACCCAATACGGGGTGCGCATTTCGTTCGAGCAAGCGCTGGCCAACGATCAGACGATACAGGGCCGTTTGCTGGATACGCTTCGCGAGCAGCTGGACCGTTTTCCCGCAGGACTGATCAAGGAAGCGACGGACGGCCTTCGCGCCAAGAAGGTGGCTTCCGCGATCTACGTCAGAGCTTTTACAGAGCGGGACAACCCGGCCCTGCACGGCAGTTTCGGCGTAGAGAACGGGAAAGCGACGCTCACCTACCGCGCTGCCGGAGGCGTGCTGGAGGATTGGGTCGTATCTCATGAGATGGGGCATCTGATTCATGAATACTTGCGGAGAGGCCCGGACGCGAGCGCCATTCAGAAGACGTGGGTCGGGTTCAACGGCAGCTACGTCTACAACAAAAATTGGGCATCGATTAAAGGCGACCACGAGCTCGTGTTCGCCCGGGAGTACGGCTCGGCCAGCTACTCGGAGGATTTCGCGACCATCGTGGAGGACTTGATCTACAGACCGGACAATGTTCGAATTCGCTTGCTGGATGCACCCAAGAGCGGATATGCCCGCAAGATTGCCTATCTGACCCAATTGCTGCAGCAGAGAACGAAGGCGATTCCCGCAGGCGGCCAGCCGTGGAAGAGAGCGGTTCCCGAACGGCCGTCAGATGACCTGGCGCAGATTGCGAGCGCCGCTTTCGACAAGGGGCTGATTCCTTCGGGAGGCACATTCGAATGGGCGGGATACGCGACCGATTTCAGGGGGCTTTATCAATCGAGCATGTCGAAGCATGACTTCGCCCAGCTGATCGCGGCCTTCATGGAGCGAAGAACGGGCATGACGCTGGAGGAGCTTGCGAAAGAGAAGGGGAAATACACCAAGTGGAAAACGACCGGGAGTATTTCCTTTAACGGCAAGCAGAATGTCATGAAGGAGACGACCAATTATCCGCTGAACGATATCGAGGATTTCCGGGTCTTCCATCTGTACAAGCTGGGAATCGTGGACGGGATTCGGGATGCAAGCGTGAAGTCCGGTACTTATCGGCAGGTGGATGCTCATTGGATCTATGAGCTGCAAGGTCTCTCCAGCTTGAAGTTCGAGCCTGAACGGGAAATTACCCAAGGACAGGCGTTGCAAATGCTGGAGCGCATGACGAAGCTACTGGGGCTGTCTTCGGCCGGGGCGGATCGGCTCCGTCTGGTCGGGCGGAAAGGCGTACGGTTCGAGAGTGCCTATGCGGCGCTGGCGGAGCTGTGGGATACAAATGCGAGCTCGCTGCCGGAGGCGAATGATGCTTTGGACGACGTGCAGGCAGAGTTGGGACAGTAGCTTGCGCGTCGTCGCTGGAGTAAGGAAACCGTAAGCGGCCTTTTAGGGCTGGTAAGCGAGGTTGAGCGGAAGCAGATCGGTAGAGCCAAATCTGTATTCAAAGGAGAGGAGATTGGCTATGGCAGCAACAGGTCAAGGCAAGGAGGGCCCCTATTACGCCGTTATTTTTTCCAGCCAGCGCACGGAAGGAGATAACGGATATGGCCGCATGGCGGATGAAATGGAGGAAACTGCTGCCCGACAGCCCGGCTTCATCGGTATTGAAAGCGTTCGTGATGCGGCGGGAGCCGGGATTACGATCTCCTATTGGGAGAGCATGGAGGCGATCTCTCAATGGAAAAGCCATGCAGCGCATCGGGCGGCTCAGGAGCAGGGCAAGCGGCAATGGTACGAAAATTACGAGGTCAAGATTTGCCGGGTGGAACGGGAGTACTCGTATAAGAAACAGTAAACGTGCGGAAGCGCGTGTCCTACGAAAGCAAGCAGGGCAGGCGGCGCTTCTGTTTTTTATTGCTGGACAAGCTGGGCAGGGCGGAGATTGACGAAACGGGGTAATGACTATTACGGCTAATAAATATTAATTTTTCTATGACGATTATGGAGGGATGAAGAGATGTTCAGGCTTGAAAGGGATTTAATCGAAGATGCAGCGGGCTTCGATCTTGGCGAATCGGGGGCCGTTCCCGGAGAATATCTGGGAAGGAAGGCGCTATATTTGGAGAAGCCGGGAGCGACCATATGGCTGTTGGAGGAGGTTCCGTATACGAGCTGTCGCATCGAGATCGAGGTAGCCATACCCGGACCGGTCGGATTCGCCGGCATCGCCTTTAACGCGCAGGACGAACGAAATTATGAGCTGGTCTATCTTGGGCCGATAGAAATTCAATATGATCCGATATGGAACGGATCGATGACATGGCAGATCTATAACGGCCCGCTATATCAGAAGCCGTTGCCGGATATGACGGGAGCTTGGTTCAAGCTCGCCGTAGAGGTGCATCCGGAAGGGGCGATCGTATATCTCAATGACGACCCGGAGCCGCAGCTTGTTCTGTCCAACCTCCAGCATGGAGGCGAGAGAGGCCGAATTGGCTTGTGGAGCTTCCTGCCCGCCTATGCGTCCCGCTTGAGTGTCACGGAGCTTCCTCCCGCACCGTTGGAGAGGAGAGCGACAGACCTGCAGCGGCTGGCCGAGGAGGGCTATGTTGTGGAATGGCGCGTATCGTCCCCTTACCTTCAGGATGAACAGCTGGAAGCGTATGAGGGGTGGATGAAGGCGACGGTGGAGGAGAACGGGACGCTGAACCTGAATCGCCTGTATGCGGCGCAGCACGGCGTAACGGTCCAAGTCGAAAGCGCGTTCGAGCTTCCGGAAGAGACGGAGACGATTCTAAGCTATGGATACAGCGATTGCATTCGGCTATGGATCAACGGGGAGGAAGTTCATGAAGGAGACTGGAGGTGGCGTCCTCCGGCAAGCGACGGGCGTATCGTGAGCGACTTCGGAAGCGCGTCCGTGCGCTGGCGCTCCGGCATCAATACGATTCGCGCCGAATTGACCAACTGCGAGGCTTTCGGATGGGGAATATGCGTGAAGACGGGACTGCCTGCCGTGACCTATACGAACGGCAAATAATCAGAAGCCGACCCGCCCTGCGAGTCGGCTTTGTTTGAACGATCAGAAAGGATAAGAATCTGACCCCTGTATACTCATCTGATAGCGCAGTACAAAACGGCTGCCGCCGGCCTAAGGACGGCGAGCCGTTTTTACTTGCGCGAGCGCGAGGTTCCGCTATTCGACAATCTCGTTCGATTGCTGCAGCTCGTGCAGATAGTCGTCCAGACGATCGAATCGGGCCTCCCAGACTCCGCGGAACGTCTCCAGCCAGTCGTTCAGCTCTTGAAGCGGCTGGGGGCGCAGCCGATAAATACGCCGATTGGCAATCGGCTGGACTTCAACGAGGCCGGCTTCGCTAAGCACGCGGAGATGCTTGGAGGCTTGGGGCTGCTGAAGGTGCAGTCTGTCGGCGATCTCTCCGACGGGGCGCGGACCGTCTCTGAGTAATTCTACAATGTGCAAGCGATGCGGCTCAGCTAGAGCGCTTAAGGTCATTGTGTTCATGATATCAATATACCATAAAGCCGTCAGCTTAGGGCATTAGGCCTACTGTCCAGCAGATTGACGAGCTGGTCGATAATTCGGGTTCTCCCCGGCGGAGTGAAGCTGTCGATCAACCAATTGTTCACGAAGGGAGCGCGGGAGTTCCGAACCGCGGGAATGGCGTGCCATTCCGATGTGCTGCGAAGCTGCGCGAAGCTATGCTCGACTTCTGCGGAATGATCGAATTTGTTGATGAATAAATAATCGGATTGCAGCCCTTCGAAGCTCTCCGGCGCGAGCTCCACTCTCATCCGGTTGCGCGGAACGGCGCTTCCGGGAGTCAGCCGGAGCTCCGAATAGAGGAGCTCGTTGAGAGGATGATGCACCGCGCCTTGAATCCTCACCCGGTCGCCGGTAATCTGCATGAACGTCACGCTTGTTCGGGGAAGCGTCGCGCTTAACCGGGAGCGGGCAACCGACGTTTTGTCCTCCAGCACGCGGATGAGCTGCTCAGCCTCGGCCTCGCGGCCGACAAGCTCGGCGATCCTCGTTAAAGTCACCTTCCAGTCCAGGTGAAGGCCTATGGAAACAGTCGGAGCGACGGTCTTCAACAGCTCGGTGTAGCTCCGATGGTAATAGTCGACCAGGATGAGGTCCGGCTTGGCAAGCCGGAGCTCGTTCATTCGGGCGTCAAGCTGTCGGCGATGCTCCGTCTCGTTCATGGAAGGCCCCTTATAGCAATCGAACAAGGCGATAGGTTCGACGCCCAACGACCCCAGGTGGCTCTCCAACCCGATGAAGGTCGCTACGGCGACTTTCAGTCTTTCCCGTTTAATATAGAGTGTCGGGGCAAGGCCGACCTGCTTCTTGAACATTCGGCTGAAGTAATATTCGCTGCCGAAGCCGCATGCCGCCGCGATCTCCTTCACCGAGCTGCGCGGAGAGAGCCGCTGCTTGGCCTTCTCTATTCGCAGCCGGTTCAGGTAATCGGTGGGCGACAGAGAGGTAGCCCGCTTAAAGCTTCTGCAGAAGGCGTTGGGCGTCAGGTTTTCCAGCTCGGCCAGCGTTTCCCGGTCGATTCTTTCGTGGAAATGCTCATGCATGTAAGCAATGCTCAGCTCAACGCTCCCGGCGGTCGTCCGTCTATCCCGCCGAGCTTGTGCCTCGACGTCAGGCTTTGCCGCGTCCGCGATGATTCTGGCCAGCAGCGCTTGCAGATGAAGGTCCAGAGCGGGAGGAGGCTCCAGTCCCCGCTGCCAGCCGTCATATAAGCGGAGGATGTCGTCCAGCGCTTGTCCGGGTTCGCGCAGTCGGGTCATGCCGCAAGGCAGTCCGAAGGGTTGAGGCGGTCCGCCCTCGGGCAAGACTTGCCAGCCGGATGCTCCCGGCGCGAGCACGACGACTTCCGTCTCCACCGAGTAATACTCGATCTCCGGATCAAGCGCCTCGGCCTCCGCGGATAGACCGGGAGGTATGACGATCATACAAGCGGGGCCGAAGGAGCAGAGGCTTCCATCCAGCGCTATCGAGCCTGAGCCTCTCACCACATAACAGAGCAAGCAGTTGGCTGTCGATCGAGCTGCGAGCGTCCACCGGCCGGCTTCGCGGAATTTCTCCACGGAGGATAACAAATAGAGCGCTCTTCCCGAAGGTTTCGAGCGAGGGGTTGAATTGCGCATGACGACACTTCCTTCCGTGATTTCCGGCATGTACGGGTTGATCGATACAAGAAATCGGATAGTTCAGGACATGGACGGACTTAAGGGCGATGATTATCATTTTAACTGATAACAAAAATCATTCTCAACATAAAAAGGGAGAGAAACTTCATGATTCGCCATCGCCTGTCTGCCGTTCTGCTTGCTATGCTGCTTGTTACGCTTGCCCTGTTAACCGCTTGCGGTTCCAATAAAACCGCCGAGCCGTCGGCCTCCTCCAGTGCGAAGCCCTCGGCAAGCGCTTCGGCTCCGGCAACCGCTTCGGCTCCATCCGGAGCCGAAGCAACGATAGAGATTGAACATTTTATGGGCAAAACAAAGGTGCCTGCCAATCCCCAGAGAGTCGTCGTGCTTGTGAACGACGCAGTGGAAGCGACGTTGGCTCTTGGAATCAAGCCGGTCGGCATGGTCAAGGCGTGGGGCGTAAACGACAAGTACGATCACCTTAAGGATCAACTCGAAGGCACGGAAATCGTCGGCGACGAGAATCAGCCTAACCTCGAAGCGATATCCGCCCTTAAGCCCGATTTGATTATCGGCAACAAGCTTCGCCAGGAGAAAATCTACGATCAGCTATCCAGCATCGCGCCGACGGTTTTCTCGGAGCGGACGAATTCGGACATGTCCAAAAATTTCAAGCTGTATGCGCAAGCTCTTAACCGGGAAGCGGAAGGGACTCAGAAGCTGGCCGAGTTCGAGAAGCACGTCTCCGACCTGAAGGCCAAGCTGGGGGACAAGGCGAACGCCAAGATCTCGCTGGTCCGCTTCTATCTGGAGGATAAGGTTCGTCTTTATTATCACGATACTTTCCCTGGAGGCATCTTGAAGCAGGTAGGCTTGCAACGTCCGGACAGCCAGAATAAAGAAGAGTTCGCTGATATTATCGGCAAAGAAAGAATTCCCGAAGCGGATGGAGATTACCTCTTCTACTTCACGCTTGAGGATGCCAAGGGACAAACCTCCGCAACCGAGAAGGCTTGGCTGGAGGACTCCCTGTGGAAAAATCTGAACGCCGTAAAACAGGGTAAGGCCATCAAGGTCAATGACGGGGTCTGGAACTCTTCGGGCGGAATCATTGCCGCCAATCTGATGCTGGACGATCTGGAGAAATATTTGCTCCAATAGCGTTTGCCGCTTGTGGCCCGTATCCGGGGGGATTCGCCCTTGGGTTACGGGCTTGACTCACATCTCAGCGGAAGAAAGGTTTCGGTCTTATGCTATTGCGAAGCAACGCCCGGAGAACTGGAGGGATTCTGTTCGGGGCGGGAGTTTTGTTTTTGTTATTTTTGGTCAGCAACGTATACGGCTACGCAAACACGAACTGGGAGAGTTTTGTTGAAGCTTACCGCCATTATGACGGCTCAAGCAGCGAGCATATCATCATTCGGGAGGTTCGCCTGCCTAGGGCGATCACGGCTGCGCTGGTCGGCTCGGCGCTCGGACTGGCGGGAGCGATTATGCAGGCCCTGACGCGCAATCCGATGGCTTCTCCGGGCGTGCTCGGCGTAAACTCCGGAGCGGGACTCTTCGTTGTGGCCGTCGTGTCCTGGATGCCTGCGGCTTCCTCATTCATGCTGGGCTGGTTCGCATTGCTCGGCGCAGCTGCGGCCGCTGTTGCGGTGTATGCGATCGGCTCGGCGGGACTGGAGGGACTGACGCCGCTTAAGCTGACCTTGGCGGGGGCGACGATCGCTGCCTTGTGCGGCTCGTTCACGGCATCTCTTCTGATTGCGGACGAGAAGACGCTGGAAAGCTTGCTTTTCTGGTTAGCGGGCTCGGTGGAAGGAAGAAGGCTGGAGCACATCGGGCCGATTGTGCCATTTCTGATTGCCGGCTTCGCTCTGTCAAGCGGATTAGGCCGTTCCCTGAATTTAATCGCGGTAGGGGAGGATACGGCGCAGGGCTTGGGGCAGAACACGCTTCGCGTAAAGCTGATCGCCCTGGCCGCTGTGGTTCTGATGGCAGGCGGCTCGGTAGCGATGGCCGGTCCGATCGGCTTCGTCGGACTGGTTGTTCCTCACGTCGCCAGAAGGCTTGTAGGCGTCGACTATCGCTTCGTTCTCCCCTGCTGCGCGGTGCTGGGAGCCATTCTGCTCACCGGAGCCGATATCGCCGCTCGTTTCATCGCATTTCCCAAGGACCTTCCCGTAGGCGTCATGACAGCGATGATCGGAGCGCCGTTCTTCATATGGCTAGCTAGGAAGGAGTGGGGGAGATCGTGAGTCGATATGCCACTCTTCGTCTAAGACGTCTGAGGGTATCGCTGCTGCTGGATAAGCGGGCGATCTGGATCTTGCTTGGTCTGAGCATGGTGTTGCTTGCGCTTGCCGTCATCAGCATTGGGGTCGGAACGTTAAGCATCCCCCCGTCTCAAACCGTACGGATATTGCTCGGCGGCCAGAATGCGGCAATGGAGTCGAATGTCGTTTGGAATTTCTCGCATGCCCAGGCTATTGCTGGCGGTGATGGCGGGAATGGCTCTGGCGCTCGCGGGCGCGATCCTTCAGGCTGTCGTGCGCAATCCGCTCGCCTCTCCCGATATTATCGGGGTTACGAGCGGGGCCGCGATGAGCTCTGTGCTGTACCTGGCGTTGTTCCAGGTTACGACAAGCGTGAAATGGATGCCCTTGTTCGCCTTTGCGGGCGCTGCGGTCGTATCGGCATTCATTTATTTCGCATCGTGGAAGAAAGGGATTTCCCCTATTCGAATGATTCTGGTCGGTCTCGGCGTCAGCGCCTTGCTTGAAGCGCTCAAAACCTTGTTTATGATCTTCAGCCCGATTATTGTCGCCAGCCAAGCTAAAGTCTGGATTACAGGAACGGTCTATGGAGCCACCTGGCAAACGGTTAACTCCTATTGCCCTTGGCTGCTGCTTATAATTCCGCTGCTGTTCATCCTGGCGGGAAAGCTGAACCTCCAGCCGCTGGGCAGCGAGCTGCCGACCCTGCTGGGGGGGCGCATTCAGCTTCAACGGCTCGTTCTCGTCGGCACGGCAGCGGCGCTTGCGGGCTCATCGGTAGCCTTCGTCGGCTTAATGTCGCCGCATATCGCCAGGAGACTGGTAGGAGGGGCGCATGGCGTGCTCCTGCCGGCAGCGGCGCTCGTAGGGGCTATTCTGCTCGTGGCCGCCGACTTGGCGGGGCGCACGCTGTTTGCTCCGAGAGATGTGCCCGCAGGTGTGTTCACGGCGATTATCGGAGCCCCCTGCTTCCTCTATCTGCTGGCGAAGCAAAAAAAGAAACGGGCTTGAGAAGACAGGCTCAAGCGGTTCGGCATAAGGAGATGATGATCGAATGGACGCAATATCGGCGGAAGCCCTTACGTTGAGTTACGGAAACACGACTGTAATCGATCAACTGGATTTACGAATTCCGCAAGGTCGAATCAGCGTCTTGATCGGGAGCAACGGCAGCGGCAAGTCGACGCTGCTCCGTTCATTCGCGAGACTGCTCAAGCCGGAGCGAGGGACGATCTTGCTGAACGGGCATAATATCGCCCGGCTTTCATCCAAGGAAGCCGCCCGGCGGATGGCCGTGCTGCCGCAAGGGCCCGCATTGCCGGAAGGCCTCACTGTACTTCAGCTCGTGCGGCTGGGACGCAATCCTTATCAAGGCTTCTTGCAGCAATGGACCGAGGAAGACGAACGGCAAGTCGGATTTGCGCTTCAGGCTGCCAGTCTGGAGGGGCTGGCCGAGCGTCCTGTTGATTCTCTCTCCGGCGGACAGCGGCAGCGGGCGTGGATCGCTATGATTTTAGCGCAGAATACAGATATCCTGCTGCTGGACGAACCGACGACGTATTTGGATATGGCGCATCAGGTGGAGATTTTGAACCTGCTGTTCGAGCTTAATGAGCGGCATGGGCGTACGATTGTTATGGTGCTGCACGATCTGAACTTATCCTGCCGATACGCGCATCATATCATTGCAGTCCAAGACAAAGGCATTCATTCGCAGGGGGCTCCGGAGAAGATCGTCACCAAGCGCATGATCCGGGAAGTATTCGGAATGGAGTGCGAGATCGGTACGGATCCGCTGTTCGGCACTCCTGTGTGCATTCCTCATGGCCGAGGAAGGCATATCTCTCCCAAGCAGGCTTATGCCAAATAGGGGGACAATCGGAATGAGCAAAGCGGCCGAAGAGACATGGATGGCGCCTTACCGCATCATTAGAGGAGAAATACCTAAGGGAGCGGAGGAGCTTCCTCAGACGGATATGGCCGATTCAGAGAAGCTTCTGGCGTTTCTAAGCAAAATAGGAGCGGAGCTGAAGTCGCCTGCCGCGCAGGTGACCGGGTCGTTGTTCATGAAGCGTTACGGGTTGTTGGTTGCGGGCGCAATGCACGGCTATATGCGAAGACGGCAGGCCATGGACCTGTCGCCTGAACGGGTGACCTTGGCCTGGCGAGAGGGCGAGCTGTCCTTTCGGGTTGACGGCGAGCTTGCACTCTTGACGGAGAGCGGACCGGATTCGACGAAGTCGGCTGTTTCGGCTGGATACCTCGACCGTCTATTTGCCGAGCAGGTTTGTTTTGCGCTGACCAGCATCGCCCGGACTTGCCGGAACGCCGAACGGAAGCTGTGGGCGACATTATCCTACTCGCTCTATTACTGGACGACGGCGTGGCTATCGGAGCCAGGGCTGGGAAAGGGCGAAAGCCAATTCATCCAGCAGGATTATGCCGAGCTTCTAAGCCCGGGAGGAGCGGACAGATTCCCCGGAATGTCAGGCAATCCTCTGACTGGACGGTTCCGGATGGCAGCCGTGCCGGGCAAGCCCGATGGAAGGCTGGCGATTCGGTCGGAATGCTGCCTGCTCTACTGTTTGCCTGGGAAGGACAGGCATTGTCTTACTTGCCCTAGGATTACGGACGAGCAGAGGCTGGCCAAGCTGCAGAGCGCCACATAAGAGAAGAACCGTTTCAAGCCGCCTATGGCTTGAAACGGTTCTTTTTGCGAAGGAGTGTCGTACCTCCTTCGCCCCAATGGTTTGTGTCGGTAAAAAAAGTTGCATCGTCCCCTGCAGCTTCTGTCAGGGAAGGCGCTGTTAATCCTTGTCTTCCATTTTGTTTTCTTATTTTTATATTTAAGAGGGTGTAAACATGACCAGCCCTTACTGTACCAATAAGAACTGTAAGATTTCTGTACATTACTACGAAACAGTAAAAATCCTGCCTCGCTCTTTCGGCCGAAGACAGGATTTAAGGAATAACTTTTGCTGAAAGCGGGAGGTTACTCGGTAACGTCGGCCAGGTCCAACAACAGGACAAGCTCGCCGTCGAGGGGGATGGACACGGTGCGTATCCATGCATGGGTATCCAGATCGGCATATTTGGCCGATACTTTGGCTTCGACGACAGCTAAGCTGTCGTGCGTGAGATGAGGGATAAAGTAGGGCCGCCAGCTCCAGTCCGCATTGCGGTACTCAAGATTGGTCTCCCAACGGTCGACGTCGATTCGATAGTGATTGGCGGACACCTGTATTCCCGTCGTGCGGCATAGATATACGCGTTTGCAAGAAGCCTCCAGTGTCGGCAGCAGAAGCCGAATCGCTTCATCGGCCCATTCGGTCAGATTCGGTTCATTCAGAGCAGTCGCGGCGGTCATCTGGGCCGTGTAAGCTTGCAGAAACTCGCGAATTCCCGATTCGTGAACTTTCCTGACTAGACAGTTGCCGATTTCCTGCCACAACTGTTTCTTTTCCTTGACGTAAACTCGGTTAGCGTCCAGTTCGGCTTCGATCAACGGAGTGAACGAATGGCTTTCTCTGAAGTCCGGCTCGGCGGGGGAGAACAGATAGCCTTGAACGTACCTCGCTCCCGCTTGAATGGCGCGCTTCAAGTCCTGCGTCGTCTCTACGCCTTCGATCAGGAGAGAGGCTCCGATTTGTTCGGCCAGGTTGGAGAAGGAACGCAGAACGCCAAGATATCCGCTATGAGAGGCGCTTTTTTTCATTAAATGAATATCGACCTTCAGCAGATTAGGCCGAATTCTCGCAATACGATCAAAGTTGCTGAAGCCGGTGCCGATATCGTCAATGGCAAGCAGACAGCCAGCCGCGCGGTACAAATCCACAATTTGGGTCAATTCCGACATCGAATCTCCGAACTCGTCCTCCGTAATTTCAATGCATACATGACGCGGGTCCACGCGGTACTTGCTCAGCAGCTGCAGCGTATGGAGCTCGCCGGTGCTTTTGTAATGCTGGTAAATCCACGAAGGCTTCAGGTTGAGAAACAGAATAGGCGGCTTCGGGAGCCCGTTAAGCTTAGCGATTGCCTGCTCGCGCAGCAAGCGGTCTATTCGGACATGCTCTTCTACCGACACGCCGGAGTCGGCGAAGAACGGACCGAGGCTGCGAACGGTTCCGTTGACTTGTTCCCGTCCAAGCGCCTCGTAGCCGACGATCCTGCGCGATTCCATCGCAATAATCGGCTGATAGTAGGCTAGCAATTGCCCCTGAGGGTAGTGCGGAGAGACTCCGTCGATGTCTGATAAGTTGCGCATAGAGGCCCTTTCCGATCGTGGTTATGTTATATAACGTAACATATGCTCTTTGTTCTGATTGTATAGAAGCTTGAGCAATCCCACAATAGGAAATTCGAAAGGCCGTCGGAGGCGCGGCGAGCGAGGACTGTAGTTCTCATCGTACGGGCGCAATTCAATCTCGTTGGAAGATAAGCAGCCATATCCGGTAGATCAGATAGAGACCCAGGTAAGCCCCTGCGGTCAGGAACCAAGGATTAAGCAGCAAGGCGTGGATCGTCGTCATAAACACCGTATGCTCGCTCAGAACGTCGTACACTTTGGCGGCAATCAAGTTCCCGATGGCGATCGCGGCGATCAATGCCCCCACGCTCGCGATCAGCCTCGCTGCGGGGCGATCCTTAGAGCCCCAGGCCATGGCGGCGGGAATCAGGAGCGTGCTGCCGAACAGGAGCCAATGCATGTCCGTCACCTCAACCTCCAGTGTTGCCGATGCTTAGGGGGAGGATACGTATGAAATTAGATTTAGCTCCGAAGGACAGTTGACAATTATGTTTATAGTGTGTATATACTATATATACACTAAATCCAATTGTTAAGGGGGGGATCGCAATTGAATATACAAATTTCGAACTCCTCGGGAGAGCCCATCTATGAGCAAATCAGGAATGGGATTCGCGGCGCGATTCTGAGCGGGGAGCTTTCCCCCGGGACGCTGCTGCCCTCGATTCGTCAATTGGCGAAGGATCTTCAGATTAGCGTCATCACGACCAAGCGAGCGTACGAAGAGCTGGAGAGGGAGGGGCTGATCGATTCCATTGTCGGCAAGGGCTCTTACGTGTCCGGGGCGAATGAGGCCTTTATCCGGGAACAGCGCTTAAGAGACATGGAGAGCAAGCTTCAGGAGGCAATTAAGGAAGGGAAGTCGTTAGGTCTTGAGGTTGAGGAGATCATTGGGCATATTCGGCTGTTATATCGGGAAGGAGAGAGGGAAGCTTGAACACGATAGAAGTCAGAGGCTTAACAAAGAAGTTCCGGGGAGGCTTCGAGCTGGGGCCGCTCGATCTGAGCGTTCGCCAAGGCTACGTGACGGGGCTGGTCGGCCCGAACGGCGCGGGTAAAAGCACGATTATCAAGCTGCTCATGGGATTGTCTATTGCCAATGCCGGGGAAATACGCCTGTTCGGCGACCGAATGCCCGGGCGAGAGGCGGAGATCAAGGCGCGCATCGGCTTTGTATCCGAAGAAAACCGGCTGTATGAGCATCTGACCATCGAGGCGATGAGAAGCATCTATGCGCCCTTCTACAAGAGCTGGAGCGACAAAGCCTTTCGCGAATACACGGATCGATTCGAGTTAGCCTCCCGAAGCCGCATTCGTACCTTGTCCAAGGGGATGAGGATGAAGCTGGCGATTGCCTTTGCCTTGTCGGGAGGGGCCGAACTATTGATCATGGACGAGCCGACGGCGGGACTCGACCCCATATTCCGCCGCGAGCTGCTCGATATGCTGGCCGATCTCATGCAGGATGAACGCAAGACGATTCTGTTTTCCACTCATATCACGACAGACCTGGATCGGATTGCCGACTACATTGTGTTCGTGAATCGGGGACAGCTTGTATTCGACCAGTCAAGGGAAGAGATATTTGAACGATATGTACTAGTGAAGGGCGGAAAGGAGCTGCTGGACCGCGACATTCGGCAAGCGTTCGTCGGCCTCCGGGAGACGAGCGTCGGCTTCGAGGCGTTGTCCGGAGACAGGAAGCAAGCCGTTCGGTTGTTCGCCGGGCAGGCGCTGATTGAGACGCCCTCGCTGGAAGAGATCATGTACTACACGGCCAAAGGGGAAAATAAACATGCTGAACCTCGTTCGTAAGGATTTTTTCATCCTAAGATGGCAGTATGCGATTGTCGGGGTCTACGTCTTCTTCTACGGTTTGCTGATGACGGCGCCCGGAACGGCTTTGCTGCTTGGCGTGACGCCGCCTATTCTGATGATGATGATGACATCGAGGCTGGAGGCGAGAAGCCACGGCTTGCCGCTTGCGGGAACGCTTCCCGTAACTCGGGATCAGATCGTCAAGGCACGGTATATGACCGTTCTTCTTCAGACGGCGCTCGGCATAGGGGTTACGACAGCGATGAGCCTGTTCAGCCATTATGCATTGGGGCAAGAGAATGGCTTGTCCTGGGAAACAGTCGCATATGCGGTCGGTATCGTGCTGCTTTTCTCTTCTATCTTTTTGCCCGTCTACTATTGGCTTGGCGCTCAAGGCGCTCATCTCTTTGCGTTCGCCGCCGTCTTCCTGCTCGCCTTTGCCATCTTGGGATTAAGCGCCGCGGGTTCCGGACTGAAGCTCACGTGGGGATCTGAAATGATATCAAGCCTGAAGTTCGGAGGCCTTGTAGCATCTGTGTCGGGGCTTGCCTTCCTCTTGTCGGGGTGGCTCTCTCAGCGGATTTTTCGACGGAAAGACATGATAACCTGATGCGCTAGCGCAGCCTGAAAGGGCCCTATCAGCCGAATTCAAGCGGAGATGTCCGTCTGAGAGTCGAGCGGAGGGGGCCCTTTCGATGTAAAAAGGATGGCTTAAGCTTTCGTAATCAGAACGATGCGGGACACCTTCTCATCTGTCAGCTTGGTGGACGATTTGCCGTCGGCGGTCATTCGATACAAACGGCCGTTATCGCCGGCGTTAACGTAGAAGATTCCGTCGATGTCATCTTCGTACACGCACAGGTCCCACTCGACGCCGACCATCTTCTTCAACGTCAAGTCGGGGTTCAGCACATAGGCGCCCGTATTGCCGAACAGAACCGTCGATTTGACCTTGCCCTTGCTCATCATGTTGCGTACGTATCCGACGCCGTTAAGCGAAAGGGCTTTGGTCGTTTTGACCTTGCCGTTGGCCAGCGTGCCCACATAAGCTTTACCGTTGGCGCCTACATAAGCGTATTTGTTCGCGCCCAGATTGGCGATTTCGTAAATGCCCGATTTGCTGAGCTCGATGGTTTTGCCGGCCTTTGTCAGCAAATGCCCTTTGCTCTTGGCATAATTGTAATCTCCGCTGCCGTCCAAGCGAATGTCCTTGTTGTACATGTACGCATCGCTGCCCGCCCAAGAGCCGGAGTAGACGGCATTCGCGTCCAACGGCGCTTTGGCATTCACGGCTTTTGCCGTTCCGCCTTTTTTAGGCAGCGTGTAGAGGACCATGCAATCGGTCGAATATTGCTGCTCTTGAGGTTTCGTGTTAATCATCAGGTTTAAGCTGGTGCTGTCCGTCTTGGCGAAGTAGGCGCTGTCAAGCGCGCCGGCCGCGATCCACTGCACCGCCCCGCTGCCGTCCGCCGCTTTGGAAGCGACCCAGGTCGTGCGGCCGTTGCGAAGCGCATTATAGTAGATGCGGTCTTCGACAACCGTGAACGCGGGAAAATCAACGTCGATCATATCGGCCACAAGCGTGGCGTCAGCGCCTTTCTCAACCGTAGAGGCGGCCCGATAGAGGCGTCCGTAGTCGTCCATGAAGTAGACCATATCGCCGTAGGTTTCGAAGGAAATGACCCGCTTGTCGCCGCCGTAATCGCGGGCTTTGGCTTGGTCGTCCGTGAGGGACAAGCGAAGCAAGGTGGTCGATTTCTCGCTGAACAGATAGTACATGAAGTCCCCTGCGGGCTTAAGCTCGACGCCGTCGAAGTTCTGACGAAGCCTCTGTGCGGGGCTGCCGTCGGTCTTGACCCTGTACAGGTCGCCGTCGGAGACGTAATAGATGACCGCGACCTCTTCGTTAGAAGCCGCTCCTTCCGCGCGGGCGGAGCCCGTGCCGATGATCGACCAGGCAAGCGCGAACAATGCGATTGCGAGAATCGTGCGTTTGGTGAATAGAGTCATGCTGTACATTGCCAATCTCCTCTGCTTATGGTCATGGTTGCGGCAGTAATCCGATATGCTCCTGGATTCGTGCAGACATGTTTTATATCGGAAGTAAAAACGGATAAATTATAAAGTTTGGAAGTATTTTCTTTTCTTTAGGGAATTTTTAGGAAGCGCACGGAGGGGTTAATACTGTCAGGTCAATGGAGGCGACAGGAGCAAGGGAGCAAAGCAAAAGGAATGAGCCGCAGCGCTCATTCCTTTTGCTTATTACTTAGCTATTAGAAACAGGATGTTCAAGACAATACCTGCTTCCGATGGAAGGCGTCAAGGCAGCAGATCCTTCAGACTGCCGACGTGGTGCAGGCTGGACAGATGCGCTCCGCCGTCATTGTCTACGGCTGCCCAAACCTTGCCGTCCCGGCTGACCGTCAACCCTTCAAGCTTCTCGAACGGAGCGATGGTCGACTTGAGGTCCATAACCTTTGTTTTCTTGATGGTCGAGGCCTTGATGTCCGAATTCTCTTCCGTCACTCCGGCAAAAGGCTGAAGTCCTGCGAGCGAGAACGTGTAAACCGCCTTAAGCTTGGCGGCGCCGCCGTTCATCTTGTCCCGCTCGATCACGGCGTAGTGGTCGTCGCCCACGTTCACGATTTCGGACAAACCGATCCAATCGCCTTTGGTTTCTGTCGCTTCCAACGGATACAGGAAGAATTCCCACGCCTCTTCTTTCAGGTCGTAGCGGGCGATGCGAGTGTAATTTACGCCCCCGACCTTGGCATCCTTCGCGTATTCCCTCTGAATAGCTGCGACAAGATAACGTCCGTCCGTGGAAATCGTGACACCCTCGAAGCCGTTGTTGCGGATGATCCCGCCTTCGGCCGAGTCAATCTCCGCCGGAAGAGCGACCTTGCGCAGCACCTTGCCGTTGCCGTCCACTTGAACGAGCAAATTGGCCATGTAGCCCTCTTGCTTGAACAAAGCATTGCCTTCGCTTGCCAGCCAGAAGCCCGGATTGTCTCCCTTGACGATGGAGGTATCTACTGCAATGCCTTCCATGTCGATGTTCGCCAATTTCCCGTTCTCTTTGACTGCAAGATGATGAGAGAGCTGTGCGTTGCCGCCCTTAATATCGAGTCTGTAGATATATGGCTCCATGGCCACGTCCGGAACCGCGTAGAGAACGGAGCTGTTTACGGCATCCGCAGCCAGTCCCGAGAGAGCGGACCAGGATACGCCCGGCTTGGCCGAGATGGTCGGTTGCTTCGCCGGAGCGACGTACTTGCCGGATATGCCTTCGAAAATCGTGATCGTTCCCGAGCTCTCGTCTGAAGTCAGGAACAGATTTTTGCCAGGCAGAGCCAGCAGTCCCTCAGGCCGAATGCCGGTCGGGAGAACTTGCACGAGGGATGGAGCGGAAGGCTTGGCGATATCGTACACGGCGACGAACGAGCCGCGCTCCGAACCGACAAAGGCGAATTCCTTCTTGCCGAAAACTCCCGTTTCCACGCCTTCTACTTCAATGCCTTTCGCACCCGAACGGGAGTCGTCATAGAAGCCGAGTTCTGCCGCTTTGCGCTCCAGAGAGCCTTTGTCCGACCATAGGAGCTTGCCAGTTGGGCTCCATACGCTCCAGCCGCGTCCGCCTGTATAGTCCTGCTCTCCTTCATCCGCAGTATAGAGAGTCGTTCCGGCCGCATTCCAAGCTACCGCATCGGACATTCTCGCTCCCGCATTTTCTTCCTTGCTTACGTCCTCAGGATAGGAGCCGGTAAAGGATATTTTGCCGTCCTCGGTTAAATCGGCCTTCTGTTTAACGGGAGTGCCGGAGGAGAAGAGGCTGGTAATCTTGGCCGTCTTCAGATCGATTACGGCAACGCCGTTGTTTTCTTGCAGTGTAACGGCTGCTTTGCCGTTCTTGATATCGACGAATTCAGGCTGAGGATCTTCCGGGTACAGAAGGCCCTTGGCTTTCATCAGCTTGGCGTCGAATTTGACATCGGTGACTTTCGATTTGCGGATATCGGATTTATTGACGCTTACGATCTGAACGTAGCCGGGGCCGCTGATGTCGCCTTTCAGACCGGGCTTCTCTTCGTCCGTTCGAATGCCCTTGTCGTCAAGATAGATCGGCTCGTTCTCAATGGCGATGACGGCGACAAGCTGGCCGTTATGCGTCGTGACCGCAATCGAGTCGGGGTGGTTGCCGATTGCCAGCTCACCCTTGATCTTCAAGGTTTTCGTATCGATCGCGACCAGCTTTCCGGGCTTGATCTCCGGCTTCTCGCCGACTTCGCGCTTGGAAACGATCACGACGGCAAGAGCCGTTTTTCCGTCCGGCGTCACAGCTACGCTGGTCGGCTCGCCGCCTACTTCAATGGACGTCAGATGCTTCGGCTTGGCCGGAGCGGTCAGATCAAGGACGCCGATGCTGCCGAGGCCGGCGCTCGTGTAGAACAGGCGGTTGCCGTCTGGAGTAGCGGATATAATCTCTGCAATGCCGCCGCCGGGAACCGAGAATGTGGTTAACGGGCGAAAAGAATCTACTTGCTTGGCTTTCGTTGCCGCGAAGCTGCCTCCCGAGAATAGGGTCGAAGCAACTAATGAGGCGGAGAGTACAGTGAAGAGCGACTTTTTCATAGAAACGGCATTCCTCCACAGAGATAGGATAGCCCTAGTATTCGCTATGAACATTAGACGCGTGTAAATCGAATGGGCGAAATGTGTAAAACGTCCAAAAGATTTTTATCCGCCGCGATTTTGGTAGTAACTTTTCTCGATGTGAAGCGTCTATAACGGTGATGAGTTTTCTTAAAAAAAGCTGAAGGTCTGCTGAGTGTTTACTGAAACTTTAGTCTGACATGCAGCGTTATATTACCAGGTTCATGCAACGAGGAACGATTATGAGTGACAACAATGGAGGATGAGTCTAGTGCGAAAGCTTCTAGCCCTATTAACAGCATCGACAGTTATATTTGCAAGTGCCAATCTGGCGCCTAGCGCGCAAGCGGCCTCTCCCATCCGGATATTTATCGACGGGCAGGTTTTACAGACCCGGGAAGCCCCTGTGGCGATCAGCGGGTACACGATGGTGCCGCTCCGCGGTATTTTCGAAGCGCTGAATGCGCGGGTGCAATGGAATCAGAAGACCCAGACGATTACTGCAACTAAGCGGGACACGACGATTGTGTTGACGCTGGGTGCGAAGACGGCTACAATCAACGACCGCATCGTCTCGTTGGATTCTCCGGCTCGGGCCATTCGCGGAAGCACGATGGTTCCGGTGCGGTTCGTGAGCGAGTCGCTCGGAGACGACGTCGTGTGGGATAAATTGTCGCAGAGCGTGCTCATTACGACCAAAGCCGTGAAAGAGGTCGGCGCGGCTTCTTCGCTCGCTGTGACGACTGTCTCCCAATTCGGCGACGGACGCGACCTGCAAATCGGCTTCACGCCTCCCTCGGATCAATCGAACGTGAGCGGCTACAGGCTGCTTGTCGTGAAGGCTGAGAATGCATCTTCCTTTAATCTGGCGAAGGCCCAGACGGTAGGCTCTTCCAATTATACGTTGGTTCCAACCTACAATGCTTACCAGAGAACGACCCTAAGCGCGCAGACGAGGGATGTTGACGGCGCGTTGCTGCGCGCGAATCAAGCGTATCGGGTATTCGTGCTATCGGTCGGTCAGGACTCGTTTGCCTTATCCGGCTCGTCGGCTTCCATCAGCCTGACGCTCAGCCCTGCGGTTACTCCGGCGACGAACGTCAAGATTGAAGACGTAGGCGATTACGGGGATGGCCGCGACATGAGAGTGACGTTCGCCAAGGCTTCCAATGAGAGCAACATTACGGGCTATCGCGTCATGATCGTCAAGACGGGCAGTGCATCCGCATTTAATCTTGCGGCGGCGAACGGCATGTCCAGTTCGAACTACACGACCGTGTCCAAGACAGGCAATAGCACGCTCAGCGTTACGCTTAGTTCCTCGGCGCGAGATACCTCGGGCACGCTCATCAAGAGCGGAGAGGCGTATACGGCATTTGTTCTAGCGCTTAGCTCCAATACGGGCAGCCAGTCGAATGCTCTGTCCACAGCTTCTCCATCGGTCGCGCTCTTGAATTCCGGCGTCGGTGCAGTAACGAACCTTGCGGTCAGCGACATTGCGGACTATAACAATGGCCGCGATCTTCAAGTGTCGTTTACAAAAGCGGCCGACGAAACCCCGATTAGGAACTATCGCATTTTCGTGGTCAAGGAAGGCAGCGTAGGCAACTTTAACCTGAGCACAGCCAACGCGATTACGAATACAAACTACTATACAACGGTGAATAAAACCAACGGCAACATTGTTCAAGCGTTATCCTCCAGTGCCCGGGATGTCGATGGAGCACTGATCCAGAACGGAGTGAACTACCGGGTATTCGTCATGTCCGTCGGCAATGCGACAGGCAATAACGCGCTGTCTTATGCCTCCATGCCGATTCAGTTGTCCAGTAACAATGTAACTGCTCCGACGAACTTGGCGCTCAGCGATATTTCAGACTACGGCAACGGACAAGATTTGCGAGTATCTTTTACCAAGCCGGCCAACGAGAACAATATTGCACATTATCGGGTTTATGTGGTGAAGGAAAATGCGGCGAGCTACTTCAACCTGAATACGGCTAACGCCAATGCGAATTACACCGTGTTTTACAAGACCGGCGGAAATATTTCTCTTGCCCTCAACGCCGATTCTCGCGATTCCGACGGCGCAATCATTCAGAACGGATTGAATTACAAAGTATTTGTTCTTTCTGTCGGCGTTTCCTCGGCGTACGGCAACGCGCTGTCCAGTGCGTCGGCGACGATCAAGCTGGCGAACAACGGGACGGTGACGGCGGTTACCAATGTGACGGCCAGCGATGTGGGCGATAACAACAATGGTCAGGATCTCCGCGTAGCCTTCAAAAGAGCAACGGTAGAAACCAACATTAGCCACTATCGGATCTTCGTTGTTCCAGATGCGGCCACTTACCAGTTCAACCTGAACGTGGCAAGCGGGATTAGCGATGCGACCCGATACTCGACAGCGAACATCGGCAGCGACGTAAGTCAAGTGCTTGCAGCCGGCGCGAAAGATTTCTTGGGGCTGCCGATTCAGAACGGAATGCCTTACCGGGTGTACGTGCTCTCTGTCGGCTACGGCTCCGCGCAAGGGATCAACGCGCTGTCGCTTGCCTCTCCGGTCATTACGCTGACGTCTACAGGCGTGCCTGCGGCGGGCAGCGTGACCGTCGGCGATGTGGGAGACGCAGGTAACGGCACGGATATGCAGGTTGTGTTCGGCAAAGCGGTCGACGAGACAAACATTAGAGAGTACCGCTTGTTCGTGGTCAAGGACGCTAATGCGGCGGGCTTCCAGTTGAATGCGGCAAATGCGGTGACGAATCCGTCATTCTATACAGTCATTGCCAAAAACGGAGGCGCCCAATATGTCCAACGTCTGGCAGCGGGCTCCCTTGATGTCAATGGGGAAGCAATCAAGAATGGAGTAGGGTATCGCGTATTCGTTCTCTCCGTAGCGAATAGCGGAACCAACGCTCTCTCGGCTTCCTCCGCCCCAATCACACTGGCGACAGCGGCATTGCCTGCGCCGGTTGTCGGGGGAATATCTCTTATTCAAGACGTATCTGGAAATCTCAATGTAAGCTATACGCTGCCTGCCGGCGAAGTTGGAATCTCCCAGTATGCGGTGTTTGCGGTGAAGACTTCATCAGGGGTATTGACAGAGGCAGCGGCCAATGCATCCTACACGAGCGGACACAGCAATTTCACAAGAACAGCCAGGTCGCAGAGCGGGGTTCAATTGTCAACGGGAAGCTACAGCTTCGATTTCGCCCCGCTGGCTTACGGCGAAACCTATCAGATTTACGTGCTGTCTATCGCGGACGGAGTGTCCGCCAATACGAATAAGCTGTCGGCTCCAAGCGCGGTGATTACACTGACTCCGCCCCAGCAGGCCAATCCGACGGTTGCGCCGCCAGCAGATCCGGGGACAACACCAACGACTTAAGCTTATCGGCGGCAAGCAGAGGCCGGATTCTCTCCGTTGAAGGGGGGATCCGGCCTTTTGCTGGTTAAGCTCGGGTCCGCTCAATGCGCCCTCTGTGATTTCAAGGGAGGAACATGCTAGAATAGACAAAAAGCGCAAGGAGTGTCCGCATGAAGAAGCTCACCAAAAAAATGACAGGCTGGGTAGGTTCGCTGGCCATCGCCTATCTGCTCTCGTTAATTATCGGAGTATTCGTCATCCAACCGTACAGGGTAGACGGACATTCCATGGATCCGACATTGCATGATAAGCAGAGGCTGTTCGTGTCGAAATTATCCCATACGTTTTCCTACTATCCCGACTACGGCGACATCGTCATCATTGACAGCAGGGTTGAGCGGGAGCGGCGCTTTATTGACGACGTGCTGGAAAATCCGCTTATTCGGCTGCTTACGAACGAAACCGATGATAGCTTCTATATCAAAAGAGTGATCGGCAAGCCGGGGGACGACTTGGAAATCAGGCAAGGCAAGGTTTACCGCAACGGCGAAGCGCTGGACGAGCCCTACTTGAACGGAGCGATGAGCATCAATGAAAGCGAGCGTTGGACAGTCCCTGAGAATCATATATTCGTAATGGGCGACAATCGCAATCACAGTGACGATAGCAGGGCGATCGGCTTTATTCCTCTGGATCACGTTTTGGGAAAGAAGGTTTTGTAGCTTGCGAGCCCGATTCGGCTACTTGGCAAGCGTTGCGGTCGTGATCGCGTTAGGATTGAGCGTCAGAGCGTATTCCGATCGGTTGCCCGCGTTCCTCGCCGAACATGCCGGAGACGCGCTGTGGGCGGCGATGATCTATGCAGGGCTGCGCACGCTGTTCCTGCGGAAGACCCGAGGGTGGACATTTTTCGCGAGCGTCTGCTTCTGCTTTGCCATCGAATTCAGCCAGCTGTATCAGGCGGGATGGATCAACGATATTCGGGCGACGGTATGGGGCGCGTTAATCCTCGGCAAGGGTTTCCTGGCGATAGATCTTGTGCGCTATGCTTGCGGAGCGGCTGCAGCCTATGGATTGGATCGTTATCTTCTTGGCGTAAGGAAACCGCCATTGACTGGCGAATAGAGTTCGGATACATTCGAATTAGCGGCGATACCCTCCCTGATCAGGGCCGGTTGTCGCCTTTCTTATTTGGATTCGAAGGCAAGGAGGCGAGTCGTGAATCGTTCAGCGGATTCCGTTAAAAAAAATTCATGGGGCCAGTACTACGAAATGCTGAGCCGGTACCTGCTGCCGCAGCGAAGAACCTTGATCAGCTTGGCGGTGCTGCTCTTCGCATCGATCGGCTTGCAGCTGATCAACCCGCAGATCATCCGATATTTTATCGATACCGCTCAATCGAATCGGTCGCTTGAGCCGCTTTATTACGCCGCTGCGCTGTTCATTGGCTTCTCGCTCGTTCAGCAGCTTGTGTCGGTTATCGCGACTTATGTCAGCGAGAATCTGGCTTGGCGCACGACCAATCGGTTGCGGGGAGATTTGGCGGAGCACGGCTTAAAGCTGGACCTTTCCTTCCACAAGTCCAATACGACAGGGTCGATTATCGAACGGGTGGACGGCGACGTCAATGCGTTGGCCAATTTCTTCTCCAGCTTCATTATTCATCTGGCCGGCAATTTGCTGTTGATGCTGGGCATCTTGATTCTGCTCTTTCGCGAAAATATTCTGATCGGAGCGGGGATGCTTCTGTTCGTCGTCTTCGCGGTGTTCGCCATTCAATGGATTCGGAAGCTCACGCTTCCGGTATGGACCAATTGGCGGCAGATCAATGCAGATTTCTACGGCTTTATCGGCGAGCATCTGGAGGGTACCGAGGATACGCGTGCGAATGGGGCGACCGGCTTCGTTATGAATCGATTCTATGGCTTGCTTCGGCGCATGCTGCCGCTTCGCACGAAGGCCTTCCTTGGCTTCGCTTCCATGTGGATCACGACGATCATCGTGTTTGCGCTGGGTAACGCCATGGCCTTCGCCATTAGCGCTTACCTGTGGAAGCAGGGCAGCATTACGATCGGGACGGTGTATCTGATCTTCTATTACACCGAGCTGCTGGCCAAGCCCATTGAGAAAATTCGTACTCAGGTTGAAGACCTGCAGAAAGCGGATGCCAGTCTGTTGCGAATCCGGAATCTGCTCGGCACGCGCTCGAAGATCGAAGACGGACCTGGCGCTGCGCTCCCCGCAGGGCCGCTTGCCGTCGCGCTTAATGACGTGACCTTCGGATACGACGAGCAGCCGACGCTGGAGCGGCTCAACCTGAGACTGGAGCCAGGCGAAGTGCTCGGCTTGCTGGGCCGGACGGGGAGCGGGAAGACAACGCTTGCCCGTCTGCTGCTGCGATTCTACGATCCTCAACAGGGGAGCATCGAGCTCGGCGGGGTCAATATTCGGGAGTGCAAGCTTGGAGAGCTAAGGACGAGGGTAGCGCTCGTCACGCAAAATATTGAAATTCTGCAAGGCTCGGTACACGACAACCTTACCTTCTATGATGCCAACGTGCCGGATGAGAGGATTATAGAGGTGCTTCGAGAGCTGGGGCTTGGAGACTGGTATGATGCCTTGCCGGATGGGCTGCACACTCAGCTTGCTTCGGGGGGAGGCAGTCTGTCGGCGGGAGAGGCGCAGCTGCTCGCTTTCGCGAGGGTATTCCTCGCCGATCCGGGGCTGGTCATTCTGGACGAGGCCTCGTCCCGTCTGGATCCGTTGACGGAGCATCGGCTGGAGCGCGCGGTTGACAAGCTGCTGGCCAATCGTTCCTGCATTATTATTGCGCATCGGCTGAAAACGATTGAGCGTGCGGATAAGCTGCTCATTCTCGAACAAGGCCGAGTTCTGGAGAGCGGATCTAGAGCTGCGCTGGCGGCCGATCCAAGCTCGCGCTTCAGCCGCATGCTTGCCGCAGGGCTTGAGGAGGTGCTGGCATGAGCACGTTTACGTATATGTGGCAGCTGATTCGTTACCGTCCCGGCTGGTATTTCCTGAATGCAATCGTCTGGACGGGGATTTACTTAATGCCGATCATTCCCGGATTGATCACGAAGGAGTTTTTCGATTCCCTTGCGGGCGAATCCGCGACGGGGTTTGGCATTGGGGCGTTGATCGCCTTGCTGCTCGGATTTACGCTGGCGCGGTGTGCAAGTATCTATATCGGTTTTATTACAGATGTGAATTTCCGTTTTCGCATGGGGATGCTCCTGCGGCGGAATGTTCTGGAGCACATTCTCAAGCGGCCCGGAGCCAAAGCGATTCCTTGCTCGCCGGGAGAAGCCATCAGTCACTTCCGCGACGATGTCGATCAGTCGGAGGAAGCCGTGAGCTGGTCGGTGGATGTGTTCGGAATGACCTGCTTCGCCGTGATTTCGTGCTTTATTCTTATCCGCATCGATGCCGAGATGACGTTGCTGGTGTTCCTGCCGCTTGTTCTCGTTATCGTGATCGCCCAACTGGCAACGACCCGATTGCAGAAGTATCGCGCGGCAAGCCGGGAAGCTACGGCCAAGGTGACCGGGGCAATCAGCGAGATGTTCGGCAGCGTGCAAGCGATTCAGGTTGCAGGTGCCGAGCATCGCGTGACGGAACGATTCAGACAGCTCAACGACAATCGCCGCAAATCCATGCTTAAGGATAAGCTGATGAACGAGGCTTTAGATTCGATCTTCTCCAACACCGTTAATCTGGGGACCGGTCTAATTCTGCTTCTGGCCGCGCACAAGATGCGCGAAGGCGGGTTTACGGTAGGCGACTTTTCCCTGTTTGTCTACTACTTGACGTTCGTTACGCAGTTCATTTCCAATTTCGGAAAGTTCCTGACCTATTTCAAGCAGATGACGGTGGCATTGCAGCGGTTGACCGGATTGCTGCAAGGGGCTTCAGATCAGGTGCTGACCAAGTCCAACTCTCTCGGCGAGAAGACGGAGGAGCTGGCCCCCGATACGCCTATGATCGGCCTGTCTCCGCAGGAGCGGCTGGTGCGGCTGGAGGCTGACGGGCTGTCCTATCGCTACCCGGAAACCGGAAGAGGGGTAGAGGGAATCGATCTTGCGCTTGCCAGAGGGTCGTTCACGGTGATCACAGGTCCAATCGGTTCGGGTAAAACAACGCTCGTGCGGACGCTGCTCGGTCTGCTTCCGAAGGATAGCGGAAGCATTCGCTGGAACGGAGAAGAAGTGGCCGATCCGGGGGAATTTTTCTCGCCGCCTCGCAGCGCCTATTCGGCACAGGTGCCGAGGCTGTACAGCGATACGCTTCGCGAGAATATTCTGCTGGGCAGAGTCAATCGGGACGGTCAGCTGGAACGCGCGTTGCACACGGCGGTGCTGGAGGAGGACCTGCGGCACCTGCAGGACGGATTGGATACCCTGATCGGGCCGCGCGGCGTTAGACTGTCCGGCGGCCAGGCTCAGCGTGCCGCCGCTGCGAGAATGCTGGCTCGCGATGCCGAGCTGTACGTGTTCGATGACGTCTCCAGCGCTCTTGACGTAGAGACGGAACGGAAGCTGTGGCAGCGCTTGTTCGCGGATCGGGGCGATGCGACGTGTCTGGTCGTCTCCCATCGCAGGGCCGCTCTGGCTCGCGCAGATCATATTCTCGTATTGAAGGAAGGGCGAATAGAGGCGCAGGGAGACGCACAGAGCCTGCTTGCCAAGAGCGAATCGTTCCGCAGACTATGGCAAGGCGACGATGCGGATTAGAGGACGCAGGAAGAGCCGGAAGCTCCCCAACAGGAGTTCCGGCTCTTCTGTTATGTCATTAAGGTTGTGCGGCAACGTCGTCCAGGTATACGGCGGCTGTGCCGGAGGAGCCGGCGGGAACGAGCAATTGAATGCCGATCGCTTGTACCAGGCTCTTGTCTGCCACGCCGGACAGATCAAACGCAAGGGTGTTAAAATCCGTCCCCGTATACAGAATCTCCCCGGAGTCGAACCAGCTCCAGCCGGCTCCCGTCTGTACGAACAGCTTTGCCTTCACTCCGCTTCCCAGGCTTGAACCGGCTCCCGCGACGATTTTCACCTTGGCAGTAAGAGCAGAGGCGCCGCTCAGGTCTAGTGCGGAGGCGCGGCGAATCTGGAATTCTCCCGCGCCCAGGCTGAAATCGGCCTTCAAGGAATGCGAGCCGCTGGCCGCTTCGGCCGCCGTGATGGCCAGACCGGCGGCAGAGGCCGTATTATAAGCCCCGCCATTATCGTTATTGATAGCCCATCCCTCCTCGGACGTCTCGAAGCCGTAGCTGACCCCCGGGGCCTGCAAGCCGGTTACGTAAACGTCATCTACGTAGAGGCCGGCCGTTTCCGTTCCGCCGCCGATCGATTCGACGAGAACGCCGATCGATTGAACGTTATCGAGATTGCTCGCTCCTGCGAGCGGAACGGTAAGCGTCTTAAAGCCAGTATTGTCGATAACGGCCGGAGCTCCGCTGTCATACCAGGACCAGGCGCTTCCGGTTTTGATATACATCCGGGCATTGGCTTGGCCGGAGGACAATTTGACTTTGATGCTGATGGCGCTAGCCTCGGTCAGATCGAGCGCGCCGATTTTGGATATTTCGAAGCTGGTCCCGCTTAACGAGAAGGTCGTGGACAGCGATTGCGAGCCTTCGGCCGCTTCATCGGCCGTCACGGCTACTGCTGAAGCGCCGGCCTGATTACCCTCGATCCCCCAGCCCGAAGCGTCGGTTTCGAAGCCGTAAAGCGTGCCTTCCGGCGTCGAACCGCCGTTGCCGCCCGGTACGCCGCCTGTGCCGTCGTTAATGGCTTTAATGTCGTCGAAGTACAGCGCGCTGCTCAGGGCAGCCCCGTTGACGCTATTCACGTAGATCGCAAATTCCTGAACATTCTTAAGATTGGTCTTATTGATTTTTTTGCCTGCGTTCCCCGTATCCCACGGAGCGACCTCGAATTCGTTGAAATGAAGCTCGACCCAACCGGGGGTATTGCCGGCCAGCGAAGGATAAGCCTCGAAGGAAATCCCGTCCACTCTCAGTTGAATAACGAGCTTCTGGTTGGAGGCATCGGGGTGGAGCCAGAATTTCAGCTTATTGAAGCCTGACCAATCGACGCTACCGAGCGTCTTGGTAATGCCGGCATAGCCGGAACCGGCCAGCGTATAGCTGAATTTCAAGCCGTAGCTGCCGCCGCTCTTGTGGCTGCCATCCAAGGTGGCTGTCGTCGCATCGCCCCCGGCATGAACGAATTTGGTCGCCAGAGCGGCATCGCTGCCTTGGTAGGCTTCGAAGTCATCGACCAAGGCCGGGTCCGTAGGGGTTTCGGTATAAGCGTTGTACAGACGGAGATTGTCCACGTAGATCGCCCCGGTCAGCTCCAGCCCGCTGCCGACCAGAGAGAGGGCCAGCCGCGTCGCCGCAGCGGATTTGTCGGGGTCGTTCAATTCGATCACGGGAGAATACTTGGCATATCCGATACCCCCGATCGTGACTGCAGGCAGATCCGACAGCTTCGCACGCGTCGTATTCATGCCGTATTTGGTCTCCCAATCATCCGGCAGCATGGCGACGGCCTGGATGCTGGCATCCGTGCTTTGACTGCCCGCAGACAACGGAATCCAGACGTCCAGCTTGATTTTCTTCACATCGGGAACATCGATATCGGATGACAGGCCGGCGAGCTCCAGCTTGAGCTCCTGCCACGTATCGGTATGAACGGCCCCGGCGACATCCATCCGAAGCGAGCCATTGCCTTCGAGACTGCCATGGGACAAGGAGAGGCTCATCGTACCTGGATAGGTGCCATTGTTCTGAATGCCGGCAATCCCTTGATCGAACGAGTAGGTTTTCATCAAAATCTCGTTTACTTTTACGAACACGGTGTAGGTGTCCTGAAGAACGGTGTTGTTCGGCAAATAGGCTTTGACGGTCAGCGTGGCCGTCTTTCCGTTCAGCCGCGCGGGCGGCATCCAGTTCGCCCGGTAGAAGAAATTATCGGCATCAAGCGTCATCGGATGCTCCCCTGCTTCTCCGTCTATCGAATAGGTCACCTGGGTCGGATTGGCATATAATACGCGCGCGCGGATCGTTGTCGAAGCGGATTTGACCGTACCGTTGTCGGTCGGAGAAACGATGTGCATAAAGGGTTGCTTGGCAGCCGTTGTAGAAGGTTTGTTATAAGGCTGTCCTATCTCGTTCAGGAATGCGGTGTAGGGATCGTTGTAATAAGCGATGAAATCCGGCAGCAGCTCGTGATCGCCGAGACCGTTCGACGCGTTCCGGTAAGGGACGTACAGATTGTTCCCCAGACCGAAGTTGGCCCACGTCTGCATGAAGGAAATGCGCTTGGCGTCGGGATCGGATTTAATTGCCGCAAGCAGGCGGGTGAACCAGCTTGTATCTCCGTTTCCGGCCGTCAGCATTCCCGACGGGCTGTAGCCGAATTCGGAGAACGTGGCGATCTTTCCTTTGCGGTCGGCCAGCTTGGACATCATTTTCAGATCGGCAACCAGCCCGTTGAGGAAGCTGGCCGTTCCCGGCGTCTGCTGATTGTCGTATTGGTCCATGCCCAGTACGTCGACGTAATCGTCTCCGGGATAGGTCGCGAGATAGGAGCTCTCCGCGCCTCCGAATGTGCCGTTCGGAGAGAAGACGTACAGGAAGTTGCGAACGCCCTTCTTATCGCGAAGATATTCAACCGTATAGCGGTAGATTTCAACGTATTGGCTTGTCGAGGTCGTCTTCGCGCCCCACCAGAACCAGCCGCCGTTCTGTTCATGGAACGGCCTGAACAGAATCGGAATCAGCTTGCCGTTGTCATCCTTGACGTTGTTGGCGAACTGCGCGATCATATCCAGATACTCGTTGAATTGTTGGTTTTTGTCGCCTCCCGGCAAGATATGCTCGACGACGGAGCCGGACGTGTCGTTGAAGCTGCCCCCGGTGACGAAGTTGGGGAAGTGCGTGCTTAATGCGACGATGCCGCCAATCTGATGAACGGCTTTCACTGAAGCGATCAGATTATTGCGGCTCTGGACGAGGTTGCCTGCAACGCCCGGCTTTTCTTTGCCTTCGAGACTTAACGTATCCCATCCGAAGACGGCGGGGAAGTCGCCGACCGAGTTTTTGACTTCGGATTGCAGGCCGCTGCCCGAACCCGTCAGGGTCAGGCCTTCATCCGTAGCGTGCTGGTGCCCGAACAGCACCTTGCTGCCGCGAATCTCGTTAAGGTAGACGAACAGAGAGCGCGTTGCCGCCGTCGCGTTCGGGTCGACCAGCGAGATCACGGGCGGATTCGTGCCCCAACCGCCGTTCCATCCGCCCCATTCGCCTTGCCATCCGCCCCACTCGCCTTGCCAGCCTCCCCATTCGCCTTCCCAGGCAATCAAGCCGTTAGTCGAGCCGGCGATGTCACTGCTGGAAGCTCCCCTCTGCGCAGAGGCGACGGAAGAGAATAAAGCGGAGATCATAACCATCATGAGAGCCCATGCCAGTCCTATCCGATAACGTTTCCTCACATTGATTCTCCTTTACCTTCGTTATTGAAAGCCAGTTACGAACGTAGTGCGCAAGCCTTCATTGAGCCGATCGCTGAAGCGCGATCCCCCCCTTCCCTAACGCCTCTATGCATACGACAAATTGTAAGCGCTTCAATAAAAATTGTAACGCTTCAAATTGGAATTTATAGAGGCTGAATTAACATTTATTGTCTTCTTTTGTTTTTGTGTTTCGTTAGGTTTCGTTGCGGTACGGGCTTGATCTTGGTTTGGGAGGTCTTGGCCGGGAAATGGGGGAGAACACAGGGGAAAATACAAGGAGAGGAGCGTTCGCTCCTCTCCGGCTTCAAGCTTGGGCGCGATATTCCGTGGGAGTCATGCCGACTCTTTTCTTGAAAATGCGCGTGAAATATTTATCGTCTTGATAGCCGACCAGACCGGCAATTTCATAGGTTTTCAGATGCGTTCCGTGAAGCAGACCCTTGGCTCTGTCGATGCGTACCTGAGTAATGTAATCCGTAATGTTCATAGCTTCGACCTGCTTGAACAGAAAGCTGAGATAAACCGGCGACAGGTACACCTCGGCGGCAATCGTCTCAAGCGTCAGGTTGAGGGCATAATGCTCCTGAATATAGCCTTTGGTTTTCTCGATGACGGCGTTTTTGCCCGATTTGCGCAAGCTTTGCGTCTTGGCCAGCAATCCGAGCATGAAGGCTCTAAGAAGATCGGACAATTCGTCCAGCGTTCCCGCCCGGAAGATTCGTTCCATATCTTGTGCGGACAACAGCTCGTCCAGCTGAAGCTGGGGATGCATTTCTACAAGAACATGCGTTGCGGCAATCATCTGCTGGAGGCTTATCGTTTTCGTTTCGTGCTGGGATAACGTCTCGCTTTTCAAGAAGGCAAGGAAGGAGGAGAGCCACGCCTCCAGGCCGGTTTCGTTGCACACCCGGAGCGACATCAGGAGTTCTTCTTCACTGAGCAGGGCATGGTCCTTCGTATGCGCGTTCGTCAGGCCTTGGTCGGCCTCCAGATCATCCATGCAGATGAGCTGGTTCGCGCCTGTATAGTATTTGTAGCGCAAAGCCGTCTTGGCATTGTCGTAGGCGGCCTTGCAATCGGAGATCAGGCTGGGATATCTCTTGGACAAGCCTACGGTGGCGCCAAGCTTAAGCGTCGTCTGAAGATTGGAGATGACTTGTCGAAGCAGGGAGCGCAGCGCCGCAATCTGCTCCGCATCCTCGTCGTTAAGCAAGAGGATGAATCTGCGGGACTGCTCCTGCAGCAGCGCTTTGCTCCCCCAGCCCTCCAGCGTCTCCTTGATGATGTTGGCGACGGCGAAGTGGATCAGGTGATGATCCTCCACCGAATACTGATCCAGTCTCCCCGTCTCGTCCTCCATCTCCAGCAAGCCGACTCGGAACGGTCCGGGACGGAGGGGGAGCTGCAAATAGTGCGTTTTTTCCCGGAAAATCTCCTCTTTCTGCTTCGTGCCGTCGACCAGACTGTGAAGGAATCGCTCCACCATGACGGGAAAGTTCTCCTTCATCTGCTGCTTGAGAGCTTTCTCATTCTCCCATTCCTTCTTGACGCGGAGAATGACTTCAAGCAGACGCTCAAGGTCTGGGGGCTTGAGCAGGTAGTCGGAAGCCCCGAGCTGCAAGGCCTGCTGGGCGTAAGTGAATTCGTCGTGGCTGCTTAGGATTACGGATTTCAGCGGAATAGCGCGGACGTTGATCTCTCGAAGCAGCTGCAAGCCATCCATGATGGGCATACGGCAATCGACGATAATGAGGTCCGGGCGCTTCGCTTCGATCAGTTCGAGCGCTTCGGCGCCGTTCTCCGCGGCTCCCAGCCACTCGAACCCGTGCTTCTCCCAGGGGACCAGCTTGCGCAGACCGACGCTCACGATGGGCTCATCATCGATGACTATGACTTTCATATAAGCTCACCCATTCCTCTTCGTTGTGAATGATCGGCAATCGAATGGTGACAGTCGTGCCTGTGCCGATGGTACTTGCGATATGCAAGCGATAATCCTCTCCGAACAGCATCGTCAGCCGTTCGTTTACATTCTTGATGCCGTAGCCCCCGCTGCCTTGTGCGGATACCTCCAGCAGAGTCGCGACTTGCTGCTCCGTCATGCCTTTGCCGTTATCCTCTACCGTGAACGTGATGCACTTCTCCGACAGGAAGCCGGCAATGCGCAGGAGACCTTGACCCTTCTCCTTGTAATCGAACGAATGGATGATTGCATTCTCGACAATCGGCTGAAGCAGCAGCTTGGAGGTCAAGTAAGGCTCAACGGCCGGATCGATAGCATATTCGGTCTTGAACCGGTGTGGGAAGCGGGCCTGCTGGATGTTGACGTAAGCTTTAATCTGATTGATTTCATTTTCCAGGCTGTAGTAATCGCTGCCCCGATTGAGGGAGATGCGGAACAGCTGGCTGAGCGAACGAACAACCTCCGCAGTGTCGTCGTCCCCGTTAATCTTGGAGTTAAGGAAGATGTAGTCCAGCGTATTGTACAGAAAATGGGGCTCGATCTGCGCCTGAAGCGTCTTGAGCTCGATCATCTTCTGGTTGGTCTGGCTGATATAGACCTTCTGAATCAGCTCGTTCAGCTCGGCGACCATCTGATTGTATTTTTGCGTCAGCAGTCCGACCTCGTCCCTGGATTCCACAGCCACCTTCTGATTGAAATCTCCGCGCTTGAAATCATTCATGGAGCGCAGCAGCCTCCGAATCGGCGAAGTCACGTTGCGCGACAGGAAGATGGAGAGCAAGGCAACGATCAGGAGCAGAGAGATGGAGGCGATCAACGTGAACTTCAGCAGCACTTGATGCTGCTGGCGAATCTCCTTGAGCGGCGTCAGACTGACGACCTTCCATTCGTAAGGCTCAACCTGCGCGGTCGAAACGTAATAATCCAGCCCGTTCACCCGAATAACGGGAGCCTGTCCGGGGTTGAGCAGCCTTTTCTTGAAATCAAGATCGCCATCGCGGTAATATTCGATGTCCCGGCTCTTCTGGTTGCTGGCGACAAGATTGTAATTGTCGTCGACGAGCAGGAGGTGGGTCGTCGCGCTGATCTCGATGTCCTGAATGGAATCGAGCAGCGCTTCGCGGCGAATGCCCATGAAGAGCATGCCCAGCTTCTGGTCCGCATCGTAAATATTCGTTACCCTCCGGCCGACCATCACCTCGTTATATTGCTGCAGATAGGGGAAAAGGGGGTCGCTGGAGAACATCCAGTTCGCTTCTCCCTCCTTGGCGGCCGTGGCGATATAGGTAGGAGTCTCGATCAACTGCTGATAGGGAACGACCTCCCGGTAGAAATCCTTGAAGTCGCGATAGACGAAGCCGTTCTCCCCGTACACGATAATGAAGGAAATATAGCTTTTGGCGGTCTTCAGATTCGAGAGGTAAGCCAGCATCGTCTGCTGGGAGCGGCTGTATTCGTCCGGCTTTGGCTGATTCAGCAGGTTCTGAAACGTCTCGTTGTTCATGATATAGGAGGAGATGTCCTGCACGTCGTCCAGCATGAGTTGAATGTTGTTTTCGATCAGGCCGATCGTCTGGCTCTGCTGGTGCAGCACCTGCTTCTCCAGCAGCTTCGTCGAATTCAAATAAGAGAAGATGCCGAGGCTGACCAAAGGGATCAGCACGACCAGAATGAAGTAAAGGAATATTTTCGTCTGCAGCTTCTGAAACAGTCGCACTGGGTGTTCAACTCCCCGGAGGTTTGACAAGGATGCTTATGGTGGACAGCTTATCAGAAAAAAAATAGGGTGACAATCGCCGGGGGATTTCCCGGTCGAGAGTTCTAGATTAAGTCCACCAAATCTTGAAGTCGTCACATTGTGAGGCTGTTGCGGGAGAGACTATGATAAATGTGCAAGCAACGAAATCTACTTCCACAGGGGGCAAAAGCATGATGAATCGCAACAGGGGCGCGGCCAAATGGATAGGGTTTCTCTTGATATTCAGTCTGATCTTCGCCGGCTGTTCCAACGGCAACAAGAACGAAGCCTCGCCGTCGGCCTCTCCGGCCGGCAGCCCGAACGGGTCCGAATCCGCCTCTTCAGGCCAAGAGATCGATTGGAAGACGGTAAAGGCCGACATCCGCTTCGTCTATCCGGGCACTTCGGAATCCGAGAAGCTGTTCGCCGAAAATTTCAAGACGGCAATGAAGGAGAAATATCCGAACGTTAACATCGAATTCATGTATCTGTCCTGGGCAGACATGGAGAAGAAAATCTCCGTCATGATCAGCACCGGCGACGTGCCGGACATCGCGACGACGCAGGACGTGACCAACTTCGTGCAGATGGACGGCCTGGAGGATCTGGCGCCTTACATGCAGCGCGAAGGCTCGACTGTCAAGACAGACAGCTTCCTTCCGGGCACGCTGGATTATTCCACGATTGACGGCAAGATCTACGCGGCTCCGGCTACCGCAAACGCATTTAACCTGATGGTCAACGAGAAGATGCTGAACGACGCCGGCATGAAGCTGGAGGATCTGCAAACGTGGGAGGATGTGGAGAAAGCCGCGGAATTGATGACGAAGGACGGCAAATACGGCTTCGGCTATCCGCTGGGCGTAGCGCGCTTTGCATTCCGCGTGCCGTTCACGGCGGGCTACAGCAACGATCTGCTCGTATCCGACACGTCCGAAGCCAGCAAGGCCAAGTACATCGAGCTGCTGAACCACTTCAAGAAGCTTGAAGCGTTCCAGCCGAAAGCGCACCTGACGTGGGGCTACCCGGAAATGTTCAGAGCCTACAGCAACGGAGAAGTCGGGATGATCCCGGCCGGTACGTTCTTCTCCGCGAACGTCTATAGCATCAATCCGGATATCATTAATGTGTCTCGGGCGATTTCTTACCCTAAGGGGCCGTCGGGCTCAGCAGCCAAGACGCCTGTGGCGAACTCCGGGTACGGCATCTACAAGGGCAGCAAGAACAAGGAAGTCGCCTGGAGATTGATCGAGGAGCTGCTGTCCCCGGAATTCAACAGCACGCAAGCGGCAATTCTGAACATCTCCGCCGAGAAGGCGACCAGTCTGGACGAGGTCATCAAGAAGGCGGAGGACATTTATCCGAAGGCAATTGACGGACACAAGCGCGTCATCGAGGACTTCCTGTCGATCGTCGACAAGTCGGGCGTTCCGATGAATACCATTGTCGGACAGCCGGAGATGGAGACGGTCGTTCAGGATATCATGGTCAAGCTGGTGACGAACAAGCTGGACACGGAAGAGGCTTATGCCGAGATCAAGAAAGGCATTGACGCCGTTACCGCCAAGTACGCGAAATAAAGAGAAATCAGCAGTCTGGGGGCTCCAACGATCCATTATCCGGAGTCCCCTTTCTTATACGCGCAGCTATGGACAGGGAGAGGAGAGAGAGCATGTTAACCCGCAAGTGGATAAGAATGCACGGCTTTGGTTATCTATTGTTGGCCCCCGCAGTGCTGTATTTGGTCGCTTTTCAGTTCTATCCGCTGTTCGAGACGATTCGTCTGAGTCTGTTCGATTACTCCCTGATCTCGAATCGGGCGATGTCGTTCATCGGGCTGGACAACTACGTTTATTTTCTGACTGAAGACGATAAATTCTGGAAAATCATGCGGAACAGTCTTGTCTGGGTCATCGGCTCGACGGTGTTCCAATTCGCGGTCGCGATTCCGGCCGCGCTGATCTTAAATGCCAAGATTCGCTCCCGGGGCTTATGGCGGGGCTTGATGATGGTCCCTTGGGTGTCTCCGGTCGTCATCATCGGAATCGTATGGAAATGGATTTACGACGGACACAACGGTCTTGTCAACCACTACTTGACCGAATGGAACCTCATCAAGGAAAGCATTGTGTGGCTGGGCGACGAATTCTGGGTGTGGCCCGCACTATTGCTCACTTCCGTATGGAAGGGCTTCCCCTATATCGCACTGATGCTGCTCTCGGGGCTGACGGGCATATCCAAAGAAATGATGGAGGCTGCCGAGGTCGACGGGGCAACGCCCTGGCAACGGCTGATTCGCATCGTGCTGCCGCTTCTGAAGCCGATCATGTATGTGACGGGGATGGTATCGATCGTCTCCTCGTGGACGAAATTCGAGATGATCTGGGCCCTGACCAACGGAGGACCGGGCTTCGAGACGAGCATCCTGCCTACCTATGTCTACACGAACGCCTTCGTTTACTATGATCTGGGCCGAGGCTCTGCCATAGCGGCGCTGTCGATGGTCGTTGTGCTGGTGCTCGTGGCGATCTATGCGAAGCTGTTCGGCCGGAATGAGGATTAGGGGGAGGTGAAGTCATGAGAGAGACGCTGTCGTTCCGAACGATGAAATATGCCGGTCTGGCGCTGCTGATGCTGTTCACGCTGTTCCCGTTCTTGTGGCTCGTGGATACGACGTTCAAGAGCACGGAAGAGATGTTCGCATCCACGCCGACGTGGCTCATTTCCAATTTTACTTTCGAGCATTATGCCTGGGCGGTCGGAGAACAGGGCATGAACATCGGCAAGCTGCTGACCAACTCGATAATCGTATGTACGCTGACTGCGTTGTGCACCGGGCTGATCGCCTGCGTCAGCGGTTACGGCCTGGCCAGATTCAAGGTTCCCGGAATCGGGTTCGTTATCGTGCTGTTCGTTCTAGCCCAGATGATTCAAGGACCTCTGATCATGATTCCGTGGTACAAGCTTGCCTCCGCCTTTTCCATCTTGAACACGAAGACGGTGCTGGTGCTCATCTATAACACGATGACGATTCCCGTGGCCGTATGGATAATGAGCGGTTTTTTCAAGAGCGTTCCCAAGGAGCTGGAGGAAGCGGCCTACATGGACGGGTCCACCAAGCTCAAGACGCTGTTCAAGATCATGGTGCCGATGGCGCTGCCGGGCCTGGTCTCGGTAAGCTTGTACTCGTTCATTCTGGGCTGGAACGATTATCAATATTCCCTCATTCTGACCAACTCCCTGGCGGCGAAAACCGTTCAGGTCGGCATTGCCGAAGTGATGGAGAGTATGGGAGCCGCGAACTGGGGCGGTATTCTCGCCAGCGGCGTCATCGTTATCCTTCCGATCATTCTCATTTTCTCTTTCATTCAGAAGCTGCTGATCGAAGGTTTGACGGCAGGCGGCATTAAAGGCTAGACAAAAGCCGGGGGATGCCGGCAACGCAAGTCCAAAATCCACTCAAGACAGGAGAAATCATCGATGAGCTCAATCCGTACGAAATACGCGCATTTGCAAGGCATTCTTCCCGCCCTGATCACTCCCTACGGAGAGGACGGCCGAATCAGCGATTCCTTGACCCGCAAGCTGGTCCGGCATCTGATCTCCCAAGGCGTCAGCGGCTTCTATCTCAGCGGCAGCACGGGAGAGGGCTTCCTGCAGACGATTGAGGAAAGACAGACGTTTCTGGAGATCGTGATGGACGAGGTCAAGCAAGAGGTTCCGGTTATCGCTCATGTGGGCGCCATGGACACCGACACCGCCGTCCGATTGACGAAGCATGCGTACGAGGCGGGGGCGACCGCCGTGTCCGCCGTCACGCCGTTTTACTACAAGCACGGCTCCGAGCAGATCAAGCGGCATTACATCGATATCGCGGAAGCGGCGGATATCCCGCTTATCGCGTACCACTTCCCGGATATGACGGGATCGAAGCAGTCGGCAGACTTCTACCGGGAGCTATCGAGCGTGGACGGCATTATCGGTCTGAAGTTTACCTCTATGAATACGTTCGAGATGCAGCAGATTATGGATGTATGCGGCGAGGACTTCCTCGTGTTCAACGGACCGGACGAAAGCTGCCTGGCGGGACTTGCGATGGGCGCCTTCGGGGCGATCGGATCAACCTATAACATTATGCCCGCCAAGTTCGTCGAGCTGTACAAGCTGTTCCGCCAGGGTAAGCTCGAAGAGGCAAGGGCGATTCAATACGAGGTTAATCGAGTCATTAACGAGCTGCTCAAGTATGATTTTATCGCTTTCGAGCGGGAGATTCTGCGGCTTCAAGGCTTCGATACGGGCCTGCCCCGGAAGCCGATCCAGCAGCTCAGCCAGGCGCAGCGCGCGGACATCTACGAGACGGCGAAGCGGTTCCCATTCTTGAATATAGGCTAAGAGCATGAACGGAGGAGGCGAGGAAGCGGTGAACGAGAGAGTCAACGTCAAAGCGCTATTCGATCTGACAGGCCAAGTCGCGTTGGTGACTGGAGGCAGCAATCTGGGCTACGACGCGGCGGAAGCTTTGGCGGAGCTGGGGGCGATCGTCGCGGTAACCCGGAGAAGGCAGGCCGAAGCCGATGAGACGGCGGCGCGACTGGCGGCGGAGACGGGCGCGGAGGTCATCGGCGTGGAGCTGGAGGTGACCGATGAAGCGGACTGGAAAAGGGCGGTAGCCGAAGTGGTCGACCGTTACGGCAAGATCGATATTCTTATCAATAACGCGGGAGGGCGCAAAGTGTCGGTCGTTCCAGAGACGCTGGAGGAGGATCCCTCGTTCGAGTTTCTGGAGACGCGTCTCCTGGAGGACTGGAAGTATACGATGGATGCTAATCTGACCAGCGTATTCCTGGGCTGCCGCACGGTGGCTCCTTATATGAAGAGGGCGCGTTCCGGCAAAATCATCAACATGGCCTCCATCGACGGCATCGTCGGAAGAGACCTGCGAATCTATCCCGGCTCGGGGCTCTCTCCGACTGTCCCGGATTATCTGGCGAGCAAAGCCGGCGTGATCAATCTGACGAAGGGCATTGGCGTATCGCTGGCGCCCTTCGGCATCTACGTGAACGCGATCTCGCCGGGAGGGTTCTACCGGAAGCAGCCGGAACAATTCGTGGAAAATTACACCAGACTGGTTCCGCTCGGTCGGATGGGGCGGGATCGCATCGATCTGAAGGGCTCGGTCGCTTACTTGGCCTCGGCAGCCTCCGATTATACCGTCGGGCATAACCTGGTCATAGACGGCGGCTTGACCTCATGGTAGAATGAGCCTCGTCAAGACGGAGATGTACGAGAGACATGGAGAAACGGAGTGGCTTCGATGATATTTGGGGATAGAGGCATGCTGACCGCGGGCGAGCTCCGCGCGCTGCATCCTGTTCTGAGGGAAGCGCTGCTGAAGCTGGCCGGGACTGACCTCCAGGCGCTGTCGCCGGGCAAGCACGAATGGGACGGAGAACGCGTCTTTCTGCTCTTGCAAGAGATGGAGACGGCCCCGAAGGCTGAGAAAAAGCTTGAATCGCACCGACGGTACCTGGACATCCAGTGGCTGATCGAGGGTGAAGAGCGGATCGGTTATACACGCAAGTCGGCAAGCCACGCGGTCTGTGAGGATGAGCTGGCGAACAAGGATTATGCGCTGTATGACGACCCGGCAGATGAGATGGAGCTAACCATGAAGCCGGGGACGTTCGCGATTTTCTTTCCCGAGGATCTGCATCGCCCTGGAGTATGCGGGGAAGCCCCGGCCCGGATTAAAAAGGCGGTAGTGAAGGTCGATCTAGAGCTGCTTGCAAACTAAAGACTAGGACAACGCAGGCCGGGAGCTTCCTTGGGGAGACGCTCCCGGTCTTTTTCCGTTCGGCAGGGGAAGAGAGATTTGCAGGTTGACAGAGCCTTTCTTGGAAGCTATATTAAATAATTAATTTATAGCGCTGAATGGTTGGTTCTGAGAAATTCGTTATCGTTGACTACTTGACGACAAGAGGCGATCGACGTGATTGACATTCAAAAGTATGTTACGGAACAGCCGCTGGGGACGGAGACCTTCTTCGCTCTTGTAGAAACGACAGCCCTGCTGATCAGCTTCTCGGAGAAATACTGGGCGTCCTTGGGGCTGAACGGAGCCCGGGTACGGCTGCTGACGGAAATGGCGAAGGCGGGCGGCACCATTCTGCCTTCGGAATTGGCAGCGCGCATCGGCGTAACGAAGGCCAACATCAGCGTGCTGCTCGTGCCGCTGGAGAAAAAGGGGTATATCTCCATCTCCAGCCATGAGGAGGATGGGCGCAAACGGACAATCGTGCTCACCCCGAAGGGAGAAAGCCTGCTGTGGGATGTTCTTCCGGGAAACCGCTCGGTCGTAGGCAATCGGATGGAAGGGTTGAGCCAGGAGGAGCAGCAGCAACTGATTGCGCTGCTAAGCAAGCTGAGAGCGGGGGCCGTATAGGCCCCTTTTGCGTAGGGCGATGGACGACAAAAATCGGTTCAGAATGGGTTTAGAACCGAATGTTATTCTTGCATTCTATCCAATCGATTTGTGTTCCGCTGCCGGATGCTGAAGCAGGCTTCGCAACCGCCGGTCGAGTCGAGCAGAGGAGGCAAGAGCGATGAGGGCGGTATTGATTGATGACGAGAAGCCGGCGCTGGCGCAGATAGAATGGCTGCTGGAGCGAGACGGCAGACTCGAGGTTGCGGCGAAATTCACTTCGGCCCGCGAGGGGATCAACTATCTTTCCGAGAACCATGCGGATATCGTCTTCCTGGACATTGAGATGCCCGGGGTGAACGGCCTGGAAGCGGCGGAGCAGCTGCGTCAATTCCGTGCGGACATTCGCATCGTCTACATTACCGCCTATTCCGAATATGCGATCGAGGCGTTCGATCTTCATGCGCTGGATTACTTGCTGAAGCCGGTTCATCCCGAGCGATTCAAGAAGACGGTCACGCGAATTCTGGAGGATCTCGAGAGAATACGCGCAGCTCCCGAGAAGACGGCGCCCCCGCCCCTCGTCAAGACGTTCACGCGACTGGGAATTTACGATGGCGGATCGGGAACCTCGTTGAGGCAATTTCGGGTTTTGCGTACGTTAAAGGCGCAGGAGCTGTTCGCCTACTTCATTCATCGCAAGGAGCAATGGATCTCCAAGGATCAGCTTATGGAGATCCTCTGGCCGGGCGGCATTTACGAGAAAGGCATGGTGCTGCTGCACACGTCGGTCTATCAGATCCGGAAGCTGCTCAGGGAGTGGGACTTGAAGGCGTCCGTAGAATTCGCGCTGGACAGCTATCGGTTGACCGGAGACGGCTTAGCCGTAGATCGCGAGCTGTTCGAGCGCGGGGCGGGTCAAGCGAAGGTTCAATCGGAAGCGGACAGGGAGAACGCCCTGCGCGTGCTGGACTTGTACACAGGGGAATATCTGGGGGAGCACGATTACGAGTGGGCGGTCTCGCGCCGGGACGAGCTCAGGCAGAAGTACATGAGGCTGACGCATGCGGTGGCCAATTTCGAGGCGATGTCCGGCCGCATGGCGGAAGGGATCGAACGGCTGGTCGCGCTTCATGCCCACGATCCCTACTCCGACGAGATTTGCTTCCGTATTCTGGAGCTGTTCTCCCAGGCGGGCGATGACGACGGCTTGCTTGACTATTATGATCGATACGCGAACCTGCTGCGGGACGAGCTAAATGCCAGCCCCGAAGCCAGAACGGTCCGTTACGCGGAGCGGGTAAGGAACGGTCGCAAAGGCGGCTAGCGGCAGAACGGCTGGGCGCCGGTCAACCGTGAACTGCAAGGTCCAATACGACAGGGCAATGATCGCTCCCGCGGATATCGCAGTCGACTGAGGCATCGGTGATGGCAGGCGTCAGTCTGGCCGAGGCAAGGAAGTAGTCGATTCTCCAGCCCACGTTCCGTTCGCGGACGCCCGGCATGTTCGACCACCAGGAATAGACATCCGTGCGTTCGGGATACAGATGGCGGAAGGTGTCGACGAATCCGCTGCCCAGAAGCCGCGTCATTTTCTCCCGTTCCTGATCCGTGAAGCCCGAATTGCCCCGGTTGGACTTGGCATTCTTGATATCGATCTCCTGATGGGCGACGTTCAAGTCGCCGCAGACGACGACCGGCTTGAGCGCATCCAGGGAAACCAGGTAGTCCCGGAACCGGTCCTCCCATTCCAGGCGATAATCCAGACGGGACAGGTCGCGTTTGGCGTTCGGCGTGTAGACGGTTACCAGATAGAAGGCTTCGAATTCCAGAGTCAAGATCCGCCCTTCGGGCTCGCGATCCTCTTCGATGCCGTATCGAACGGACAACGGTTTGACTCTGGTCCAGACGGCTGTGCCGGAGTACCCTTTTTTCTCCGCGTAATTCCAATACCCTTCGTAGTCCTCCCCGATGTCCATGCGAATCTGCCCCTCCTGCAGCTTCGTCTCCTGAATGCAGAAGATATCCGCGCCGACCTGCCGGAAGTAATCGTGAAATCCTTTATTTACGCAAGCTCTCAGACCGTTGACATTCCAGGATACCAGCCTCATGCTTCTCTTCCTCTCTGCTTCTTGTCCTTGTTTTTTCACAGTGTATCATAGTTTCGTCGATCGGCAGACTTACGGATTGTTTTTTGCTCGGAAACTGGCTATCCTTAAAGAGGATCAGGCTTAACGAGTATGCGCAAGGAAAGACAATTACAGGGTCAGTATAGACGGAATCTTCCAATATCACATAACTAGGAAAAGATGACCTATGAAAATCGGATTTTTCGACTCGGGGATTGGCGGATTGACCGTTCTGGAGGAATCGCTCCGGCGGCTTCCCGATCAGGATTACTTATATATGGCGGATACGCTTCACGTCCCCTATGGGACAAAATCGCAAGAGGCTGTACGGAGCTATGTTCTCGAAGCCGTAGAGACGATGCTGAGCGAAGGCATCGAAGCGCTGGTTATCGCCTGCAACACGGCTACCAGCATTGCGGTCAACGAGCTCCGGGAGCGTTATTCGATTCCGATCGTCGGCATGGAGCCGGCGGTCAAGCCGGCGGTGGAAATGAACCGCGCCACGGGCAAGCGGGTGCTCGTCTTCGCCACTCCGCTCACGCTGACGATGCCGAAATACTACGCGCTTGTCTCCCGGGTGGACGAAGGGGGCATCGTCGATTCGCTGCCTCTGCCGGAGCTGGTTCGTTATTGCGAGGATTTGCAATTCGATCAAAGCGTCATGAACGAGTACTTTCATGCGAAGCTGGCGGACTATAATCTGGACGACTATGGAATTGTCGTGCTGGGCTGCACGCATTATCCTTTCTATAAAGACATTCTTCGCAAGATATTGCCTCCGCACATACAGATCGTCGATGGCAACGCCGGAACGATTCGCAGGCTGTCCGCGCTGCTGAGCCGCTACGGCGCGGTCGCCGGAACGGGGACCGGCGAGGTTCAGCTCATGTGTACGGGAAATGAGCCCGCCTATATCGAGAAGATGCAAGTTGCATTGGAGCGGCTTCGTCAGCAGAATAGTTAGCTCGGATTAAAGGCCGCAGGCACTCCGTCAAGGAGGCTATGCGGCCTTGTTTTACGACCGGAAAGGAAAGATACAGATCTCCTGTATCCTCACCTGACCGCATGAGCTAGCTACGGGGAAGGGCTGTAGTCGGACTCCCCGCTGTAGAAGCGTTCCCGCGAACGGCGCGGAGCGTCGCCTCAAGCTCGTCCTCGACCTCGGCGATCTCCTCAATACGGCCTTCCAGCAGTTGAAGCAAGAAGTCCAGCGCTTCCTTGGCTTGCCACGAAGGATCAGAGCCGTCTTCTGCAGCTTCAAGGTCGTCTGCGGATACGGAGCGGACGAATTGATCGGAAAGCGAATGAGCCTGTTGGATGAGCAGGTCAAGCTTCTGGACGGTTCTGCAGGTCATCTGGACAAGCTGCCTGACTTCTTCGGTTTGGGAGACGAGCGTGGATGAGTTATCGTCGGTGATGGCGGTCGTACCGAAGGCGGTTAACGAGAGAAGACGCGTCTGAGCCGATATATGCTGAACAAGGGTCACGATCGTCTCGAACTGCTCGGCAAGCGGGCGGTTCACTTTACTTGTCATGAGAGGCACTCTCCTGTTAAGTATCGGGATTCCAGCTTGTCCGAGGGCAGCGGCGGGTCTATGATATACCCTTGAATGACATCGCAGTTCATCGTTCGCAGCGTTTCCAATTGCTCGGGAGTCTCTACGCCCTCCGCGATGACCTTAAGCTTCATGCCGTGCGCCATGTCGATAATCGCTTTCGTAATGACGGCGCTCTTGGCGTCGCTCGTAATTTCCTGGATGAAGCTTTTGTCGATCTTCAGAATGTCGATAGGGAACTTCTTCATGTACCCCAGCGCGGAGTATCCCTTTCCGAAATCGTCGATGGCAATTTGAAAGCCGAGCGACTTGAACTGGTACAGAACGGGAAGCACCGATTCAATGTCTCCCATGCTGCTGCTTTCGGTAATCTCGATAACGATTTGGCGAGGATCGCAGGGGGTGCCGTTCACAATATCCTGAACGGATGCCACGAGGTCGTTCGCCATGAATTGCCGGGCGGACAGATTGACGGCAATCGTCGGAACGTCCAGCTTCGCCGCCTGCCACAGCGAGAGCTGTGCGCAAACCTCCTTCAGCACCCATTTACCGATATCCATAATGATCCCGGTTTCCTCGGCGATAGGGATGAACTCCCCGGGCGAAACCTTCCCCAGAGTGGGGTGCGTCCATCGAAGCAGAGCTTCTATGCCTTCTATTCGGCAGGAAGACGCGCAAATCTGCGGCTGGTAGTGGATATGCAGCTCCTGTCTGTCGATGGCGCGCCTAAGCTCGTTCTCCAGCTCCAGCTTGCGCTTGAAGGTATCCAGAATTCCCGCGCTGAACAGATGATAGCCGCATTTCTGAAGCTTCGCTTCGTACATGGCCAGATCGGCATGCTTCACCAGCGTTTCCAGGTTTTCGCCGTGCTCGGGGTATAACGATATTCCGATGCTGGCGCTCACATAGAGCTCGTTGTCGTCCACGACAAAAGGACGCGTCATCTCCGCGAGAAGCCTCTGGGCGTAAGCCAGCGCCTCGTCCGGCTTCTGCGGATGCCGCTGCACGAGAATGAACTCGTCTCCGCCTAACCGGGAGATGATATCGTTCTCGCCCACAGCGCCGCTCAGACGGCCGGCGACCTGCTGCAGCAATCGGTCGCCGGCGGCGTGCCCCAGCGCGTCGTTGACCATCTTGAAGCGATCCAGATCGATGAAGAAGACGGCCAGCTTCTGGTTCGTGCGAATGGCCTTGGTTGTCGCATCCAGAACAAGCTCATTCAGCAGCGTGCGGTTGGGCAGCCCCGTAAGCGTGTCGAAATGGGCCAAATATTTGAGATGCTCTTCGGATTGCTTGCGTTCGGTAATATCGGTAAACATACCGATGTAGTTCGTAATGAGGCCGTTCTCGTCCCGCAGCGTGGAGATGGACAGCCATTCGGGGTAGACCTCGCCGTTTTTTCTGCGATTCCAGATTTCCCCTTGCCAGGTGCCGGAGGCATGAATTCTTTCCCACATTTTAATGTAGAACAATTGGTTTTGAATTCCGGAATGCAGCAGGCGGGGCGTATGTCCGGCGGCTTCCTCCTCCGTGTAGCCGGTCATCGTCGTGAACGCCTGATTGACCGAGAGGATTCGCAGCTGCTTGTCCGTGATCATAATGCCTTCGCTGGCGTTGCTGAACACTTGCGCGTGCAAGCGCAGCTTGGACAGGGTATTCTTGCGCTGCGTGATGTCCGAGAACATCCCGACATAATTGATCAGATCGCCGTTGTCATCCTTGACGGAGCTGATCGACAGCCACTCGGGATAGATCTCGCCGTTTTTTCTGCGGTTCCAGATTTCTCCTTGCCAGCTTCCGTCCTTATGGATGGAGGCCCACATATCGACATAGAACTCCGTGGGATGAAAGTTCGATTTCAACAGGCCGGGCGTTCTGCCGGTCACTTCTTCTTCGGAATAGCCGGTAATGGCCATGAAAGCGGGGTTGACGCTTAGAATCCGCGAGTAACGATCGGTAACCATGATTGCTTCCCGCGAATCGCGAAAAATCCGGGTATAGGGCAAAGCCAGATGATCGGGTGTCGGAGGATATTTAAGGGAATTACAATGCAGATTCATGTTAGAACCCCTCTCTGCTGCTCTCCCATGCCTGTCGGATCAGATGATAATTCCGGTCAGGATCAGACGCTCCCGAAGCGGTGTCGGGACCTCCAAGAAGGTGACGCTGGCGTTGATATCGGAGGCGATCTTCTTGGCGGCCAGCAGTAATCCGAGCCCTGAGCTGTCCATATCCGTGACTTCGCCGAGGTGGAAAGTAATGTGTGTGAAACCTGCCTGGATGCGCGGGAACAGCTCTTGGCGAATAGATGTCGCTTCCTTGACCCCAATGCTCCCGATTAGCCAAACGGAAATGCGGTCTTCCTGATCGCTGATTGCATGGCACATTCTCGCGCCCTCCATGGAATGGTTATACCTATCTATACCGTGCCGAGGTTGCTTTGTCTGTAACATTCCTCACAGGCTGAGGGCAAGCGGCGGAAGCCGCGACGTTCTTCCTCGAAGAGAACGGCGCGGCTGTGCGGAATTCAGGGTGCGGCGTCTCTGCGTCTCCTTCTGGAAAGCCGGCTGAAGAGGATACGGAGCAGCGGAGGTACCGCAAAAAAAATAAAAAAGGTGCGAAACAGCTGATAGCCGGTGACGGTTGCGACATCGGCATCAATCTCATGCGCGATAATGCCCATCTGGTCCATTCCGCCCGGAGAGAGGCTGAGCAAAGCAGTTGCGGCGGAGACGGAATGCAGCTTGGTCATCAGATAGCCAAGCCCGCAAGCGCCGGCAATGAGAACCGTTCCTCCGGCTATGGACAAGGTAACGATGCGAAGCTTGTTCGGCAGACGCTCCGTGCGCAGCATAAGTCCGATATGACACCCGATCAGAAGCTGCGCCGCGCCGACCATCGAGCCTGGCAAAGGCGGGGCGGGCAACCCGGCAAGCTTAAGCGAGGCTGCGGCGAGCAGAGGGGCCAGAAGAAAGGCCGTAGGGAAGCGAAACCTTCTGCCGATCAAGGCGGCCGCCACGCAAACGAATGCGTACGGGAGGATCTCCGGGAACAACCCCGGCCAGCCCGCAAGCCCCGCTGAGGGAAGAATGGCCTCTACAGGATGGGATGCGCCAGTAATCGGGCTGAAGATAAGCAAGGGGACAACGCTGACGATCATCATTAACCGGGATACCTGCAGAAAGGCGACAACCGTAACGTCGATTCCGCGGGTTTCTTCCGCCAGCGCGATCATCTGCGTCAATCCCCCCGGAATGCTGCCGCTGAGCGCGGTAGGGAACGGAATTCCCGTCCACCTGGAGATAGCATAGGCGATCAGAACGCTGAGGAGAAAGAGCAGCAAGGTCAACAGCAGCATAGAGGGCAGCTGGGCGGCGAAGTCTCGCAGCGTCCGGCCCGTGAAGGAAAGCGCGATCGTGTAGCCGACGATAATCAAGCCGGTATCCCGGAAGGGGGTTGGCCAAGCCAGCTTGACGGACTTGAGCATCTTGGAGACGAGGCATGCGCCGATCATAGGCCCGAGCAGCCAGGGGATAGGCAGGCCCATCCAGGAGAATAAAGCCCCGGAAGCCAGGGCAACGACAAATGCAGCGGCAATGCCTTGCGCGGTTTTCATGCGGCTCGTGCCTCCCTATTGCGTTCGAATAGCGGCTGAACCGCTGCGCAAGCGAATACTCGTCCTACGATACTCCTAGGGAGGGGGGGAGTCAATCCTGGTAGAAAGCCTATGCGAACAAGACAGTCCCCATGTCCGATGGACGAAGGAGACTGTCTTGTTGGCGAGAAGGCGATGTGTGCCCAGGTTCTATTTGCGAATCTGCAACATGCTTCGGGTTAATGCGCTCCGTCGCACAGCGAACGGTGAATTCGCGCGCCCAGATGGCCGATTTCCGCTTCCAGCGCCTCATCCAGGTCGGCCAGCGCTTCCCGGGTTCTTCCGAGGCCGATGAGACCAAGACCCCTCATGAAGCGGCAATGAAGCCGATTGCGCGCGTTCAGATCGTCGTCGAACACGAGGAAATCCGGCAGAGATACCGCAAAGTAATCCATCTTCACTTCCTCGAACAGGTGCTTCTCCGCATAGTCGATCAATTTATTGAAGCGACGCTTGGCCTCCTGTTCGTTGCCAAGCTTCTCCCAAGCCAGCCCCTGATAGAAAATCATCTCCGGCGGCTGATCGTTGTAGAACATTGCGCTGGCCGGCTCCTCAAGGCCCTGTGAAGCCAGCGTCCAGCAGCGTCTCGCTTGATCGGACTCGCCCTGTCCCTCGTAAGCGCAGCCCAAGTAATAGTACACATGGTTTTCTTGAGCGCCGGCCAGCTTGCCTTCGCCCAGATTCTCGGGATAGGTCAACGCTTGCGTCAGCAGCTCGGCGGCTTGCGCGAAGCGGCCTTCCGCGAGCGCTTGCTTCCCAAGCTCCACGTAAGCGAGAACATATTGTCCGGTTACTTTGCCTTCCCCGCCCTCCCATGGATGGAAACGGCGGGCGGACAGCGCATCTACGGCCTCCCGGTGAGCGCCCTGAAGATTGAGCAGCGTGACGTATTCCACGTACAGGTCGTCTCGCTGCTCGACCAGCGGCTTGTAGCGTTCCAGATTGTCCAGCCGCGCTTGGGGTTCGCGCCCGAGCTTTTTGTACAATTGGTCCAATTCGTAGAAAACGCGGGCATCCCTGGTGTTGCAAGAGAAGGCCTTCTCCAATGAGGTCAAAGCGGCGGAAGCCTTCCCTTGCTTGTTGTAGTAACCGAGAGCCAGATTGCGGTGTACGGTTGCGAAGCTGTCGAGAATGGCAGTGGAACGCTCCCAATGGGCCATCGCATCGTTGTAGCGCTTCTTGTCGTATAGCAGGTTGCCCATATAATAGTGGGCTTTATCGTCCTCGGAATTCGCGGCGAGGGCGGCTTCCAGCACCATCAGATCGAAGGCGCTGTTCGGGAAGCAATAATCCGGCGACGCCGCGTTGCCTGCTTGGCGATGGCTGGATGCCTGGTCGCTCTGACCTATGGATTCGTACAGATAGGCGAGCGTGTAATGGAGCATCGGATAGACGGGCTTCTCCGCAGACGGCGCGATTCGGCTGGCGGCCTCGATCGCTTCTTCGAACAGGCCTGCTCCGGCGTAGTCCGCAGCCAGGCTGAGATAATTGTGCGCGTCGCCGCGCATGAGCCGCATCAGCTCCGTCATGGCAGCCGTCGCTTCCGCTTCGTTCCCTTGGGCGCGCAAAGCCAGAATCCGCTCGTTGGCCGAGCCGAAGTCCGCGCAGTCCAGCGTCAGCGTCTCTTCCGCATAGGCAAGCGCCGCAGCCGGGCGACCGGTCTTGCGAAGCAAAGCGGCTTTCAAGTGCCGCGATTTATAGTTTCTTGAGTTGCGGATCAGAGAGCGCTCGACCAGCTCCAGCGCTTCCTCGTATGCGCCTTTGCTTGCGGCGATCTGGGCAAGCGAGAGGTACCCGGCATCCTGCCAGGCGGCGGACCATACCGACTTGTACAGGGCGGAGAATGCTTCCTCCAGCCGATTCTGCCGTCGGAGGGACATGCCCAGCAGATAATAAGCCTCGCTGTCGTAAGGGTTCGGATTGCGCCAGGTCAAGGAGCCGATGGCCCGACGGAAATGCGTCTCGCTCTCCTTAAGCAGCCCGCGTCGCAGGAGCAGCGTTCCGTATGCGGTGTTCAGCCGAATATCGCTCGGGTCGCGTTTAAGACCCTCCAAGTAGTATGTCTCGGGTTCGTAAGTGGCATGCCGATATTGCTCCAGGTGAAGTCCGGCCAAGTACAGCTGTTCGGTCGTTTGCAGCTCCTGCGCGGGAGGCAGCGGCTTGGCGGCATCCGGCACTTGCTCGATCGCGGGGCGTGCCGGGCGATAGGAAATGAGCAAGCGTCCGCCCGCATCTCTCACCGAAACGATCAGATCATGCGGAGCATCGTCCTCATCGAGCGGAACGATCTTCTTGAAGGTGTCCGTCGGCGAGAGTGTAGCCGTATCCTTGAAATACGTTCTGCGGCTTCCTTTCAGCTCGATCGTCGCTCCCTCGAACACCGAGGTGGCGTAGGCGAGCAATGTCGCTTGCCGGGAAGCTTCGTCTGCTTCGAGATTGACCGCTGCGTCGATGGACGCGTTCTTGACGACTCCGATGTCCTTGTAGGGCATAAAATATTGCTTGAACGATTTCTCCTCATACGGCTGCAGCCAGGTGAAGTCCGGCTGATTGTCCGTATACACTCCGGTCATCAGCTCGATATAAGGGCCGTCCTCATCCGTAAGGTGTCGGTCCCACGTTTGCCCGAAGTCGCCGTTCCCCCAAGTCCACTGCTTCTTGCCGGGGGAAATGTGATGGTTCGCCACATGCAGCAGTCCGGCCTGCACGCCGTGATCGTAGCCGCCGACGAAGTTGTAATCCGATTTGTAGGCCATATAAGACGTCGGGACGGGAATATTCTTGTAGCGCGAGATGTCTACGCCTGCGGAATAGTCCATCTTATAATACGTGCCCGTGGCGATCGGGAATCGCGACACGTCGCGTTTGCCGTGATCGAATACGGCGGTCACATCCGGCGGGAACACGGATTGCGTGTTGTCGTTGACCGCAACGGCCGGGTTCGCCCACCAGAGGAAGGTTTGCGGCTCCGACGTACGATTATATAGCTGGGCGGAAATCTCCAGATACGCTTTGCCTGGGTACAGCGTGAAGCCTGCGGTTACCTTGGTCCCGTACATGCGATCGATTTCGCTTACCCACACCGTGGCGCTGCCGTCTTCCTTCTCTTCAAGGCGATATTCGACGGGGCCGTAAGTGTTCGGACGGTGATGCTGGGGCCAGTTGAATTCGATCCCTCCGGAAATCCAAGGTCCGGCAAGGCCGACAAGCGCAGGCTTAATGACCCGATTGTAATAGACGAAGTCGTATTGGTTGGTCTTGTCCAGGGCGCGGTAGATGCGTCCTCCGAGCTCGGGCATAATCTCGATGCGCAAATACTCGTTCTCCAGTATGGCCATTCTGTAGGCCTGAGGCGCTTTTTCATCGGCGATCTTGTCGATGACCGGATGAGGATAGACGCGACCGGTGCTTCCTTGATAAATTCTTTTGTCCAGAAACATCGGATTTTTGTCCGGTGCTCCGACATCGTAAGTGGGAATCATAACCTCTTCTTCCCATGTGCGGGCTTGGCGCTCTCTTGTAGTCATGGTGATCCCTCCTGCATTCTCAGTCACTCGCATGCTTTTACTTTAAGGCCGGAGAGCCGACTTTCCAATTGACGAAATGCGGGATATGATGGATGATATTCGTATTTCAACTCGACTGGAGGACAGACCGATGGATGTGATGCTCAAGCCTGACGGCTTCGAGAGCGAGCAGCTCTTCGTGCTCCCCGATTACTGGCAGAAGGAGCTGGCCGAGACCGAGCTGACCCGTTTGCTGTTCGTGAGCGATATCGGATACTTTCCGCATGCGCGCTTCCATTACCGAGAGCGTCGGGAGGGCTGCGACGCCCATATTTTCCTGCTCTGCGCCGAAGGAGAGGGCGAGATCGAGCTATTGGAAAGCGGTTCCAAAATGCCGGTGAATGCCCGCCAGCTCTGCGTCCTGCCTGCGGACACGCCTCATCGCTATGGCGCATCCGAGAAGGATCCATGGAGCATATACTGGTTTCATCTGAAAGGGGGACACGCAGCCGAGCTTATCGCCCAATATGGACTGGACCGAGGCCCCCTGCGGCTGTCGATCGGCGCATACAGTCAATTTGTCGAGACTTTTCGCCAATGCTACGAGATACTGGCCGACAGGACGTATTCGCTCTCGTCGCATGTGCATGTATCGCAAACCGTTCGTCATCTGATCAGCGGCATCGGCTTCGGCGCGGAAATCGCGGCAAGAGGCCGGAGAAGGGAGAACGGCCTGGAGCGGGCGCTTCGTTATCTATCCGAGCATCTGGCGGAGCCGGTCAAGCTATCCGAGCTGGCCAAGCACGCCGGAGTATCGAAGCAGCATCTGATTTACTTGTTCAATCAGGAGACGGGCTTTCCGCCGATTGAATATTTCCTGCGAATGAAGATGCAGCGGGCGGCTCAACTGTTGGACCTTACCGATCTTGGCGTCAAGCAGGTGGGAAGCGCCATAGGCCTGTCCGACCCGTACTATTTTTCCCGGCTGTTCAAGCAGATGATGGGGCACTCTCCCACCAAATATCGGCAAATTCCGAAAGGCTGAAGAACACAACATGAGATCGACAGAGGAGGAGCCAAGCGACAATGAATCCGGTAAAAGTCATGATCGTGGACGATGAGGTGCTTGCGATTGAGCATATGCGTCAGCTGATCGGGTGGCAGAGTCTGGGATATGAGATCGTCTGCACGACAACAAAGCCATCGCAGGTGACTCAGCTAGCCAGGGAGCATCGTCCGGAATTAATTCTGATGGATATTGTGATGCCCGGAACGGACGGGCTCGTTCTGAGCCGCGAGCTGCTTGCGGAAGGACTGGCGCTGAAGATCGTCCTGCTCACCTCGTACAAGGAATTCGAATATGCGAAGGAAGCGGTGAAGCTCGGCGTCTCGAACTACTGGGTGAAGCACGAAATGGACGCCGAGGCGGTCAAGAGGGAATTGGGCGGGCTGCGGGAGGAGATCGAAAACCAGCGGCGGCAGCGGAAGAACGATCAGGGCAGGCTGCTCGTCGGCTGGTTAGGCGGAAGGCCCCTGACGGACCCGCAATGGCAAGCGGCCACGGGCGGCAGCGGGACGTTCGATCGCTTCCATCTGCTCGTGCTTCAGCCGGATCGCGCTTTTCCCGTACTGCCCGGAGTTAGTCCCGAGGCACCCGAATTGCCCGCCGAATGGCCCGGCGAAGAGGAAGCGGTACTGCTGGCCGCCGTTCGATTTCTGGAGGGCTGCTTCGTGCTGATCTACGGGGATCATGGCAGCAGAGGCGAAGCCAAGATGCGGGAGCGGCTTGAAGAGAAGGCGGGAGAAGACCGGCGAAGGCTGGAAGACGCAACGGGGGGAACCGTGTCCGTGGCAATGGCGTACGCGCTGCTCCATCGCGAGGAAGTGCCGCAGAAGCTTGCCGAAGCGCTGAAGCGTCTGGAGCAGTCGTTTTTCGTCGGGCCCCGCCAACGGCTCCGATTAAACGAGCTTCCTGCTCACGAGGAACGGCGGCTGGCTCACTGGGAGTGGGAGGAAGGGCTTGCCGGAGTACGCGGCTTCCTTGCGGACAAGAAGTACGAGGAGGCTTCGCGCGAAGCGGCGCAGCTGTTCGACCAGGTGGGCCAAGCCAGAGACCGCAGCGTCTTGGCCGACCTCTGCCGCCAATTGATCGCGGCCCTGAACCGAAGCAGATCCGCTTGCGGTCTGCCGTCCGTCGCGGAGGCCTGGGCGGGAGGGGCTGTCGCAGATGCCGATTGGACGACGTTCGACGGCGTCTGCAAGCTGTTCCTGACGGAAATCCAAACTGTCGCCGCCGCGGATGCGGGCATGTCCGCCATGTCGCGCAAGGTTCGCCAAGCGATGGAGCACATGGACAAGCATTACGCGGACCCCGATCTGGATGCCGATGCGATTGCGCGGCAGCTCGGCATCAGCCGCGACCATCTCCGGCATCTGTTCAAGGAGGAGACGGGCATGACCGTGCTTGATCGCCTTACGGATATGCGGATAGAGCGAGCCAAGCAGCTGCTCGACGAAGGAATGTACAAGATTTACGAGATCGCAGAGCGGGTCGGCTTTCGCAGCAGTCAATATTTCAGCCAGGTGTTCCGCAAGGTCGCCGGCATGACTCCGCTGGATTACATGGAAAGACGAGGGTGAACGGCCGATGCGCATGAAGATTCGCACGAAGATTATTGCCAGCACCGCGCTTGTCGTGTCCCTGTCGCTTATTCTCAGCGGATTCTTTATTTATGATTACGCCAAGGAAATCATACGGGAGCAATCGATCAAGGACAGCCGGACGAAGCTGGCGCAAATCTCGTTTCAGCTGAGGAAGATTCAGGAGCAGGTCGTGAAGACGGCCGAATATATCGTGTCCGACGAGGAGATTGCCGATCTCGTCTATGCCCCGGCTACTGCGGACATCGAGGAAAATTACTTCCGCAAGCAGGCGGTGCAGGAGAAGCTCGGCCGATTCGTCGCGCTGAGCAATTTTATTCTGAATGTGGTCATCGCTCCGCCGAATGGGGAAACCTATTCCAACTACAGCGGATACGAGGATTACTTCTCCGAGTATCTGAAGCAGGATTGGTTTGTGAAAATGAAGAACACGCGCAACGGCTACAGCGAGCCTCATCCGTTCTTCTTCATCAGCGGCAACCGGCAGGTGTTCAGCTACGTGCTCAAGTTCCGGCCGATCGGAGAGGGGGAACGGGCGGACAGCTACCTGGTCATCGACATCGCCTATTCCGAGCTTTCGAATGTCTTTCTGCAGAGCGCCCAGGATTTCGAGCAGATCCAGCTGTACACAGGTGCGGGGGCGTTGCTGCTCGCCGCTAACGACAGATTGACGGGTCCGGACCAAGACTTTATGAGCGACGCTCTGTTCTCAGGAGAGGCGTTCGCGGAGGACGCGGAACGTATCGTGCTGACGGACGACGCCATGACGCAGGGGTGGAGGCAGGCGGCGCTGCTGTCCAAGAGCAAGTTGTTCGAGAAAATCAATCGCGTCTTTTACTTCTACATCATCATCATTATGTCCGGCATCGTCTTCACGCTTGTTGTGATGCTGCCGATCATCGTCAACCTGACAAAGCCGCTCATCCGGCTTACGAATGCGATGAAGAGGGTAGCCGTCGGCGACTTGGGGACCAGCATTCGCATTCGCAGCGGGGACGAGCTGGAGGTGCTGGGCTCCGGCTTTAACCGCATGGTTGAAGACCTGAAGAGCCTGATGGAAACCTCCGTGCAGAACGAAGCGCTCAAAAGACAAATGCAGATCGATCTGCTTATGGCCCAGATCAACCCGCATTTTCTGTACAACACGCTGAATACGGTGATCTATCTCTCCCATGCCAAGCGCAGCGGCGAAGCAATCGAGGTGACGCAGGCGCTGATCGGAATTTTGCAGGATACGATTAAGACGGGGGAAGGGGCGATGCGGGCTCCTCTGGCAGACGAGAAGCGGATTGTCGACAAGTATGCGGTCATCCAGCAAACCCGATATCCCGGACGGTTCCGACTGATATGGGAGGTGGACGACATGCTGCTCGACCAGCCGGTGCCGCGCATGGCTTTGCAGCCGCTTGTCGAGAATGCGATCGTGCATGGAATTATTCCGTCGGATCGCGAAGAGGGAACGATCGTTGTACGGGCCTGCCGAGAGGGAGTCGAGCTGCGCCTGGAGGTGGAGGACGATGGCCAGGGGATGACCGTGCCTGCGGAAGGGTGGTCGCTTCGCGTCGGTCAGGGGCCGGAGCGCACGAGAGGCATCGGCCTGTCCAACATTCAGGAGCGGCTGCGCACGCATTTCGGCGCCTCCGCCCGGCTGGAGGTGTGCAGCATAGTTGGCAGCGGCACTCGGGTAAGCATTTGGCTGCCCAGGCAAGGTTAGGAAATGAAGTCAGGGGAACAGGAGCCGATCGCCGGATTTTATACAAAATCCCCGTTTTGGCTCGTTACCGAGTTAGGCACCCCCGGGTTACGATAACGATGCAAGCACTTACAACATGATTATTAGGGGGACTAACGATCGTGAAAAACAGAAAATGGACTAAATGGGCGGGCGGACTCGTATCGCTTGTCATGGTAACCGGGCTGCTGGCAGCTTGCGGCGGCAACAATAACGGCAACAGCGCTTCGCCTTCTTCCGCGGCGCCTTCCGCTTCCGCGGGAGCGTCACCGTCCGCATCGGGCAGCGCCGATCCGACACAGCTTAGCGGAACCGTTAAAGTATGGGATTGGGACGAAGCTTTCCAGAAGGGCATGATCGCGGAGTTTAACAAGAAGTATCCGAACATCAAGGTCGAGGTCACTGTCGTAAATCCGAACGACTATCTGCAGAAGCTGCAAAGCGGAATTGCTTCCGGCTCCGACGTTCCGGACGTCATTCTGGGCGAGTCGGCTTATCGCGGCAAGCTGTTCGATCTCGGCGTTCTGGATAACCTGGAGGCGGCTCCGTACAACTTCGACAAGAGCACTGTTCTCAATTATGTCGTGCCTTTCGTGTCCAACGCTCAAGGCGAGGTTATCGCCGTCGATCAGACGCTGACTCCTGCCGGCTTCGCTTTCCGCAGAGATCTGGCGAAGGAGTACTGGGGAACGGACAATCCGGATGAGCTCGCGGTTCAGCTCGCGAGCTGGGATCAATTCATCGCCAAGGGCAAGGAACTGAAAGAGAAGAGCGGCGGCAAGGTGCTGATGCTTCCGGGTCTCGGAGATGCGTTTATCGCCTTGAAGGGCCAAAACTTCACAGGCTATGTTGAAGGCACCAATGTGGATCTGACCAGCAAGCTGCAGCGGCCTTTGAACCGGTTGTTCGAGATGCGCGACGCAGGCATCCTGGGCAAGAACGAACTGTGGACGCCGGCCTGGTCCGCTTCGATGGCAAAGGGAGAATATATGTTCTACCCGATGGCGCCATGGGGAGCGAAATGGCATATTTCCGCGAACGATCCGGACGGATCGGGCCGTTGGGGTCTCGTGAAGGCGCCAGAGGGCGGATTTACGCGCGGCGGCACAGCAATCGGAATCTACAAGGACAGCAAGAACAAGGAAGCCGCTTGGGCGTTCATCCAATACGCGTATCTTTCCGACGAAGGCGCCGCGTACAACTTCAAGACCTTCGGCAACATGACCAGCTCCAAGTCGTTCTATGAAACCCAGAAGGCGCTCATCGAAGCTCCAGGACCGTATGACGAGTTCTTCGGCGGCCAAAACCTGGCGAAATACTTTATCGAGCAGATCGTTCCGGGCGTTCAAGGCGAACCGCAGTCCAAATACGATTCCGTCGTGGATTCCGTATTCAACGCCCTGTATCCGCTGTGGACGAAGGACAGCTCTGTGAACGCCGAATCCGCGCTGGCCAAATTCATTGCGGAGACGAAAAACAAAGCTTCCGACGCGACCATCAAGTAAATTTTCGATAAACGAGGGATGACCGTGAACGCGGAACGCATGAACACTGCTCCCGCCGTATCCCGCAAACGCAGATGGGGGCCACGCATGTGGCCCTATCTTTTCGCACTGCCGTTTGTGCTGACCTATGCGGCGTTTCAATTGTATCCAGTCCTATATTCATTCGTACTCAGCTTGCATGACTGGAACGGCATCGGCGCCAAGACATATATCGGCTTCAAGAACTATATTCAGCTGTGGACGAACGATCCGCTGTTCATCAAGTCTATCTGGAACACGCTGATTATGATGCTGATGTTTATTCCCCTGACGCTCATCCTGGGTCTGACGCTGGCCTACTGGACGTTCCATCTCGTTCGCGGCAAGCGGCTGTTCCAGACGATTAACGTGCTGCCGTATATTACGACTCCGGTGGCGATCGGTTTTATTTTCTCATATATGTTCGACTGGCAGACGGGGCTTGTGAACCTGCTGCTGACCAAGATCGGTTTGCTCGAAGAAGGCTTTTACTGGCTCCAGGACGAGTGGGGGTCCAGAGCGATTATCGCTTTGATGGTCGTATGGCGCAATCTCGGCTACTTCATGATTATTTTCATGGCGGGCATGACCGTCATTCCCCAGGACGTATACGAAGCCGCCAAGGTCGACGGTTCGACCGGTTTCCATACGTTCCGTAAAATTACGATGCCTCTGCTTCGCAATATCACAGTCTTTCTCATCGTAACGTCCGTCATCGGCGGGCTGCAGTTGTTCGATGAGCCGAAGCTGCTGTACGGCGGCTGGTCGGGTTCCGCGCAAGTCGGCGGTCCGGATAATACGGCGCTTACTATGATCTGGAAATTTGTGGACGAATCGTTCATTTCCAATACGCGTTTTGGCTATGCTTCGGCGATCGCCTATTCTCTGTTCTTACTGATCGTCATCTTCTCGATTCTCAGCTATCGTCTGACGGCACCGAAGGAGGACAAACGATGAAAGCGGTCATGTGGATTTGTCTTCTTATCATCTCGCTGCTCTCGCTCTTTCCGTTCTATATCATGATTGTCATGGGAACGCATTACAGCGAGGATTTGTTCAAAGGAATTCCTCTGCTCCCCGGAAATTACTGGGGAGAGAATCTGAAGACCGTCATGCAGGCCGATTTCCTGCACGTCTACGGCAACAGCCTGATCGTATCCGTCGCCTCCGTCGTCCTGGCGACCCTGACGAGTACGCTGATCGGATATGCGGTGGCGAAGTTCGAGTTCCGCGCTCGCAAAGGGCTGCAGATGTTCGTCATCCTTACGATGATGGTGCCCACTCAGGTCGGTCTGATCGGCTACATTATCGAAATGAGGCATCTCGGCGTCGGCAATACGCTGTGGCCGGTCATTCTGATCTGGGCCGCGTTCCCGTTCGGGGCATTCTTCATGATCCAATTCATGAGAGATTCGATTCCGAACGACCTGCTGGAATGCGCGCGGATCGACGGCTGCTCCGAGCCCGGCATTTTCCTGCGGGTCGTGCTTCCGATCATGAAGCCGGGTCTGGCTACGCTCGCGACGCTTGTCTTCCTGTGGTCGTGGAACAACTATTTGCTCCCACTGGTCACCATTAATAAATCCGAGTGGTACACGCTGCCTATCTTCATTTCCAATCTGGGTATCGTGCATCGCACCGATTACGCGGCTCGGATGGCCGCATTGACGATGACCACGATTCCGGTGCTGATTTTGTTTATCCTCGGTTCGAAAACGTTCATGAAAGGCTTGACTGCGGGCGCGGTGAAAGGTTAAGGCCTTCGTTCGTAAGATTCGCAAGGCAGGAGAAGGGACAAGCCCGGCGCAAGCGCCTAAGGCGGCCGTCCCGGAAAATGGGGTGCTGGGAATGGCAAGACGGAATATCGTATTGGATGGACAGTGGCAATTTCTGCTTGATCCCGACAACGACTATATAGCCGGGCCTCCGGCCGCCGAGCGCTTCGGCGACGGGACGATCCGCGTGCCCGGCTCCTGGGAAGAGCAGGGCTACGGAGAGGAGCCGCGGCTGCGGCAGATCGATACGTGGACCAAGAAGCGGGAATATCACGGCGCGGCCTGGTATAGAAAGCTCATCCATATCGACCGGGCTGCGGAAGGTACGGACTGGAGCCTGACGCTGGCAGGCGTTCGCTGGACGACGGAAGTATGGGTGAACGGCGCATTCATCGGCATTCAGGACAGCTTGTCGGTCGCGCATGTGCATGAGCTGGAAGGGGCGTTGAAGGCGGGGGACAACGAGCTCGTCATCCGCGTAGATAATTCGATGCGGCTGCCGCTGGAGGACAGTCACATTCATACCCGACATACCGCCACGACCTGGGGGGGGATTACCGGAGGAGCAAGGCTCGAAGCCCGACCTCGCGTCGGCCTTCGCCGGGTGACGGTGATACCGGACCCTTCGAACGGGGCTTTCCGGTGCCGGATCGAAACGAAGCTTGACGGTGGCGAATCCGAGGGAATGGCGATCGAAGCGTGCTTTCGGTCGCCCGCCGGAGAGGTGTTCGAGGCGTCCGTATCCTGCGACGCGGAAGCCGTTGAGTTGGTCTGCTCGGTCGGAAGCGCTCCCGCGCTCTGGTCCGACAGCGCTCCGCAGCTCTACGAAGCGGAGTTCGTCCTGAAGCGGGAAGGAGTCGAGCTGGACCGGATGACGCGCCGGACCGGCCTGCGCCTACTTGCCGCCTCGGGCAAGCAGCTGGAGCTGAACGGGCAACCGGTATGGCTGCGCGGCTATGTCGATTGCTGCATATTCCCCTTGACCGCTTACCCGGTGTGGGACAAGGCGCACTATGAACGACAATTCCGCGTTGCGAAGTCCTACGGGTTTAATCACGTACGGCTTCATTCCTGGAGCGCGCCAGAGCCCTTCTGGGAGGCGGCGGATGAAGCGGGCATGCTCGTGCAGACGGAGTTGCCTCACTGGTCGGCTTTGTATCAGCCGCGGGACGCGCAGCCGCCGCAGGCGGCGGACGCTTATCTTCAAGCGGAGCTGGAGCGAATCTATGAGCGCTTGAACGCGCATCCTTCCTTCGTGTTATTCGCCCTCGGCAACGAGCTGGTCGAAGACAACGGCAGCGTGCGGCTGAACGAGCTTGTCCGGCTGGCCAAGCGTATCGACCCGACGCGCCTGGTTACGGACAATACCGGCTTCGGACAGCTGCCGGAGCAGGACCGCGAAGGGGATTTCTTCATCCCCTCCTTTAATTGGCACACGCCGTTAAAGACGGAAGAGATCGCGATGCCTGCGACTAATCGGGATTTCTCCGCTGTCGCGGGGCTGACGGCCAAGCCGGTTATCGGCCACGAGCATGCGCAATTCACGATGTATGCCCGGCCGAAGGAGAAGGAGAAGTATACGGGAGTGCTTCAGCCGACCTGGCTGGACACGATTGAGGAAACGCTGCGGGACAAAGGTCTGGATGGCAGGGTCGAGGAGTGGATCGAGGCGACCGGCGTTCATCAGGCGCGCGCGCTGAAAGAGTCGATGGAGCGGACGCGCCGTACGCCGGGAGCTGCGGGCGTGCAGTTGCTCGACATTCGGGATTTTCCCGGGCAGGGCCATGCGACGACGGGACTGCTCGACGTATTCTGGGACAGCAAGGGGACGATAGAGCCCGCGAGAGTGCTGGATTTCAACGGACCCACCGTGCTGTTGATGGCCTGCGAGGGACGTACGCTGTTCGCAGGGGAGACGATGAAGGTCCGTCTGATGATCTCGCATTACGGAGAGGAGCCAAGCTTGACGGGCCGCGTCGGCTGGAGGTTAAGCAGCGGCACGCGGACGCTGGTTGAAGGGGAGCTTACGGCGGACGGTATAGCTCGGGGCAGCGTGACGGAGGTCGGCACAGTCGCCGTAGGGACGGAATCGTTCGAAAGCGCGGTGCAGATGGCGCTGGAGGTTTGGTGGATCGACGTCGGGGGATTAAGCGATTCGCGCTCCATTCGCAATGAATGGTCGTTCTGGTCGTTCCCCCGCGTCCGGCACGAGCAAGCTGCGGCTGTCTGGAGCAGCGTGCCGTCGATGAAGACGGCATTGTACGGAGCAATCCACGAGCCGAATCACAAGTTCGATCCGTTCACGTATCCGTCTCATCGCGGAGTCCGTCTGGCCATCGTCGAGCGTCTGACGACGAATGTGCTGCAGTATCTTGTCGGGGGCGGAAGCGTGTGGCTGCTGGCGGGCGAGAGCGAGCTGTACGACGCTCCGATGACGAAATACTTGCCGGTATTCTGGAACTATCTGATGTTCTCCGAGCAAGCGGGGGGAACGATGGGCGCGATGATGCATGCGCATCCCGCTCTGGGAGGCTTTCCGCACGACGGCTGTTCCGATTGGCAATGGTACCACCTGTTCAATGGAACTCCTGCGATCTGTCTGGATACCGTTCCGCACGTCAAGCCGATTGTCGAGATCGTGGACAATTTCAATCGGGCCAAGCGGCTGGCCAGCGTCTTCGAGGCGCAAGTCGGCCAAGGCAGGCTGTTCGTATCGAGCCTGGCCTTCCGTGCGCCCGCAGATTGGAAGCGGCCCGAGAGCGCTTATTTGTTCGGCGAATTGCTGAACTACGTAACGGGCGAAGACTTCCGGCCCGAGGCGAAGCTGACGGTCGGGCAGGTGCTCGGATTGTTTCGGCTTCGGGGGATTCATTCCTTTCTATAAACCTGTACGCGAAGAGGCAGCGCCGTCGAGGACGGCGCTGCCTCTTGTCTGTCGATAAGTCGCTTCCCAAGCTTAGGGACATTCGCTTGCGCTTGCGGGCAGGAAGCGGAACCATTTCAAATCGAATTCGCTGCCCGGCAGGAATACGAAGGTAACGGTCTGAGGACCGGAGATACGCTCCAACGCGAATTCCCGTTCGCAGTACCCCTCGGAACGGGTGAACTCCACCAGCTGTCTCGACTCTCCCTCCGGCCCGCTGAACAACAGGTGAATCGTATTCCGGTCCAGTGGGGAATGCCCGCAGAGGATGATTGGGCGCATTGGAGCAGACCCGCACGTCAATGAGCTGATTGCCCGAGAAATCCCAGTAGGGAAAGAGGTGGATCATCGGCTTTATCCGATAAACCGTCCATTCCGCCTGCGGAAGCGACCGCTACGCGGATATGGCGAATGACGTCTTTAACAAAACGAAGGGCACGCTCGGTTATTAAGCTTTGAACGGACATAGTCCCGGCAGCCGCACGAAAACATGCGGAACACCGGGACTTTGTCGCGTCTTGCGCTTGATTAGCTTAGATTAGGGATGCTGACATTCGGTTCGACTTCGGCTTCATAATCAATGCCGTCGGTCTCGAAGCCGAAGAGCTGGAAAAATTCGCGGCGATACCCGATCAGGTCGGTCAGCTCGTAGATGTTGTCCGTGGTCAGGGCGTTCCAGATCTCCGCAACCTCCCGTTGGACATCGTCGCGCATCTCCCAATCATCGATACGAATGCGGCCTTGCTCGTCTACCGGGACGCCGTCTCTATTTGGAGAATAGAGGCGGTCGGCCAACAGCCGATACATTTGCTCGATGCAGCCCTCATGCAGGCTTTTCTCTTTCATTACCTTGTACAGCGCGGAAATATACAGCGGCACAACCGGTATAGCCGAGCTGGATTGCGTCACGAGCGCCTTGCCGACAGTGACGTAAGCACGTCCTCCGCCGCTGCCGAGCTGCTCGTGCAGACGCTTGGCGGTCGCCTCCAGGTGATCCTTGGCCCGACCGATCGAGCCTTGGCGATAGATGGCTTGCGTGAGCTCCGGTCCGATATAGGAATAAGCGATTGTCGTGGCGTCCGGCGCCAGCACGCCGCCTTCTCTCAGCGCATCGATCCAGAGCTGCCAATCCTCGCCGCCCATGACATCGACGGTACCCTCGATTTCTTCCTCTGTCGCCGGCTCCAGCGTGACCAGGCTTACTTCCCCGTCGTGGAAGTTAACGGTTTTGTTCGTATACGGCTGACCGATCGGCTTGAGCACCGACGTCGAGATTTCTCCTGTGCGCGGATTCGTACGGCGGGCGGTAGCTACGCTGTAAACGACCAGATCGACTTGTCCCAGCTCCCGGCGAATAACCTCCACGGCTTTGGCCTTCGTCTCGTCCGTGAAGGCGTCTCCGGTAACGCTGAACGATTTCAGTCCCGCCTGCTGCGCGGCTTCCTCGAAGGCGGCAGAATTGTACCAGCCTGCGGAAGCGGTTCGTCCGCCGGAACGTTCACCTTGCCGATAGATGCCGACCGTGTTCGCTCCCGCGCCGAAGGCCGCCACGATGCGGGCGGAGAGCCCGTATCCGGCCGATGCTCCGATGACCAGCGCGTTGCGCGGGCCGCGAATGGCCGGCAAGGCTTGAACGTAATCGATTTGCCGCCGAACCTGGGCGGCGCAGCCTTGCGGATGCGCGGTCGTACAGATGAAGCCGCGCGTTCTTGGTTTGATAATCATGATTCGTCGAATCCTCTCTAAACTCAATTGCCGATTTCCTCAGCACTTGCCAAACAGGCCTGCCCTCTATTTTACCGATTTTTCGCAGAAACGGAAACAGCGCGGTCCTTCGCTTCTCGCGAAAGCGCGCATGCAACCGTGACACCGGTGAAAGCTGGGCGCATTTCCCGATAATTTCGCCCAGGGGCCAAAGCTTAAGAGAAAATTAAGGATAACGCTGCGGCGGATTGGTTACTCTAGTAGAAGAGAATAGTAGTTTTGAGAAATGTAGAGGAAGGCAGAGGTTAATCAGACTATGTATACGAATGTAAATACGAATACAGCGAATCAGGAGGCAGCCGCACTGCGGGCAAGGCGCGATTCCCGAGGCGGCAAACGCGGCAGGCGGTTCTTGTTGGCCCTCTTAGCGATTGCCGTCGTTTACCTGCTTGCGAACAGGGAGGCGCTGGAGCGGCTGCTGCCGATAGAGTGGTTTCGCGAGGCAGCGCCCGTGACCGGTCTTCACCCGACGGTTGCCGAGAAGAGAGACCAGTTGATCGCCCAGAGTCGAAAGCTCGGCATTGATGTGCTTATAACCGATGATTTCCGCAGCTCGGAGGAGCAGGATGCCTTGTACCGCCAAGGTCGAAGCAAGGAAGGTCCCATTGTCACGCAGGTAAAGGGCGGGGGCTCCTATCACAACTATGGGCTGGCGATTGACTTCGCATTGAGAACCTCGGACGGCGACGTGCTTTGGGATATCGAGTATGATGGGAACGGCAACGGGAAAGCCGACTGGATGGAGGTGGTCTCTTTGGCGAAGAAGCTCGGATTTACGTGGGGCGGAGATTGGGAGGGGTTCCCCGATTACCCTCACCTGCAGATGGACTTCGGCTACTCCATCGGCGAGCTTCAACGGGGGTGGAGACCTTCCGTGCCTTAAATTTTGTCCCTTACACGAGCCGTTCTTCGTTAAAAATGGGTGATCTTCCTAGTCAATATCGAGTATAATGGATATATTCATATGAATAGGGAGGCTCTTCCTTGGATTATCAACAACATAATTCCCAGCAATACGGAGGTTACCCTTCGGTACCGCCCCCGCCTTCTCCCCCAATAACGCCTAAGACGAACGGCAAGTCCATCGCTTCCTTGGTGTTAGGGATCTTGGCTCTCATCATTCCTTACGTAGGTTTTTTGATTGGGATTATCGCCATCGTATTTGCGTCGATCTCCTTTAAGGAAATTAAAAGGAATCAGGAGCAAGGGAGAGGACTCGCGGTTGCGGGACTTGTGTGCGGAATTGTCGCTACGGCTATCTATGCTGTTATCATTCTGATTGCCCTGCTCGCGTTCTTTGCTTTTATGAACATGGACTACAGTACATTCTAGTCTCGTAAGTCCCGATGGAAGGGGCTTTCCGCGAATGCGGACAATCGATGAAACAAGCTTCCCTGAAGAGGGGCTTATTGCTTAGAAGGGTTGAACAGATGGGACTGTTCAACCCTTCTGGCATTTAATAGAGGTTTGACTTTAGGAGGAGAATCTATGACCGCGACAAGGCTTCAACGGATCACCTACGGATTCATAGCGGCAGCGACGCTGATCGCGCTTGCGGACGTAACGGCTTTGCGCTTGTTGTCGCTGAGTCTGGAGGAGCCTGCGCTTGTTTATGCCGTTATGCTGGATCTCATGCTGGTTCTTCCGGTTCTGTACTGGTTTATGGTGCTGCGTCCCAGAGGCAAGTCCATTGGAGGGATTATGGCGTTCCCCCTGCTGGGAGCGGCTGCGGCATGGCTGCTGACGCCGATGTCTCAGCGGGAGCTGGTATGGGGAGCGTCGTGGCCGGTCAAGCTGGCGGTGTTGGCTGCGGAAATCGCTTATATTGCTTATGGGGCGAGACGGATTTACGGGCTGGCTAAGGATTATCGTACTGCCGCGAGAACAGAGGCGGATACGATGGAAGCGTGGCGCTCGGCGATCCACAGCAGATTTGCGGGGTCCAAGCTGGCTCCTCTTCTGCTGCATGAAAGCAGCATGATCTATTATTTGCTGCTGTCCTGGAGACAAAAAAAGCCCGCAGCCCGCAGTGAGGCGGAACGGACGTTTACCTATCATAAGAAGACGAATCAGACGCTGTACTCGGCCATTCTGACCAAAATCATTCTGATTGAAGGCGTTTGTGTTCATCTGCTGGTATCGCAATGGTCCCATTGGGCGGCATGGCTTCTTACGATAGCGGATGTATGGCTATTGGCCCTGATCTGGTCCGATTGCCGCGCCTCCGCGCTGCAGCCGGTCAAGCTGAAGGAGGATAGCTTGAGATTACGCTACGGCTTGAGAATTCAAGGCGATATTCCGTTGGCATCGATAGCCGCCGTCTCAAGCTCTCGCGAATTCCAGCTTGACCCGAAGGAGATGAAACATGCGGCGGGGCCGATCTTCGGCGCTCCGAACGTAAAGATCGAGCTGAAGGAGCGCATGAAGGTAGAGGGTCTTCTGTTTCAATCGACCCAGGTAGACACGATCTATCTTCTGTTGGATGAGCCCGAGGCTTTCGTACAGGAGCTGGGGCTTGGAGAGAGCTCTCCGGGCGTCCTTTCGAGCCGAGAGGACGAATAAATCGTTTTGCGAATGTGTCCACCAATTGTCCGTATCTGATGAAGGAAGTCCGCTCTTCGGCGGACTTCCTTCATGCATTTGACTTGGCCTGGGCGGCCTTTTCGATCTCCGAATGAAAGTACTCCTGCAGTTCTTTGGCTTTGCGCGGGTCGGTCAAGGGGATTTTCTCCGCCAGATAGCTTTCGACGAACGACTCCCAGGTTTGCAGCTTCTTCTGAGCCATCATCGAACGAACCGCGTTTTTGATCATTCTGCGTTCCTTCGAATTGGAGTATTGGTCTTTGTATTGCTGCTTGTAATCAAAATCCAACTCGGCGAAGACCGCCCGGAACACCTCGGAGGTCATTCTCGCATCGTCGAGCGCCCGATGAGCAGAGCCTTCAGCCGCAAGGTTCAGATCGAGCAGAGCCGCCTCCACACTCACATCGTTGGTGACTTTCTTGTAGCGCAGGTAGCCCTTCAAGAGGTCGAAATAATGAATCCCCATCCAGAAAGCGTCGTTCAGCTTGTGCATCCGCGTGTCGAACACGATTCGTTTCATGTCCTCCCCTCCCCAGGTCACCAGGAGGCAGTTCTCGCTGCGCCCAAGCCACTCCTCGAATTCGGCAATCACCCTCGGAAAGCCCGGAGCGATGTCGATTTCTTCTTGCGGAATGCCCGTCTTTTTTTTGATGAAGCTGTTCAGCTTGGAGAAATAGACCGGTTTGATCAGGGACGAGAATTCGTCCTTAAGTCGGAGCGAGGAATCGAGCCTGACGGCCCCGATCTCGATGACCTCCATAGGAAGCTCGCTGGCGAACTTTCTTCCGTTAAACTCAATATCCAGAATAATATAGTCCAACTTTTTACCTCCGCTCTTTCGCACGTAATCTCCATTTTATCAAAAATCAGGCCGCAACGCTTGCATGGCCCTTCAGGGCTCATGGAAGGGATTTCGGATGCGGAGTTGGAACGGAGCGGCTGGCGGTCGCGCGGGGCTGGATTCGCTTGCATCATTGGTTTTCCCGGTTGAAATGTTATAATTCAGGATAGGAAGCGCTTTACGGCGCAAAAAGACAGAGGGAGCCGATGCGCAGATGAAACTGGGGTTCGACATCGACGATACTTTGCTGAATTTAAGGGAGCAGGCTTTCCGAATTTATAATGCCAAGCTGAACCGGCAGGTGGATATAGAAGCTTTTCATGCGTTGACCTGCATTTCGGTTCACGAGCCCTTCGGCCTGACGAGCGAAGAGGGCCGGGCGATGTGGGACCGCCACCGGGACGAGATCTACGATACGGCGGCCCCCTTCGCGAATGCGGTCGAGGTTCTGCGGGAGCTGGACCGCCGCGGTCACGAGGTGTACTACATTACGGCCAGAACCGCTCAATATTGCGAGCGGACGAGGCGGTCGATCGCCGAGATCGGATTTCCCGTTAGGGAAGGACGCTTCTTCTGCGGCATGGGAGATTTGGAGAAAGTGCACATTATCAAAAAGCTCGGCCTGGATTATTACTTCGACGATAAGCCGAAGGTTCTGGATACGCTTGGAGAGCTTGAACTGGCGGTGTACGTGAAGGACAACTCTTATAACCGGGAGCTGAATATGCCTCGGATCGTAGACTGGAACGAACTGCTCCAGTTGGTGGACGAAGACGAGCGGATGTAGCGATTCTTTAATGCGAGAGGGGGCGTAAACCGTGGAATGGAATTATTACAATACGTTCATTACCGTATCGGGAGACTGTCCGACCGAGAGAGGATTGATCCCGCCGGAGAAGAAGAACGGGAAGTCGAAGCCGAGAATCGAATATGAGATGGTGCATAACCAGCCCTACACGTTCACGCAGAAGGAATTGATGTTCCAGACTCACGTGCTGCATAAGGGGATCTCCGAGGAGGAGCTGGCGCTTCGCGGGACAGAGATTCGCAGCGCGTTCTTCTCCAAGCCGATGGCGTGTATGCGCGCGTCCATGCTGCCCAAGAAATACGGGTGGGGGCTGCACTTCAACGAGGAAGGCAAGGTTGCGCTGGTTGCGCGGGAGTCGGAGGCGTATGACCGCTTTGCCGGCGGAGAGGATGCCCGGTTGAAGGTGCTGGCGGGAATGAGGAACAGCCGCAAATAGCGTCGGCCGTTCCCTATGCGCAAGAGAAGCCATAGCCAGGGGCCGTGCGCGTGCGGCTATCCTTGTAGAGGAGAGCCGGTGTTGCTCCCAAGCCTGTCGTCGGCCCATTCCTCGGCTTCCGGATCGGGGACCGGGGAATAGGCGCTTCTCAGAGATGCGGTCTTCACGCTCCTCGACACGAGCAGGCAGAGAGTCAGGAATACGACATACAGAAGGATGCTCAGCCCCCCGGCCACGAGCAGCCCGGCGACGGTAGGATCGTTCTGGTTCCCTGCCAAGCGATTCGTCAGGTTCGAGGCGATCAGCAGAATGATCAAGGGACCGGCCAGGCCCCGGATTTGGCTTCCCGCCCGCGAGGTGGAGGGCTGACCCTGAAAGGCATGGCCGATTCGGCTGTATACCGAAGGGATGCCGTAAAAACTGAAGAAAGGGATCAGGTTGCAGGCGAGCGCCATGCCGGGAGAGCGCAGGTAGAGGGGGAACAGCCGGTTCAAATCCATATGTACGCGATAAATCCAGATCAGGTAGAGGACGAGTACGATATAGTACAGAACGTTCGCGAAAATTTGGATGAAATTGTCCACAGAGTAAACGTAGTTCACATAGAAAGCTTCGTTTAAGCTGTAGGCCAGCGTTCCCAGCCAGCTTAATGAAGCCAGAGTCACCAGCGAGATGAGCAAAATTTTGAGCACGCCCGATAGAACCTCGGAGTACAGCTTCGGCATTGTCGCTTTTTCCTTTCCAGCGTTAATTTAAATTTCTTAGAAAATCCAGGGCCTCTTCCAACGAATCCACAGGTATGAGCTTGAGGCTCAAGCCTAACTCCTTAACCGCAAGTTGAGCTTCCTCCTCATTGCTTATGCCTTCATAGTAGAATCGGTCCCGATCTCCGGGAATCAAAAAATAATCGGCGCCGTATTGCTCGGCGGTCTGAAGCTTTTCTCGGATGGCGCCTACCGAGCCGACCGTATGGTCAGCTTCCATCGTTCCGGTTCCCGAGATGACATACCGTCCTCCACCGGATAAATCCTCTTGCCGGGCTTCTTCGACCAGGCCGATGGCCAGCATAAGCCCCAACGAATCCCCGTAGTAATCCTCAGCTTCGGCAATCAGCTCGGCGAGACGCATATCCGTCTGCGTTTCTTCGTGCGGCTCAGCCGCAAGCTCATCGGCGTTGACGAGCGCGTTGCGAATGGTCTCGTCTCTCAGCAGGGCGCCAAGTTCCTTGGTGTCTTCAAGCTCATCCAGCGAAGAGCGGTCGATAGCGGTGAACTGCGTACCGGGATAAGCCCGCTGAACGCTCCAGCGTTCGTACAGGTTCCGGGTCACTCCTTCCCTGACATAACAGAACCGAACGGAGCCGTTCACGCCCAGTTCCTGCACCGAGACGATCTCTCCGGGAGCATAGAAGGAGTAATAACGGGGGAGAAAGCAGAAGGTTGCGACGCCTGCAGGGATAAGCAGGAGCAGCGCGGCAATGAGCAGATCGGGACGAATCCTTCGTCTGGCTGTAGATGCGATCAATAGTATCCAATCCAATCCTCGGAATAATTTCTTCATACTACCATTCGACGAACTCCGCTATTTTCCTTCAATGCGTTTTATTGGATGGATTGGATATTGAACCTGCAGCCGGAGTCTGCCTCTTTGCTTCGAAAAAAGTCCCCCTGACCTTGATCGTCAGAGGGACTTCGGGAGCTGTATGGGATGGAGCCTATGGAGCGGCTACCTCATAACCATTACGGGAATGCGCGAATGCAGGATGACGTTATGACTCACGCTGCCGACCATGAATTCCTTGAAGGAGCTTAAGCCGCGGCTGCCCATCACGATGAGATCGCAATCGCTGTTGTCGGCATAGTCCAGAATCGCTTCCGCAGGCGAGCCAGTCAGCACAACGATAATCGCGCGGGGCGTATCCCCGGTCAGGGATTTGACCTTCTCGATTAGCGCGTCCCCTTGATGCTTGATCTGCTCCTGATAAAAGTCGGGCTGAACGAAGGTCACATCCGCAATGGTGACCGGCTGCAGATTAATGACGTGGGCTACGGTGAGCTTCGTATCGGGCTCGCGCGCTGCGATTTGCTTCGCCTTGTCCAGCGCCTTGGCGGATGGTTCAGATCCGTCGTATGCCACGAGAATATGATTAAAAAGCATGAAACCCCTCCTTGTCGGTTGTCGTAATGATCAATAACCCGATCCGGGCGTCTGCTAAACCGGAAGCGGCTCCGTTTGGCACCGCGAGACAGCCCTCTTGCCGCATCTGCAGAATATTGTGCATCCAAGACGGTTTTTCCATTCGTTGACATGCCCTTCATCGGAGATTTTGGTATAGTTAATCAAAATAAGCCAGTAACAGAAGGGAGCGGAAGCATTGCCGACAAACGCCGACAAACCAAAGCTTAACCTTCCCGTTACCGTTCATGAACGGTTGCTGAATACGCTGACCTTCCTGACGATTGCGTGCGGGATTGTCTATCTGCTGATGCAGTGGTCGAGCTTGCCGGATCGGATTCCGATTCATTTCAACGGCAAGGGCGAGGCTGACGGGTGGGGGAGCAAATGGACGTTGACCGCTCTTCCGCTGATCGGCGTCGTTCTGTGCGCAGGTATGGCGCTGCTCAGCCGATATCCCCATCACTATAATTATCCGGTGCGGATTACTATGGAGAATGCGGCAAGACAGTATTTGCTTTCGCGCAAAATGCTGGCCTGGGTGAATCTGGCGCTTGCAGTGACGTTCGTCTGGATAGAATGGCAAACCGTAGATTCCGCTAATGGGGGAAGCGCCTCTTTGGGCTGGGCGTTTGTACTTTTTCTTATGGCGGTCATCTTTGGAATAATGGGCATCTATCTGGTCCGGGCTTCCAAGCTGAAGTAAAGGCTTCGCGCAATATGGTATGATACGGAGAGCGGGTCCGTATTCTGGCGATAAAGTGGGTAGATACAAGTGCATTTGTTATCTGTTGAAAATATATCGAAAAGCTATAGCGAAAAAGTATTGTTCGACAACGTGACGTTCGGCGTGCAGGCCGGAGACAAGATCGGCATCATCGGCGTCAACGGTACAGGGAAGTCGACGCTGCTCAAGGTGATCGCCGGACTGGAGCCTGCCGATTCGGGCAAAATCTCTGTCGGCCGTTCAGTCGTGATGCGCATGCTGGCCCAGGATCCGGTATTCGAGCCGGAGGAGACAGCGCTCGGGCATGTGCTGGGGGGAAATACCCCCCGGCTGCAGGCGGTGCGGGAGCATGCCGAGGTGCTTGAGGCGCTTGCCTTGAATCCCGAGAATGCGGGGCTGCAGGAGCGGCTGATCGCCGCAAACGCGCGTATGGACGAGCTGGATGCATGGCAGCTGGAAAGCGAAGCCAAGACGGCCCTGACGAGGCTGGGCATCCCGAACGTGATGGACAAGGTGGCAACCTTCTCAGGCGGTCAGCGCAAGCGGGTGGCGATGGCGGCGGCGCTGCTTCAACCGTCCGATGTGCTCATTCTGGACGAGCCGACCAACCACATCGACAACGACTCCGTGGCATGGCTTGAGGGCATGCTGCAAAAGCGCAAAGGCGCGTTGATCATGATTACGCATGACCGTTATTTCCTGGATCGGGTCAGCAATCGGGTGATCGAGCTGGATCGGGGGACGGCATTTTTCTATGAAGCGAATTACAGCCGGTTTCTGGAGCTGAAGCTGGAGAGAGAGGAACGCGAGGCGGCCTCCGAGGCGAAGCGCCAAAATCTGCTGCGCAACGAGCTGGCCTGGATTCGTCGGGGCGCTCAGGCGCGTTCCACGAAGCAGAAGGCGCGGATCGACCGATTCGAAGCGCTGAAGGAGCAGGGACCGAAAGCGTCGTCAGGCAAGCTGGACATGGCGGTTGCTTCGACGAGGCTGGGCAGGAAGATTATCGAGATCGAGCATCTGTCGAAGAAGCTCGGGGGTCGCGCGTTGATTCGAGACCTGAGCTATATTGCCGTGCCGGAGGATCGGGTCGGCATCGTGGGTCGCAACGGGAGCGGGAAGTCGACGCTGCTGAAGCTGATCGCCGGCAAGCTTGCGCCGGACGGAGGCAGCGTGGAGCTGGGCGCGACAGTGAAGCTCGGCTGGTTCAGCCAGGAGCATGAAGAGATGGACGAGTCGCTGAGGGTAATGGAATACATTCGCGAGGGGGCCGAGCAGGTCAAGACGGCGGACGGCACGACCATCTCCGCCGGGCAGATGCTGGAGCGGTTTTTGTTTGCTCCGGCGGCGCAGTGGTCGGCCATTTCCAAGCTGTCCGGCGGAGAGAAGCGGCGGCTGCAGCTCCTTCGCGTGCTGATGGAGGCGCCCAACGTGCTTCTGCTGGACGAGCCGACCAACGATCTCGATATTGCTACGCTCACGGTGCTGGAGGACTACCTGGACGATTTTCCGGGCGTCGTCATCGTCGTGTCGCATGACCGATATTTTCTGGATCGGACTGTCGAGCGGATTCTGGCGTTCGAGGGAGACGGCGTTGTCACGCAGCACACGGGTAATTACTCCGATTATCAAGCTTATGTGCAGCGGCAAGGAGCGGAACGGCAGGCTTCGCAGCAGCCGGCCAAGACGACGGAGGCGAAAGCGCCGGAGCGCAAGGAACGTCCGTTGCTGAAGATGTCTTACAAGGACCAGAAGGACTTCGAGCAGATTGACGGCTGGATCGCCGAGAAGGAAGAGGCGCTAAGCGCAATCGCGGCCCAGATGGATGCCGCGTCGAGCGATTCGTCTCGCTTGCAGCAGCTGCTGGGAGATCAGCATGCGCTGGAGGCCGAGCTGGATCGCTTATTGGAGCGCTGGACGGAGCTGAACGAGCTCGCGGAGCAGATTGCGGAGAACAAGAATGGAAGAGGATAAACCGACCGGCCCGCATAGCGGGCCGGTTTTGTCGGTCTTAAGGGCCGATTTCGGAGGAATGGCCGTATGCTTTATTGCTGCGGATAGGCGAAAACGACGTCATGAACGCTCAGCTTGGCGCCCAGCATGATTCCTGCGCCCGGCTTAGGTTGTCCGTCATGGCTCGGCGGCTGTTCCGAAGCGCCGCTCTCCGGCTTGGGACGGGAGTGCGCATGCGCTTGCTTGAACGCATCGCTGTTCACCCAGCCGTCGAACGCTTCCCGGCTTTCCCAGGTCGTGCATACTTTGAGCTCGTCGTGCTCTTCCAGCGATTCGGTCAGCAGCTCCATGCGAACGAAGCCCGGCGCATGCTGAACGCCCTTCGGATTCTTGAAGCGCTCGGCAATCTCGGCCACGTGTCCGGATTTGATCTTAATCGTATTGATGGCAACGATCATAACGGTAATCCCCCTTCGATTGTGCTGCAACACAAAGAGTAGTGTAGCAAATTTTCGGTCGAAACCCAAAGGAAGGGGAACGCGCCTGCTTACTCAAGCCGAGTCCCGATGCCCAGCCGCAAGGCTTCCCTCCAGTAATAAGCGGCGATCGCCATGTCGAAGGCCGCCATGCCCATAGGATTGAAGAAGATCGGCCGCTCGGGGTCCAGCGTGTGTAGGGCGTCTTCATGAACAACGCTCCTTAGCGTAAGCGCATCGTTCTCCGCGAGTCCGGCTTCCAGATGCAGCCGCTCGATATCGGTATTTTCCCGGCACACCTCCTGCCAGTTGTCGACGACGGGCTGAACGTCCCGAACGCTTCCCGGCTTATAGTCGCGGAGAGAGACGTTCATCAGAAGCGAACCGGTCAGGGCAGGCTCGTCGATATAGCTTTCGGTCGCCGCTGTACAGGTGAACAGAATGTCGCTGTTGCGAAAAACCTCTTGCCAGGAAGCGCACAGGGTCGCGGAGGAACGGATCTTCTCGTCCAAGCTGTCTTCCTCGATCCCCCGAATGTCGAATAGCCGGATATCCTCCACCGCGTCTCCGAACAGAGCCATTGTCATTTCCAGCTGCCTGCGCCCGATCGGGCCCCAGCCGATCAGCCCGATCCGATACCTTGCTCGCCGTCGCAGACGAAGAAAGGCCTGAAGCATGACGGCGCTCACGGCAGCCGTGCGCAGGCCGTTAAGCAAGCCTCCGTTCAGGATCGCTGCCGGGACTCCGTTCGCGGGGTGATTGAGAACGATAGTGCCGTGCGCCCGCGGCAGGCCATCGGCCAGATTCCCCGGAAAGCTGGCAATCCATTTGATGCCGCAGATAGGCGCATCTCCGCCCACGAAGGCGGGCATGGCGATAATCCGGTTGCCCGGCTTCCCGAAGCGCAAATAAGGCTTCAAGGGCTGGACGACCTCGTCCGAGCCGCTTAAAGCCAGAACTCGTTCAATGCGTTCCGCCAGCAGAGGCCAGGAAATGCCGATCTGCCGGATATCCCGGTCATTCAAATAAATCATCGCTTATCCGCGCTCCCTTTCCCCTTCTCCAATGATGAAGCTCGGCTGTTCGATTGATGGCTTATTGCATGCTTTCGCACCATTCGTCGTCAAAGACGGTGTCCAGATAACGCTCTCCGCGATCGGGCAGAATGGCCGCGCACACCGAGCCGGCCGGGATTTCATCCTGCATCGAATGAATTGCCGCGATTACACCGCCGGAGGAGGCGCCTGCCATAATCGCTTCGGCATGCAACAGCTCGCGGCAGCCGGCGACACAGTCCTGCTCCGACACATAGACGATCCGATCGACGAGCGAGCGGCGGGCAAGAGAGGGAACCATCGCCGCGCCAAGGCCGGGGAATCGGCGCGGGCCTTTGGCGCCCCCGAAGATGACGCTTCCGACCGCATCCACGGCGATGATCCTTGTCGACAGCCCGTCGGCCTTGAGCCGCTCGGCGCAGCCCCGAAGCGTTCCGCATGAGCTGACCCCGCAGAACAAATAATCGATTTGCGGCAGCGCCAGCAGAATCTCCGGCATGGTCGTTTCATAGTGAGCGAGATAGTTATTGGGGTTGCCGTACTGGTTGGTCCAGTAGCAATCCCCGATTTCCTCCCGGAGCTGCTTCACGCGCTTGATTCGCGCGGGCAAGTAATCTCCGCTGTCGGGGTCCGGCTTTTCCACCAGTTCGATCTCCCCGCATAAGGCTCGGATCAGCTTTAGATGAAGCTCCGTCGTGCGGGGATCGACAACGCAAATAAAACGCAGCCCCAGATATCGGCACAGGTGAGCAAGGCTGACGGCCATATTGCCCGAGCTCGATTCGATGACGGTCGTTCGGCGTCCGATTTCCCCCGTCAGAATGCCCTCCCGCAGAATGCGCAAGGCCGGGCGGTCTTTGGCGCTGCCGCCGGGATTAAACATCTCCAGCTTGGCGAAGACGCGAAAGGAGACGTCGGAGAACGCCCGAAGCAAGGGCACGAGAGGGGTGCGGCCGATCGTCCCGCCGATTCCGCTGACGATCTCCAGCGCCGCCCAGCCGTCGCGGCTCTCTTCGGTCTGATTCTCGTCTTCGTCCAGATCTTCCAGCAATAGCTCCAACCCGTTGTCGGCAGCGCTTGTTCTTACTGTTTTCGAATGTTCTCCTCTTCTGTTCGCACTCCTTGGATTGTCCTCGCCCAAGCCGTCACAACGGTTGCCGTCGTCCACCTGCACCGCCCCCTCAGTCGTAAAAAACCTTCTTCTGCTTCATCGACTTGTCCTCCAGGGGAATATCCGCCGGAAGCACCTGAATGGCGTCGAGAAGCCCTCCCCGGATCATCGTTCCGATCTCCGGAATCCGGTCCATCAGCTCGCTTTCGATACGCTCGAAGAGCTCGGAGCTTCCTTGACCGCCATCCACAAGCACGGCCAGCTTGCGCCCGCGCACGCGAATGCTCGCATGGGCTTCGGGCAAGTGCCGGTAGACGACGTCCTCGATATCGTAGACGCTAATCTTCTCGCCATGCTTCAATTCCGGACCGATTCGCCGCACGATGGCTTGGAAGCTTTGCCTCCATACGCCATCGACGCGAATCGGCCGCAGATCGCGCACAATATCGTAGGTGACGTAACGAAGCGCCGGAAACAGCTCGCGAGCGTACGAGGTAAGAACGAGCACGGCTTCCCCATCCTGCAGCGGTTCGGGATCGCCCCCCAGCGCGTGCGCGGGAATGCCTTCCGGCTTGATTCCTTCGACGAACAAGTAACGGCCGTGCTCGTGCGAATAATAAGCGATCGTACCGATTTCAATCGAGCCGTACGTGTCGACGATGTCGCGATCGGTCAGCCCGAGCCGTTCGGCGACGCTTCGTTGCCAGGAAGGAGCGGCGATCTCTCCGACAAGGATGACTCGGCGAATGCCGCAGGAAGCGGCATCCTCGTCCGGCGAGGCCAACAGACGATCCAGAATGGAAGGCATCGTATAGAGCGCCTGCGGACGCAGCGTCTTCAGCCGTTCGAGATGGCGGGCGATGGGCAGCTCGAACGGGATCGAGTCGGCCTTCACGCCGAGGCGGGAGAAAACCTCCATAGCCGTGCTGGCTGCATGCCCTGTTCCCATATCCGAGAGCGCGGTGCGGATATTCGAATCCGCGAGAAGGCGCCGGAACAGATCGGCTTTTATCCGAATATATTTCCGTTCATCCTCCGGGGAATAGTAGATCGTCTTGCGGCGGTTGGCGCTGGTTCCCGAAGTACGGTAGCAGGACACTCGGCCGGCCGTGTTCTCCAGCTCCCCGGAAGGCTCGGAGTAAGGCCGGTCTCGGCCATAGTAGAATCGCTCCAGCAATTCGGATGTCACAAGCGGCAATTGCTCGATCGATCGAATGGCGCTCCTGTCAATTCCGCTCTCCTTCAGGAGCTGTCCGTACCAAGGGAAGAAAGCGACGGCTCGGTCGATCTTGTCGTGCAAGGGCGATGTGCGCAAGGCCTGTTCCTCCCTCGTCCGCCTGAAAGACGGTGATAATTATATATATGTTCGCCGTAGGCTGGCGTTCTTCCGTCCGCTTAGGCTGCCGCCCTGCCTTCTTGCCGGGATTGCCATACCTTATCCTAGACGAACATTGCTCTATCCGAGAGCGAGGAACTGGAGGCAACGAATGGACAATCGCACGGCAGTATCGAGCAAATGGACGAAAACAAAGCTGCTAACCCGATCCGCGTTGTTGAACGCGCATATTCCGCAAACACGGCGCTTGTCGGGGGAGTCCCTGAAGCGAATGCTGCGACGGTACGGGATGGTGTATGTCAAGCCGGACACGGGCTCCTGCGGAGTAGGCGTCATGAAGCTGGAGCAAACCCGGCGGAGATGGATTGTCCACTCGGGAGCGCGGCGCAGAACGTTCCCTGCTTATCGCGCCCTGTTCCAGTGGCTTCGCTCGTCAACGAATGGCAGGCCCTATCTCGCGCAGCGGGGAGTTCGCGTGATTCGCTGGCGGGGAAGGCCGATCGACTTTCGCGTAATGATCCAGAAGGGCGGCAAGACCCGATGGACCGTCACCGGAACGGCAGCGAGAGTCGCTCCTCCCCGCAAGGCCGTCACGAACGGGAGCCAGGGAGGAACCATTTACGGCGCGCGCACGCTGCTGAGGCGGGTTACGGGGACCAAACGGGCGGCGCGGACGCTCGGACAGTTCAAAGCTTTAGCGAGGGCGACCGCCGCTCGATTCTCGCATGCCTATCCCCGAATGCGAGAGCTGGGGCTCGATATTGCCGTAGACAGGGCAGGAAAATGCTGGGTGCTGGAAGTGAATACGCGTCCCGATCCATGTCCGTTTACGAAGCTGTCCGACAAGGCCATGCTGCGGAGAATCGTGCGTTACGCGAGGGGGTACGGAAGATGCTACGATTTGAGGTGCCGCAAGGCGCGAAGAGGGGGCGGATAACGCTCCTTTTGTCCACATAGCCAGGCAGTCCGCGCAAGTCGGACCGTCCACTTTTTCCAGAAACCAAGCCTGAGCTTCCTCGTATTACTGGGAAGGCAAACGATAACTAAGGAGGAATAGGGATGAATTGTCCGGTTTGTGAAGACACGCGCATGCGAGAGGTAGAGAAGAACGGAATTCTCATCGATATCTGCCCGACGTGCAAAGGCGTATGGCTGGATCGCGGAGAATTGGACAAGCTGATGCAGGATGTTCGGGAGGTTCGCCAGGACTACAACGAATGGTACTACGGAGACTCACAGGGCAGACAGGAGGGAGCCCGAACGGCGCAGCCTCAACAGCAGCCTTACCCTCCTTCGCAGCAGCCTTATCCGCCCCAGCACCAGCAATATCCGCAGCACCCGCACGGCCATTCTCCCTACTCGCCGTACAAGAAGAAAAAGAAGAGCGTCATGGACATGTTCGGAGACTTGTTCGATTGATGCGAAGAAGAGCCGCCAGTCCCGGCAGCACGCCGAGGCCACTGAAAAAGTCTTTCAACCAAAAGAAGGTAACGTTCCTCAATTACATTGAGAGAGCAGTACCTTCTTTGCTGTATAATTAAAGTATTACAGCGAAAGGCGTGAAGTCAGTTGTTCCAGC
>NZ_JBHSED010000070.1:0-159314 GCF_042651945.1 Cohnella boryungensis | reverse complement strand
TAGGGCTCCTTCTTGGTGGTGTCGCAATCCCGAGGATACCCTACTTTTTTGTGTTCTGGTAAGACTCCAGATGTTGGTACACAGACTATTTTACGTCGCCTCCTCACCTGCTCCGTCTGGCCTTTAGTTCGACTTTGCAGCACTATTCTGCTCCTCACCTGCTCCGTTCTGGCCGCTAGTTCGACTTTGCAGCACTACTCTTCTCCTCACCTGCTCCGTCTGGCCTTTAGTTCGACTTTGCAGCACTACTCTGGCCTCACCTGCTCCGTCTGGTCGTTAGTTCGACTTTGCAGCACTACTCTTCTCCTCACCTGCTCCGTGCTGGCCGCTAGTTCGACTTTGCAGCACTACTCTGCGCCTCACCTGCTCCGTCTGGCCTTTAGTTCGACTTTGCAGCACTATTCTGCTCCTCACCTGCTCCGTGCTGGCCATTAGTTCCACTTTGCAGCACTATTCCTCTCCTCACCTGCTCCGTGCAAACTCTGACTCTGAGCAATTAATGTTTTCCGAACACATACTCGCTCGGGCCGAGTGCGGCCCCTTGACAAAATTAGCAAGAGTACTTAAGCTAAACTTATAAAAATGAGTGATTACTCACTTTTATAATGGGGAGGAGATAACCGTGACTCACAACAAAAGCATTTGCCTTGAGGTACGCGGCGTTAGCCGCAGCTTCGGCACGAAGGAAGTGCTGCGGAATATTACGTTGCAGGTCGGCCGTCATGAAATATTCGGCTTTCTCGGCCCTTCCGGCTCCGGCAAAACAACGCTGGTCAAAATGATTGCCGGCATTGATGAGGCGACAGCAGGGGAAATCGAATTGCTGGGGACGCGTTTGCCGCATTTGCCGATGATGGGCCGTATTGGGTATATGGCGCAATCCGATGCGCTATATACCGAGCTTTCCGCCAAGGAAAACCTGGAGTTTTTCGGCATGCTGTTCGGTCTCCGTGGAGAGAAGCTGTACAATCGAATGCGATATAGCATGGAATTGGTCGGATTATCCGAACATTTGAAGCAGCCGGTAGCCTCCTTCTCCGGCGGTATGAAACGCCGCTTGTCGCTGGCCATTGCGCTCCTGCATGAGCCGGAGGTGCTGATACTTGACGAGCCGACGGTTGGCATTGATCCGGTGCTGCGCCAGTCGATCTGGAGCGAGTTGCATGAGTTAAGCCGCCAAGGCACGACCATTATTGTCACCACACATGTCATGGATGAGGCGGACAAATGCCACAGGCTGGGCATGATCCGCGAAGGCCGCCTGATCGCAGCGGGCACCCCCGCCGACCTGAAAAGGGAGACGGGCAGCGCCACAATAGAAGAAGCATTTCTCTATTACGGAGGTGCGCGCCAATGAGAGTGAGAGCGCTGTTCATCCGCATTTTTCGGCAGTTTGCCCGCGACCGCAGGACGCTGGCTCTGCTCATCGCCGCTCCGCTGCTCGTCCTGTCGCTCATGTATCTCGTCTTCAACGGCGATACTTATCAACCCAAGCTCGGGACGGTCGAATTGCCTGAAGCCCTCGTGCAGCGATTCGCTGCCCAGGATGCCGAAGTGTTCGCCTATTCTACGCCCGAAGCTGCGGAAGCCGCCTTGCAGGCGCGCGACATCGACGCTTACCTTTCGCTTCGCGGCGGCTCCCCGGTCATTCGGCTGGAGGGCAGCGATCCTGCCAGAAACCGGGCGGTGATGCTTCTTGTATCGGAAACGCTGGCCTCGGCACCAAGTGACATGGCATTCACTTCACCGGATACTACTGTGAGTGCCGCTTCAGCTGCGCCTATAACGGAATATTTGCACGGCGGGGTCGGCATGACGACTTTTGACAGCTTGGGTCCCGTACTGATTGGCGTTTTTGCTTTCTTCTTCGTCTTCCTGATTGCCGGCGTCTCCTTCCTGAAGGAACGGACGAGCGGCACGCTGGAGCGCCTCCTTGCCACCCCGCTTAGGCGCTGGGAAATTGTGGCCGGCTATATTCTCGGCTTCGGCCTGTTCACCGGTATACAGGCTGTTCTTATCGCAGGTTACTCCATCCAGGTACTGGGGCTGATGCTGGCCGGATCCATCTGGTATGTACTGCTGATAACCCTTCTCTTATCTATAACAGCGTTAAGCTTCGGAACCTTTCTGTCCGCTTTTGCCAACACCGAATTTCAGATGATTCAGTTTATCCCGCTTGTCATCGTGCCGCAGGTGTTCTTTTCCGGCCTGTTTGACTTGGAGGCTATGTCGCCCTGGCTGCGCTGGCTCGCCTATCTCATGCCGCTCAAATACGGGGCGGATGCCATGCGCAGCGTGATGATTCGCGGCGAAGGCTGGAGCGCAATCCAATTCAATATTTACATTCTAATCGGGTTATCGCTTCTGTTCATGGCAGCCAATGTGCTGGCATTGCGCAAGCATCGAAAAATATAGTAATCTGTCAGGAACGAGGCAATGTCAGAGAGGGGGTCCCTTCATGCCTGATCAAAACGAGAAATGGGTAACCGAACTGCTGCGGCTGGCGGAAGGGGACGACGGCAAAAAAACCGAAAAACAAGTGCGCATTTTGGAGGCGGCAGTCGAAATTTTTTCCGAAAAGGGATTTGCCGCAGCTTCAACAAGCGAAATTGCCCAAAAAGCCGGGGTCGCAGAGGGAACGATATTCAGGCACTACAAAACAAAAAAAGATTTGCTGCTGTCGATTGCCGGACCGATAGCTACCAAGCTCGCGGCCCCCTTCATCATGAGGGAGTTTGCCGCCAAAGTGTTGGACATTCGCCATGAACGGGTCGAGGATTTGTTTCGGATGATTGCCAAAGATCGGCTGGCATTCGCTCGGAAGCATTACAAGCTGCTTCGCATTCTGATCCATGAAATCCCGTTTCATCCGGAGCTTATGGCACAGGTGCAGACATTATTCAAGGAAATCGTGTTCCAGCGCATGGAGAAAATCATTCTGCACTTCCAGGAGCAAGGGCAAATTATTGAAGCGCCGCCTTGGCGCGTGCTGCGGACCGCAGTAAGCCTGTTCGTCGGCATGGTCGTCACGCGATTGCTCATTTTGCCTGACGATCCCATTGACGAAGACGAGGAAATCGAGCGGACGATCGACCTGCTGATGCATGGCCTTTCCCCAAAGCCGCGGGTATAAATATTCCTCTCGGATCGCACAACAAAAAAACGGAGGCGCGGGAATCTCCCGCGTCTCCGTTTCTTCGTTAAACCAGAGCTTACCCGTCTCAGGCACAATAGCTGCATGCCAATACCGACGAAACCCCGCTTGTTACATCGCTTCCGAAGAATGCGACGTTTTGTTTTTCGCCAGCTTCAGGTAGCCGTAGACATTTTGCAACTCGCTGTTCTCCACGAAGCGCAGACGCATATTCTCCGCAGCATCGAGAATGTAAGGCCGCAACGCCGAAGCCCCGCCCCCCAGCACGTAGAAGCACTGAATGTCCGGGTACTTCTTCCAGCGCTTGCGAATAAGATCGACGATCTTCTGAGCCGCCCGACCGAAATAATTGTCGACGATCGAGCGTATATCCCCCTGTCCCTCTCCCACGCGCTGAATGCTGAAATCCTGCTTGCGAATTCGCTGAATGAGCTTCGCCCGGCTCGGGAAGCGATACCCGTACTGATCCTCGACCTCCCGAATAATCGAGTCCAAGTAAGACGCAAGGCCCAACTGCTCGCCTGTGCTGAACTGGTTGTCGATGCTCATCCGTTTGACAACGGGAAAGTCCGTCGTCAGCGCTCCCATCTCGCATATGCCGATACAGCCGTAGTATAGCTCCTCGTCCCTCACCTGCAGATTGTCGTGCGTAGCCATGTGGAACAACGCCGCCGCGCCCTCGATCGACACGATGGCCCTGCGAATGCTCACCCGCACCGTACGACCTTTCAGCTTCGGCGTGGACAGGAACGTAACCTCATGCTCGCCGACCAGCCTCTCCTCGAACGCCTGATGATAACGGGAGTAGGTCCGCACAGGCAACCCGGTTCCGATAATGTACTCCACCTGGTCGATCGTTTGGCCCGGATGGAGCGAATTCGCCACATTCATAATGCTGGCATAAGCAAGCGCGGTAAGGGCAACGATCAACGATTGGTCGCTTGTCGCCTTGTTGTCCGTTTCCTCCAGCTCCGCGTTGTCCTGATCCTCGGTAGCCAGCTGTCCGACGAAATACCGCTGGCCTTTCCTCTTCAGCTTAGGACTGTACACCATCACGTCCAGCGCCTTAAGCGGCGCGTCCTCTTCCTGCAAAATGTGCCGCTCGTATCCCGGAGACACAATATTCGGAATAATGACAGGCTCGTGCGATTCGTTTACGACCAGCTTTACGCTGTCGTTGCCAATATCGATTCCCGCTAACTTGATCATCATAGCCCTCCCGGTTTCTAACCATATCCGTTTTCTTGGTTTTTTTATTGGATTCGCCTCAGTTCGACAGATTCCTCCTTTATTTCCCTCTCTTGCGATCATTTTTTTGCGCAAAAAAAAGGAATATCGGACATTTAGGTCGAAATACCTTCCAACAGAAAATGATGGAAATCGAAGCAGGAGGAAAGTCATAAGTCATGAAATGGAGAAACAAAAAGTTCACTTTCATGGTCATCCCCGACGCGAACAGCACGGTCCGACGCTTCCAGCTCTCGGCCGTTCTTCTCGTTGCAGCCGCAGCCTTCCTCATCGTCCTGCTGGCCGCCAGCGTGACGATATTTCTCCTCTACCGGGCGAATGCCAGCCAGATCGGACAGCTCAAACAAGAATTGTCGTCCGCTTCCGGCGGATACGAGAAAGTTATAGAGGACAAGAACGAGCACATCAACGAGCTTCAGACCGACCTGGCCGACTTGTCCGAGCAAGCCAAGAGCATCAACAACCGAATGAAGGCGATCCGCAATCTGGAATCCCAGCTCAAAGAAATGGTCGGAATCGATGACTCCGACAGCGACTCCTCCACCCCCGCCAGCAAGCGGCCTGATGCAAGCTCCGGAGACGACAGCGAACAATTCGCGATGGACGGGGGGACGGGAGGAGAAGAGCTTCCGATAACCGAAGCGGAGATGGAGCTGCTCGTCGACCGGACGCGGGAAGCGTTTCTGTCGCTCGGAGAACAGATCGAATTCATGAAGCCCGAGCTTGAGATGACGAAGGAAGCCGTGGCGAAGCAACAGAAGCTGCTCGCAGTGACGCCGACGATCTGGCCTACCGATTCCAGAAGAATCACCTCGGCGTTCGGCATTCGCAAGGATCCCTTCACGCGCCGCGCCACGTATCATGCCGGCCTGGATATCGGCGGCAATACCGGCGATCCGATCTACGCCGCAGCTGACGGGGTTGTCCTGGAAGCCGGATACAGCACTTCCCATGGCAATAACGTCATGATCAGCCATACAAGCGCAGTTAAAACGCACTATTCCCATATGAGTAAAATCACCGCCACGGTCGGCTCGAAGGTTAGCAAGGGAGACGTTATCGGGGAGCTTGGCTCGACAGGACGCAGCACCGGCCCGCACCTTCATTACGAAGTTATACTTAAAGGCGAGAATGTCGATCCCCACCCCTATCTGAAGGCAACAAGAAGGAGCGAATAGCATGTTTAAATCCAAGAAAACGAAGTTCGATCCCAACATGACGGATACGCTGATCGGCGAAGGAACCGCGTTCGAAGGCCGCATCAAATCGGAGGCCGGGCTGCGCATAGAGGGTCAGATGGATGGCGACATCGATTGCGCGGGCGACGTGACCGTCGGCGAGAACGGAATTGCCCGTTCCCACATTAAAGCCCGCAACGTTGTCATTGCGGGCAAGGTCGTCGGCAACGTCGCGGCGTCGACCAAGCTCACCATCAAGGCGACGGGTCAGCTGCACGGCAATCTGTCGGCGCTGGAGCTTTCGATCGAGTCGGGCGGCGTTTTCCAAGGGACAAGCACGATGGATGCCCATGCGGCCAACGCCGATGCTGCTTCCTCCGAAGCCTCGAATGCGGGCGCCGCGGCATCTCCGGGTCCGAAGGATGCCCAAGCTGCGATCAAAGAGCCGGAATCCAAGCCCTTGTCTACGGAAGGCGACGCCGTTGCCGTTCTAAAAACATGGTAAGTTTGCTTAAGCTTCCGCTATTCGTGTATCATTCTTAAGTAGACAAACCGTACGGAAGGCGGACTGGAGTGACCGAAATGAATGAAGAATTAAAGAAGGCCTACGCTTTGCTCGGCTTAACCGAGGACGCGACTCGCGAACAGGTAGAAAACCGCTATTATATTTTGATGAAAAGGGCCCGGGCCGAGAAATCCCGCTCGGAAGCCGGGGAGGACGACGGCGAGCCGCTGGACCTCACGGAAATTAATCAGGCCTACAATCTCGTGCTCGGCATCGAGTCGGAGAAATCCAGCACCGTCGAGAAGCCGACGAAGCTCGGACACTTCTTCTACTACTACAAGTTTCATGTCATTATCGGCATCATCGTATTGCTTATTGCGGGTTACATGGTGAAAGAAGGCATCGACAAGAGACGGGAAGCCGCCAATACGCCCCCGGCCAATCTTAGCGTAAGTCTGTTCGGCAATTTTTATTTTGCCGACGTCGACTTGCTGGAGCAGAATATGCTCAAGCAAATCCCCGAGTGGCAGCGCATCGCCACGACGCTTGTCTTCAATCCTCCGGAGATCAAAAGCCAGCAGGACATGGCGCTGCAGCAGAAAAGCGTACTTATGCTGATGACCGAGAAAGACGAGCTATACGTGATGGATGCCAAAAACTTCGAAAGCCTTGCCTCGCAGGGCGCATTCGTCAAGCTGGAGGAATTCGCCGCCAAGACGGGGCTGCAGCTCCCTCAGGACAAGCTTCTCTTCGCCCGAACGGAAGAGGATCCCGCCGACGCGGCTTACGGCATCGACATTACCGGGAGCCTCGTATTCAGAGGAATTGAAACGTCCGGCGAGCGTCTGATCGTCAGCATTCGCGCATCCGAGGACAAGTGGGCGGACTCCCGTCTGCTGCTGGACAAGCTTATCCGGCCTTGAAGCGAGGCGCTGCTTGAAGGAAGGCTTCCGAATCGAATAAACGACAATGGCGACGAGGGAATAATTCTCCCCTCGTCGCCATTTTTTTCGATATGGCCTATTGCAGGCAGACCTTACGGCCGGAAAAGCCAGACGATCAGCAGAAGCTGGGCAACGACAATCGCAGGCATACCGATCACGAACGACGGATGCTTCGTCTTATGCCTCCATATTCTCATTCCCGCAACCGCGCCTATCGAGCCTCCGATCAAAGCCCAGAGAAACAGCGTTCTTTCGGGCACTCTTCTCCCGCGCTTCCTTGCCTGCGCTTTGTCGTGACCCATTAAATACAGCGATACGGCGTTCGCAATAAGCAAATAACCAATAAGAACGTACATCCCGATTTCCCTCCGTCTTCGTTCTCCTCCGCCGACTACGCTTGGGAGAAGCGATGGGGAGAATGCCTTCGCGGGCTTTCGATTTTTTTGCCTCCGGCCAGGCGAATCCATGTCTCGAAGCCGGGCTTCCCTTCCCGGAGCCGAATGATCCTTGCTCCTCTCGGAAAGCGCCATCTCCCGTAAGTATTGTATCCGGTAGCCCTGCCGTAGCAGAGCTGGATGCCATACAGATTACCGGTGTAATCGTTAATGTGGTCGTGCCCGCAGAAGACGCCTTGAACGCCTCCCGTCTCCACCATCGCAGCGAGCATCCCCGTATTCAGCAGCGGAGCCTGAACCTTCTCGTAGCGCCGGCCGTCGCATGGCTGCGTATTCCACACGTCCCGATATTCGGGAAGCGGAATGTGCTGGAACACAAGCGACGGAACGGGCTTCCCTCCGTTGCTCTCCTGCAGCAGGCGAGCCTGCTCCCGGTACCATTCGATCTGGCTAGGCCTTAACCAATCGTACCCTGGAACCTCGGGCAATTGCGTATAGGTTCCGCTATCCAGAAAATACAGAGCCCTCGCCCCGTCATGGACAGATTCGACCCGAACGACGAAGTTGCCGATGCCTGCGAGGCTCGCGGGTCCCGCTTCGGCAATCGTGCCCGCATGCTCCAGCTGCACGCCCATGAGCTGCTCCCTGGAAGCGTCGCCTTCATCGTCATGATTGCCGAACACCGCCGCCCAAGGGATGCCGCTGCGCTCGGCCGCGGCTACCGCCTGCCGGTAAGAGCTGCGCGCGTCCGTACAGTGCGCGCCGTCGATAACATCCCCCGTCAGCACGATCAAATCCGGCTGCTCCTGCGCCAGCACGCTCTCCATCAGCTTCCCGGTCCGTCTGTCCTTCTCATCCCCGTTTTTCCAATGAAGATCGGTAAACTGCACGATGGTGAACGTCCCGTCGGGGCGGAACCTCAAGCTGTGATTCACTTCAATCCCTCGCTATCGCATGTCTACTCTCTTAACGCGTCGTATAGTTTGCTGGACATCGAGGTTCCCGCGCCGGCCTGAGAGGCCTTCCTTGCCCGCTGCAGCTCGTCCTTCAACCGCTGATTGTCGGCCCTCAGCTTCTCCAGCTCTCCGGGCTCCTCGGCTGGCTCCTCGGCAGGCTCTCCGAACGATTGCCCATTGGCGTAGTAGCTCTCCTTCTCGTAGCAGCGGAAGGCGATCTCGACTTCCTCCACGCCCGTCGACCGGATATGATGATCGATGCGCGCCGCCGCGCGGTCGCGGACCTCTCTTCCCCGATCGAACCAATTGACCTCGACGAACGGATAAGAGGGCACGAACTCTCCCGCGTATACAGCCGTTGTGTGCAAGCATTCCAGCAAAATGTAATCCTCCGGGCATTGGCAGACGTCGGCCAGGTCCCGGACAAGAGGCGCGCTAATCCCGCGGATCCGCTCCGGCGAGACGCCCCTAATGAGCAAATGCGGCATCGTTAGTGCACTCCTTCATTCCGTCGCTCCCTCGGCGACGAATTATTCGACGAACAGCTCTTGCAAATAGGAAGTAAGAAAAACACCGTCCGGATCCAGCCTCCGTCGCATTTCATGAAACGGATTCCACATCGGATAGGCGGCTCGAAGCTCGCGAGCCTTCAAAGTATGGAGCTTGCCCCAATGCGGGCGGCCGCCGTATTGCAGGAAGATGCGTTCCATATCCGCGAAGTACCGCTCGAAGGGCATGCCCCGGTACATGTGAACCGCAATATAGGCGGAATCTCTTCCGTAAGCCGGGCTTAACCAGATTTGATCGCCTTTGGCGAACCGGCATTCAATCGGAAAGTGGACCCGGTAGCCCTCGCTTGCCATCCTCTCTCTCATCTCGCGGATGACGGGCTCCATAGCTTCGATCGGTAGATTGTACTCCATTTCGTTAAATCGGACAAGTCGTTTGGTCGCGTATACCCGATGGCTGTAGTCCACCTTGCTGGAGGTCGGGACCGCGGCGGCGCATAGCCTGCTCACCGAAGGGCTGATCCGCGGGAGCCGTCTGCACAGCGCGGACAGCGCTCCGAATACGGCATTTTCCAGTACGACCTCGCTTACATAGCCCCCGAGCTTGTTCGGGGTAACCGGTTCCGCGGTTTCGTTCAGCATCTTCAGCTGGCACGGCTCCGCATAAGGAAACCAGTAAAATTCGAAATTCCGATGGCCCCGAGCCAGACTGTCCAATTGCTCCAGGCAGGAGGACAGCGGAACCCGAGAGCTGTCGTAGCGAAGCTTGTAAGCGGGCCGAACGCGCAAGGTGACCTGAACGATGATGCCCAGCGAACCCAGCGAAATCTGCAGCGCCTTGAACAGCTCCGGCTGCGCCTTCTCCGTCACATCCACCACTTCTCCGGTCCCGGTCACGATTGTCATGCCAATGACCTGCGTCGAAATATTGCCGAAGGCCACACCCGTACCGTGCGTCCCCGTGCTGATTGCGCCCGCAATCGACTGAACGTCGATATCGCCGAGATTTTCCTGCGCCAGCCCTTCCGAATGCAGCAGCTCGCCGAGTATTCTCAGCTTCGTTCCCGCCCACACCGTAACCGTGCAAGCCTCGTGATCGACATGCAGCACCCCTTGCATCCGGTCGAGCGACAGCAAGACGTTATTCGACGCGGCAATCGCCGTGAACGAGTGGCCCGAGCCGACTACGCGCAGCTTCAGGCCCTCCTCGCGGCACCGCTTGACGATTCCCGCAACCTCGTCGATATGGAGAGGATAGATGACCGTTTCCGGCGTCGCGGTGACGACGCCGGACCAATTGCGCCATTTTCGTCCGCTCTTGATCATAAGAAGCTTTCCCCCATGCCCCTGTAGGTTGAAAATTCATCTACGATAGCTCCGCCCGAGATGACGTAGAGGCGATCGAATCTCTCGCACAGCTCGCCGGCTTTGGCGTGACGGAAAAATACCGGATCGCCCAGGGCAAGCTGCGAACGGCAGCCGCGAAGCGACAAGGGCGTCTGCACCTCGCCCGCCCCTTCCAGAGGGAAGAGCTTGAGCCCCTCCGGCAGGAAGGGCTGCGGGAGCTTGGAGCGATCCGCAGCCCCCGAGGCCGTATAACCCCCGCCCAAACACGTCGCAATATCCCGGCGCGGCCGTCTGACGATCTCGACCGCGAAGCCCGCAGCCGGCTCGTAACGGAAATCCCGATAGCAATCGAACAGGCACGGGGAATAGAAGCCCGAACCGGCGGTCAGCTCCGTGACGCAGGACTCTTCCCGCGAGCTTGCGAAGCTGCCGGTTCCTCCCGCATTGACGAATCTCGGCGTCAATCCTAGCGCATGGAGGCCGGAGACGGCTTCCGCCCTCCGTCTGGCGATCTCGGGAATCGAACGCCGTTTCAGCAGGCGCACGATGCGGTTTTTCAGCGCCGCGCGCGGAGCCAGGTCGCCCACTCCCGCAATCTGCGCTTCGTAGCCCATCACTCCGTCCAGAAGCACCCATTCGGATCGGGCAATTCGCTCGGCCACCGGGCGCGCCTGCTCCCATCCGCTCAGCGGCGAGCGCCAGACGCCGAAGCGCAAGCCGGGATAGTCGGAGGACATGTCGATATCGAGACACAGCGGAATGCGAACGCCCGATTGGCGTCCGATCCGCTCCAGCTGCTCGACATGCTCGATACAATCCGCCATGAAGGTAATTCGTCGGCCTTCGCCGATTAGCCGGGCCAGCCGTTCGATTCCCTTCGGCTCCCAGGTCGGATAACCCAGCAGCAGATCGTCGAAGCCGTGGCCGGCCAGGAATGCCGCCTCTGCCGCCGTATAGCACATGATCCCTTGAAACCTCGGGTCCGAGTCGAGAATATGCCGCAGCACCTCGAGCGAACGAATCGACTTGCTGGCGATTCGAATCTTCTTCGTTCCGGCCGCTTGGGCGATCGCGCGAATATTGAGATCCAGCAGATCCCGGTCCACATATGCGAACGGCATCGGAATGTCGGCAAAAGCCTTCTTATAGATATCGTAGTCGGGAGTCAGGAATATCGCCCTCTCGTTCGGTTATCGAAGCAGCTTGCGAATGACGCTTAACCACCCGGATTTGGGGTAACGGAAAGGAAAATCGATAAGACTCGTTTGCTTAAGAATGCTTTTATAATGGGAAAACGCTTTAAATCCGAATTCTCCGTGATAGCTGCCGATCCCGCTCGGCCCCACGCCGCCGAACGGCAGGCGGGACGTGCCCACGTGCATGAGCGTGTCGTTGATGCAGCCGCCTCCGAACGGCACCTCCTGAATGATGCGCCGCTGGAACGCCGAGCTCTCCGAGAAAATATACAAAGCCAGCGGCTTCGGATTCTCGCGGATGATCGCTAGCAGCTCCTCCGTCGTCTCGTATTCGATCACGGGCAGAATCGGTCCGAAGATTTCGTCGCGCATGACCTTGGAGTCGAGCGCAACCCCCTCCAGCAGCGTTGGCGAAATTTTCAGCTTCGCTTCGTCCGTCTGACCGCCATAGACGATGCGTCCGTCCTCCAGGTAGCCGATCAGCCGGCGATAATGGCGCTCGTTCACGATTCGTCCGTAATCCTCGTCCCGAATCGGCTCCTTGCCGTAGAAGGCTTCCACCGCACGGACGATTTCCTGAAGCAGCCGCGGCTTGATCTCCTTGTGCACGAGCAGATAATCGGGTGCGACGCAGGTTTGCCCGGCATTCGTCAGCTTGCCGAAGACGAGCCTCTTGGCGGCCAGCGCAATGCCGGCATCCTTATGCACGATACAAGGGCTCTTGCCGCCCAGCTCCAGCGTAACCGGGATCAGCTGCTTCGCCGCCGCTTCCATAACAATTCGGCCCACTGCCGGACTGCCGGTAAAAAAGAGGTGATCGAACGGCTGCTTCAGCAGCTCCGTGCTGACGCTTGCCTCTCCCTCGACGACCGTCACGTACTCCGGCGGGAACGTCTCGCGGATCATCTCGGCCAGCGCACGAGTCGTGGCCGTCGCCAGCTCAGAGGGCTTCATCACGACCGTATTGCCCGCAGCGATAGCCGACACAACCGGCACCAGCATCAGATTAACCGGATAATTCCAAGGTCCTATCACGAGCGTCGTTCCATACGGCTCCGGCACGATGCGACTGCTCGCCCCGAGGTGAGTCATCGGCGTAGGGGCTCTCTTTGGCTTGGCCCAGCGCCGCACACGGCGCAAAGCGGAGCTAAGCTCCTCCAGGACGATGCCGATCTCCGTCGTGTACGCCTCCAGCTCGGACTTGTTCAAGTCCTGCTTCAGCGCTTCCATCAGCATCGGCTCAAACCGCTTCACCGCGCCGCGCAGCCGACTCAGCTGCTCCCGGCGAAACTCGACGCTGCGGGTTTGCCCCGTCAAATAATATCGCTTCTGCTTTATGACGATAGATTCTATGTATTCTGCAAGAGGCAGTGATGTCTTCGCGGTATCGTTCAAGACGGACACTCCTTCGTCGGCAGTATGCCGCTTCGGTTTTCATTATGATTATCTAGGTAAATAGACCCTGATGTAAAGAGTTTTCTGACAACTTCATCTTGCGGAATCGGTTTCGGATACGCTATGATCTTGATAGCAACGAAAGGAGCAATCACATGGGAAAATCGATATCCAAGAAGCTGCGGCATAAAGCCGCAATGGCCGGAAAGCCCGAGCCGGGGATCGACCGGATCCGCTGGCACCGAAAGCCGCAAACGCAAGTCGTTCTGAACAAGAAAGCCGAACAGCGCCGCACGCAATGCCGCCGAACCAAGGGCAGCCGCGTGGGCGCTGATTTTTTTTGCGCGTTCCTGAGCGCAGCGCAGTCCGCCCCTCCCTGCGGTGCCTGCCGGGACGCGCCTTCGCCTTCTTTGGCCGCTCCGCTTATCCGAACGCGGCCGTTCATCCCTCGGGGCTGTACCTTCTGCGCGCCATCCGCTCCAGCAGACTCACGAAGCCGTACAGGATCGCGGAGAGCAGCGCCAGCATCGTAATGCTGACCATGACCAGCGTCATCTGGAACACCTGACCGCCGTAAATGATCAAATATCCGAGACCGGCCTTGGAGGACAGGAATTCGCCCATGACGACGCCGACAAGCGTCAGCCCTACGTTCACCTTTAAGGTAGCGATAAAGTGCGGAATGCTGGCCGGCAGCAGCACCATTCGGAGCATCTGCGACCGCGTCGCTCCGAAGGATTCCATCAGCTTCAGCTTTGTTTTGCTGATTTCCCGAAAGCCGCTCTCCACCATAATAATCGTCACAATGATGGAGATGGCCACGGCCATTCCGTAGATGGAGTACCGATCCCCCAGCCAAATGTAAAAGATCGGCCCCAGCGCGACTTTGGGCAGCGCGTTCAACACGACAATATAAGGCTCCAGTACCTTCGAGACAAAGCTCGACCACCAGAACAGCACGGCTATGGAGGTTCCCAGGGTCATCGAAATGACGATCCCCGCCAACGTCTCCAGACTGGTAATGCCGACATGCTTGAACAAATTCCCGTCCACAACCAGCTCGCGAAAGGATGTCACGATCTGGGAGGGCTTGCTCGTCAGCATGGAATCGATCCAGCCCCAGCGGGCGGCCAGCTCCCACAGAAGCAGAAACGCGGCCAGCACGGACAGCCTCGCCCACGAGACGAGCCGGCGCTTGCGCTTCTCGACGGAGAGGTATCGGTCATAAAGCGGAGTCGCCATGAGCCTCCAGCTCCTTCCAGATCGCGTTAAAGTAACCGTTGTACTGTCCAGATTCCCTCTTCCGCCAGGGGGACAGGTTCTCCCCCTCCTCGAATCGAATGTCGTGAACCGCCGATATCGTGCTTGGCCGCTTCGACATGACCATCACCCGGTCGGCCATGCCGATCGCTTCCGACAGATCGTGCGTCACGAGCACCGCCGTCTTTCCCTGCTCCTTAATGATGCGGAACACTTCGTCCGCCAGCTTCAGCCGCGTCTGGTAATCCAAGGCGGAGAACGGCTCGTCAAGCAGCAGAATATCCGGCTCGGCCACGAGCGTGCGAATAAGGGCGACTCTCTGGCGCATGCCCCCGGACAACTGCGACGGGCCGTGCCGGGCGAAATCTCCCAGCCCGTAGCGCTCCAGCAGCTCCAGCGCCTTTCGCTTCGCCGCCGACCGATCCATTCGTCGAATTTCCGCGCCCACAAGCAGATTGCTCAGAACGTCCCGCCATTCGAACAAATGGTCATGCTGAAGCATATAAGCCACCTTGGGAGAGGGGCCCGACACCTCGATCCCATCGATCCGAACGCTGCCCTTCGTCGGCTTCAGCATGCCGGAGACGAGCGAGAGCAGCGTGCTTTTGCCGCAGCCGCTCGGGCCGACGATGCTGATGAACTCTCCGCGGCGGATCGACAGATTCACTTGGCGGATCGCCTCGGTTTCCTGCTTGGGCGTAAAATAGCTTAATCCGACCTCTTCCAGCTCGATCTGCGCCATACGGTTATTCGTCCGCGTTTCCGATTTGACGCACGAAGCTCATATCGACTACATCGTCCATATTCGCAATTCGTTCCTCCGCCTTCAACACGCCGTTCTCGATCAGCACGTTTTGCAAGGTATCGAATTGCTCCCGGGTCAATTCGGGATTCGTCGGCCAGGTATCCTGGCTCTTATAGCGCTCGACGGATTGCAGAATAAGCTCCTTCGACGTGCCCTCGAAGAAAGGGGCAAGCGCCGTCGCAATCTCTTCGTCCGATGCCGCGTTCAGCCACTTTGCCCCTTGAGCCACCGCATTCACGAACCTCTGGATAACCTCCGGGTTTTTCTTGATATAGTCGGAGGTCGCTACATAGGACGTTTCCGGGAACGGTCCGAACGCTTCTCCGAGCGATGCGGCATAATAAGCTTTGCCCTCCCGTACGAGCGTAGAGGCGATCGGCTCGAACAGCTGGATGAAATCTCCCTGCCCGCTTGTGAACGCGCCCGCCATCGCCGGCGAAGCGATGTTCGTAATTACGTTGACGTCCTTGACGCCTTCCTTGATCAGCGTCGAGTTCATCACCATCTGAGGCGCGCTGCCCGGCCTCCAGCCGATCACCGTCTTGCCTTCCAGGTCGCTCCACTTAAAGTCGTCAAGCTTCTCGCGGGACAGCAGGAACGAGCCGTCCTTTGCCGTAAGCTGGTGAAATACCTTAAGCGTCTTTTCCCCTTTCTGGTTATGAATGTAGATTGTCGTTTCCGGACCGCCCATCGAGATGTCCGCCGTTCCGGCCAGGAGGGCCGCGGCTCCTTTGTCCGAGCCCTGCGCCGTATTCATGTCAACGTCCAGCCCTTCGTCCTTGAAGAAGCCTTGCGACATGGCGACATAGTGCGGCGCATAGAAAATCGAGCGAATCACCTCGGAAAACTTGACCTTGGTCAGCTCACCGGACTTGCCGTCCTTGCCGCAGCCCGTCACGATCAACAGGGCAAGCGCGGCAACGAGAACCGGCGCGGCGTATTTTCTCCTTCTGTTCATTATCGTTCTCTCCCTCATGAAAAAAAGCTTTGAATAGGTATTATCCTATTCAAAGCCAAGGGCAGGCGTTCTTCTCTATGGATCGGCCAAGCTAATCGTCCTTCAGCACCAGCCCAAGCAAATGGGCCAGCCCTGCGAGCTGGTCGGTTCGAATGATGCAGCCCTGCAAGCCTTCCAGCGTAGCTCCGAGCGCTTGGAACTCGCAACTGCTCAGATCGATGCCCGCCAGCTTCACGCCTGTAAATTGCACCTGATCAAGCTCGCATCGGGAGAATTCGGTCTTCTCCAGCTGAGCCTCGTAGAAATCGGCCTTGTCCAGGCTGCACTCGCGAAATCCGGCGAGCTTGAGATCCGCGAACCGGTAGACGGAGTATTGGCCATTGCATTCCTCGAACGTAACATTTCTCATTGTGGCATGGGACAGATCAAGCCCCAGCATTTTGCAGCGATCGAATTGCACGCGGTGCAGAACGGCATCCTGGAAGTCGACATTCGACAGGTCGCAGCGATGAAACACGACGTCAACGAGCTCGGCCCGCTTCAAGGAAACGTTATCGAATACGACTCTGTCGAAGAGAACGGCGTCGAACGTCGCCTTGTCCGCCGTTTGATTGGCGATCGTCTCCTGGGAGAATCGTCCGTTCTCGAACAGTTGCCTGTCTTGCATGGCGTAGTCCTCTATCGTTAGTTCCCCGAGCCGATCGGATGCCGGCAATCTGGGAGCCTCCGGCGATGTATTCTTGCCTTTCTTCACTGCCATCCTAGGTTCCTCCGGTCAGCAGCGTCTGCTGCGGGTACATGATATCGGGCCCTTCCTCTCCGCCCTGCACGGGTCTTAGAGACCGATTCTCTCTATTATGAACGTTTCGCTTTCGAATGGGAAGCCGACGCCCGCCGCTCCTTTCGATCGATAGCGTTCTCGTCCCCGGCCGGGTGTCGGTCTAACATGAAGAGAGTTTAACGGTTTCTGTCGATCTGCGAGAATAGGGGGGGTATAATAGAGTGAACTGAACGACATTCGTTATTCTGCGCGGAGGTACTATGAACCCTTATTTAGACTCGACGCTGCTGCATACGAAATTAAGCCGCCCCGTCGCCAGAGAGAATTGGGTCGAACGGCCACGGCTGATCGAGCTTCTCCAGCGAAGCATGCAAGGCCGGCTAACCTTGATCAGCGCGCCTGCCGGATTCGGCAAAACGACCCTGCTCAGCCAATGGCTGCGCCGCACGGATCGGGCTGTCGTCTGGGTGTCTCTCGACGAGATGGACAACGATCCCGTCCGCTTCTGGAGATACGCGGCGGAAGCGCTCGCTCCGCTGATGGAGCCGGCCTCCGCCGAGACGTTTAAGCAGTTCTCATACACGTTGCCCAGCATGTCGACAAGCGCTTTCCTCGACGCGTTCGTCCATCAATTGCAGGCTATCCCCCATCCGGTTGCACTGATTCTGGATGATTATCATACCCTGACGGAACAGAAAATTCATGACAGCCTCGTATACTTCGCCGAGCATAAGCCCCGCCACGTTCATCTGTTGATTGCCAGCCGGGCCGAAGCGCCCTTCCCGACCTCCAGATGGAAGGTGCAGGAGGAGCTTACCGTGATTACGGCCGCTCAGCTCCAGTTTACGCTCGAAGAAGCGGACAGCTTCTGCCGAGCTCACTCCGTCGCCCTTGAGCCTGTCCACATCGAGCAGCTGTACAGGCAGACGGAGGGCTGGGTCGCGGGGCTCCAGCTCGTGTCGATCTCGCTGCGCTCGGAAACCAACCTCGATCTGCTGATCGACAACTTCAAAGGCTCCCATCGCGAGGTTGCGGATTACCTCTTCCAGGAGGTCTTGGCGAAGCTGCCGGAGGACATCCGGCAGTTCATTCAGCGCACGTCCATCCTGGAGAGATTGGATGCCAAAGCCTGCGAAGCCGTTGCCGACCGCACTGACGGGGCGGCCATGCTGGAGCGGATCAAAGCGCGTAATCTGTTCCTTCTGCCGTTGGACGATCACGACATCTGGTTTCGCTACCATCCTCTGTTCGCCGAATTTCTGCGAGCACGACTACGCAGGAACGATCCGGCTCAATGGCGGGATGCCCAGCTTGCCGCAAGCCGCAGCCTCGCCACCAGAGGGCTGCTGGACGAAGCCATCGACCACGCCCTCGCGGCCGAGGCCTTCGACTGGGCCGAAAGCCTGCTGGCGCGCCATGCCGCGAATGTATTGAAGAGAGGGGAATTCCCGACGCTGCTGCGCTGGCTCGACAGCTTCCCTTCCCCTTCGGAGCTCTCTTCCGAAATGTCGCTGCTTCATGCCTTCTTGCTCGTCGTTGAGGGCCAGCTAGACAACGCCGGTCGCAGACTTCTTGGATTGGAGAAGCGCTTCCTGGCCATGGAGCCCGGCGAGGCGCGCCAGCAGTTGCAAAGCGGACTGCTGTTCGTCAAGTCGAATCTGCTGTTCACCGGGGGCGACTTCGAGCAATGGTTTGCGTTCACCAGCGGAATCCTGGATGACATTCTGCCGCACAATCCGTTCTACTACAACTTCAACTACAACCTCTCCGAGCCGCTGGTGCGTCGCACCGCCTTCGGGCTGAAGGGCAGTATGTCGCAAGATACGGAGCGGATCGGCAAGCTGTTCACCGACGTTCTGGAGAAGCACGGCTGGGGCGATTCGCTGATTAACCTCTATGTCGTTCAATCGCTTGCCGAAGGCTTCTACGAGTGGAACAGGCTGGAGGATTGCCAGCTGCTGCTGTTCAAGACCGAGCGGGCTTCGCGGCTGAAGCTCGTTCCCGGACTCTACGTTCCCAACCGCATTACGCAAGCGAAGCTGTACTGGGCGGCAGGGCAACGCGCACTGGCCTATGAGACGCTGGACGAAGCGAACCGGTTTCTCGCCCATCTGCCGGAGAGACGCTGGAGCTCTTATCTTCATGCGGCCAAAGCGCGTTTGCTTCTGCTGGAGGGGGGCGTTCCTACCGCGAAGAAGGAGCTGGCCAAGCTGCGTATCAGCGCCAAGGACAAGCCCACCTATCATCGGGAATACGAATATTTAACGCTGGCGCAGCTGCTCGGCTCGCAGCGCAAGGAAGCCGAGGCCCTCCGGCTGTTAGAGCTGATGAAGCCGCAGGCAGGCAGAGAGGAAAGCCTGATCGGCCTTGTCGAGATCGGACTGCTGCAAGCGGAGTTGTATGACAGGATGGGACAGCGCCAGGCGGCCATGAGAGCGCTCCATGAAGCGCTGGAGATCGGGGAAGCGAACGGCTTCGCGAGAAGCTTTCTGGACGGAGGGGAACGGACAAGCAAGCTGCTCGCCAAGTATCGCGCCTACCGCGAGCAGGAGCGGTGGCAGCCCGTTCGCCATCCTGAGGAGGCAGGCGTAACGGATGCCTATGTGCAGCGGCTGCTCTCCTTGCACGCGGAGCGGCAGACGGAAGCAAACGAAGCGCCCTCGCGCTCCGTTCTGGTTGAACCGCTGACGCGGGCGGAAATCCGTCTGCTCGATTTAATCCGCCAAGGAGCCTCGAACAAGAAAATCGCGGAGAAGCTGGCGTTATCCGAGGGCTCGGTGAAAGTATACACCTCCCGGATCTACGGCAAGCTTGGCGTCTCTTCGCGAACCCAAGCCGTCCTTGCCGCTCAACGTCTGGGGCTGCTGCAAGAGGCTTAAGCCCGCTATAGAACGTACAGAAGAATCGCGAAGAAGTGCATGACGGAGCCCGCAACGACGAATAAGTGCCACACCGCATGATGATAAGGAAAGCCGCGCCACACATAGAATACAGAGCCGGCCGTATAGAGCAAGCCCCCGATTACGAGCAGTCTGAGGCCTTCCGGCACAAGCAGCGCGTGCAGCGGCTTCCAGGCGAATACGATGAGCCAGCCCATGAAGACGTAAAACAGCGTGGACAAAACCAGATACTTTTTTGTAAAGAACGCTTTGAATACGACGCCCGCAATCGCCAGTCCCCACACGATTCCGAACAGCGACCAGCCGAGCGGGCTTCTCAGCGTCACCAGAAGCAGCGGCGTGTACGTTCCCGCGATGAACAAATAAATGCAGGAATGATCGAACGTCTCGAACAGATCCTTGGCCTTCCCTTCGGGAAAAGCATGCACGAGCGTCGAAGCCGTATAGAGCAGCAGCATGGTCACGCCATAGATCGTAAAGCTGACCACATGCCACGCCGTGCCCTCCAGGCTGGCAAACACGATGAGCAGCACCAGCCCCGCTATGCTCAGCAGCGTGCCGATTCCATGCGTAATCGCGTTCGCGATCTCCTCTCTTTTGGTGTAGACATGAGTATTGGCCATCGATATAACCGCCTTTCCTCAACTGTAGACTGCCCAATTCCCGTCGGCGCTTGCCTGAACACGGCCTGCCTTCGCCAAGTATTCGGCAATGATCTCGGTCATGTCGACCGTTACCTCCCGCACGACGGGCTTGTCTCTGAACATGCGGTAATCCCCTCCTCCCGACGCGCGGTAGTGATTCATCACCACCTCGTACTCGCGATCGGGATACAGGGGGCGGCCCTTGCAGGTCAGTCTCTCGATCCGGCTGCCGATCGGCCGGGATACCCGAATCTCGTACGCAATGCCCTCCCACATATCGTAATTATAATGCTGCGGCTTCGGATAAAGAAACAAGGGGTTCACCGCAATCTCTCCATCGTCCGCAAGCGTAAAATAAGCCGCCGTCCGTTCCAGCGCCTCCCGAATGTCTTGGCCTGTCAGTCTCAGCACCTTCAGCGTATTCGGAAAAGGGTAGTTTGCGGTCACCTCTCGCATCGAGACCTCCGGCCCGAAGCCCGGCGAGAGGTTATCGAACAAGGAGGTACAGGAAATATCCGCTCCCGCCGCATCCATCTGAATCCGGTTAACGAGCTCGATAAGCGGATGCTCGCGGAGCCTTGCGGCCATCGGGTCCACGATACGCATATTCCCCTCTACCTCGCACAAAGGCTGATCCAGCCAGCGCTGGGTGCGGGCCTCGCATTGTTGCACCCGATCCAGCAACGCCGCATCGGCTTCGGCCTCTCCGGCTTCGCGAAACACCGCTCGGGCGTCTGCGATATGCCATTCGCCGCTCCCTTCCTTCCGCACCTCAAGCTCGATCTGCGCCAAGCCGTTGGCCTGATGGCCGGGCTGCACGGCCAAGGTGCCGCCGATCCGCACTCCCTCGATTCTTCTATGCTGGTGGCCCGTAAGCAGCACGTCTATCCCCTCCACCTCGCGGCACAACTGCCAGCCCTCATTTTCTCCCGTCTGCTCCTCGACCTCCTCGCCCGTATCCAGATCTCTCTCGAAGCCGCCGTGATAGGAGACGATGACGACATGAGCGCCTTCCTTCTCCCGAAGCAAAGGCACCCAGCGTTTCGCCGCATCGACCGCCGACTCGAAGGCAAGGCCTGCGATATGGGCTTGCTGCTCCCAGTGGGGAATGTAGGGCGTCGTCAAGCCGAGCAGCGCGATTCGAACCCCGCTTGCCGAATCGAACAGGCGATAGGGACGTCCGAAATAAGGCTCTCCCGTCTCCGCATCCAGAACATTCGCCGAAAGCCATGGATACCGGGATTGGTCTCGCGCTCGCCGGACGAAGGACAATCCGTAATTAAACTCGTGATTGCCGGGCACGAAAGCGTCCAGCCCGAGCGCGTTCATCATGCCTACGATCGGATGGGGCGTCTCCCGGTCCAGGCAGGCGTGGTAATAAGCGAACGGCGTCCCCTGCAGCAGATCGCCGTTGTCGATATACAGCACGTTGTCCCGCTGCCCGCGAATTTCCTTAATGAGGGTAGCCAGCCTGGTCAGCCCGTTATCCGCCGGCTTGTTGTCCACATAGCGAATCGGCAGAATATGTCCATGAATATCGCTCGTAAATAACACGGTAAAGCGTTCTGTTGCAGTCTCTCTGATCTCTGTCATTCTCTCTCTTCCTCTCCGTCGCTATCTGGATGTACTAGCAAAAATTTACGAATTGTAAACGCACATTTAATACTTCAAGCCATTTCATCGAATAGTTGGGTGATAGATTAGAGCTTGCAGTGACTATTCTTGCCAATAGATAGAGGAGGAAACAAGAACCATGCTTAACCGTTTGCCGAAATTTCGTATCTGGATCGCCCTCGCCGCAATGATGCTCGTCCTGGCCGCATGCGGCAGCAAGGACAACAACTCGGGCTCGAACGCATCGCCCTCCGTCAGCGCGGAGAGCTCCGCTCCCGCAAGCGAGCAAGCCTCGCCGAGCCAGGAAGCAAGTCCAAGCGCGGAAGCGACGGGTTACGTCCCGACCGAGCTGACCGTTCAATTCGTCCCTTCGCAGAACGCGGAGACGCTGGAAGCCAAAGCCAAACCTCTGGAGAAGCTGCTTTCCGACGCGCTCGGTATTCCCGTGAAAGTCAGCGTGTCTACCGATTTCAATACCATTATCGAAGCCATGCAATCCAAAAAGGTCGACGTCGGATTCCTGCCCCCGAACACTTACGTGCAAGCGAAGGAAATGGGCGCGGCTGAAGTTATCCTGCAGGCGCAGCGCTTCGGAGTGAACGATGCGGACGGCACGCCGACGACGGAATTGGCCGACAGCTACAAGGCGATGTTTATCGTGAAGGCCGACTCCGGCATCAACACGCTGGCCGATCTCAAGGGCAAGACAATCGCTTGGCAAAGCGTTACCTCCTCGGCCGGATTCGTGTATCCCGCAGTCGAGCTGAAGAAGGCGGGCGTAGACCCGAATACCGATGTTACAAGCATTGAGATGAAAGGCCATGATAAAGGCGTGCTTGCCGTGCTGAACGGCGACGCCGACGCGGCGGCGATTTTCCAGGACGCTCGCAATATCGTCAAGAACGACGTGCCCGATATTTTCGAGAAAACCAAAGTGTTGCACTTCACGATTCCGATTCCTAACGATACGATTTCCGTTCGCTCGGATATGAACAAGGATTGGATTGCGAAAATCCAGGACGCCTTCATCAGCCTGGGAACGAACGAAGACAGCCGCAAAATCATTTTCGAAATCTATTCTCACCAAGGCTACGCGAAAAGCGACGACAGCAAGTTCGATTCCGTGCGCGAGTACGCCAAGGCTCTGCAATAAACCGGCGCCGACAGGCGAAGAAGAGGCCCGGACGGCCTGAAGCCCCTTATGGGCTTTGGAGCGTCCGGGCTTCTTCATGCGCTGATGACGGGAGATTAGCTCTTGCCTTCGATCAATCTCTTTCTCAGCTTGGCGGATATCCAGTCGATGACGGTTACAAGCAGGATAATTCCGATCAGGATAATGCCTACCCGGCTCCAGCTGCGCCCCTCCATGGCGAAGATTAACGGCGTTCCGATCCCCCCGGCCCCGACCGCGCCAAGTATGGCCGCCGATCTAATGTTGATCTCCAGCCGGAATAAGGCGAACGAGAGATAGGCGGGAATCGCCTGCGGCACAATCGCGTGCCAGATCGTCTGAAGACGGGTCGCTCCGCAAGCCTGCAGCGCTTCGGATGGCCCCATATCCAGCTCCTCGATCGCTTCCGCGTTAAGCTTGCCCAGCATGCCTATCGAGTTGATCCCGATGGTCAGTACTCCCGCGAACGCCCCCGGGCCTACCGCCTTGATGAAAATAATCGCCATGATAATATCGGGAAACGTTCGGATCAGACTGAGCATAAACGTCGACATTCCCGAAAATATCCGAAGCTTGACCAAGTTGCGAGCGGCCCAGAGCGCGAACGGAATGGTCAGGACGACGGAGATCGCCGTGCCGAGCAGCGCGATCGCCAGCGTCTCGCCCAAGCCGCGAATCAGATCCTCCCCTTCCGCCAGGTAGACGTAATCCCAGTCGGGATGAAACAGGCCGCTGAAGATGGCTTTCGTAATCTGCCAGGCCGTGTCCTTGATGCCCTTGAAGGGGATGCCGCTGAAGGCCCAGACATATACGGCCGCTGTCGCGGCGAGGATGAGCCAGGTTCGCGGACGGGCGTAAAAAGGCTTGGGAGGCTTCGGCATAACCGATGTACGAGAATTGTTCATATGAGCTTCCCCCTGATTTTGGAGCTTGCCGCATCGATGATCAGCACGATAGCGAGCGTAAACAAGATGATGACCAGCGTCTGATCGTAGCGGAACATACCGAGCGTCCGATTCAGGTATATGCCGATGCCGCCCGCTCCTACAAAGCCGAGAATAGCCGCCGCGCGGATATTGATCTCGAACATGTAGAGGATGAAACCGATAAATTGGGCGGTCAACTGAGACACGACGCCGTAATGAATCCATTGCAGCTTGTTGGCTCCGACGGCGGTCATCGCTTCCATCGGGCCGCTATCGACGGTCTCTATCGCTTCGTAAGCCCACTTGGACAAGATGCCGAAGGAGAAAAACGTCAATGCCAGCATGCCCGCTATCGGGCCGTAGCCGAAGACGGTCGCGAACAAGGCCGCGAACAGCAGGTCCGGAATGGTGCGGCATAGATTGAGCACCAGCCTGGCCGGCGTGCGAAGCAGCCGGAGCTTCGTGACGTTGCTCGCGGCAAGGAAGGCGATCGGCAGCGCCAGAAGCGCTCCGAACGTCGTGCCGAGGATCGCCATCTGCACCGTCTCGATCATGGGCTTGACGACTACGCGAAAGTAACTCCAATCGGGCGGGAACATTTTGGCAAAAAACTTGCCCATCTCGGGAAGCCCGCCGAAGAGCTCTCCGAACGAAGCCTCCGTCTGTCTGGCGCTTAAGCCCAGGAGAACGAGGAGGAGGGCAAGGGTCAGCCATTTTTTCAGGTCGGGCGACGGCTTGGGAGGAGAAGCCTCTTCTGCGTTAGTTCGCTTCAAGAGCTTGCCCTCCCAACCGTTCGTCCCCCGACACCGGACGGCCGTAAATTTCCGAGAATGCGGCGTCCGTCGCCTGGATAGGCGTGCCGTCGAATACGATCTCCCCCGCTCTTACGCCGATAATTCTTGTGGCGTATTCCCGGGCAAGGTCGACATAGTGCAGGTTTACGACCGTCGTAATTCCCGTCTCCCGGTTGATCCGGCGCAGGTCGTCCATCACTTGGCGGGTGGTGAGCGGATCCAGCGAGGCGACCGGCTCGTCCGCGAGAATGATCTTGGCCTCCTGAGCGAGCGCTCTCGCGATGGAAACACGCTGCTGCTGGCCTCCGGATAGCTGATCGGCGCGTTGGTAGGCTTTCTCCAGCATGTTCACGCGTCGAAGCGCGTCGAAAGCCAGCTCCATGTCCGGCTTGGGAAACAGTCCAAGCATCGTACGCAGCGTCGAGTGGTAGCCGACCCTTCCGGCCAGCACATTGCGGATCACCGTGGAACGCTTGACGAGATTAAAGCTTTGGAAAATCATGCCGATCCCCCGCCGCATCATGCGCAGGCGCTTCCCCTGAGCCGCAGTGATGGATTGGCCATCTATAAGAATTTCTCCCGACGTGATCTCGTGCAGCCGGTTAATGGAACGCAGCAGCGTCGATTTGCCCGCGCCGGACAGTCCGACGATGACGACGAATTCACCTTTGCCGATTGTCAGGTCGATGTTGTTCAACCCTACCGTGCCGCCGGGATACACCTTGCTGACTTGATTAAACCGTATCATGTGCTTCCGCAACCTCCGATAAAAAGAATGTCTGATGCTGTCGGGCGCAAACGCCCTCATTCCTTTAGTTCGTTGCGATGCGAAGCAATCCTATGGCTTTTAGAAATTTAACGCTCCATTTACATTTTTTATAACAAGCTTACATTAAGCTCATCCAAATCGCCGTTATTTCTCGAATAGCGTTAACCTTATCCTGCATCGCTTGAACAAGTAAGAACCCGACTGCAAAAAACGGCGGGAGCCATGGACAATAAAGTCCTAGACTGCCGCCGTAATTTGTTGAACCGTCTTATTTCTTTTCCATGACCGCAAAGTAATTTTCTTCATTATCCGCGAAGTTAAAGACTCTGCCGGAGGGAAGCTCCACAATTTCTCCGACCTTAATGCTTTTGTTCTTCAGATCGCTGTACAGCTCATCGAAATTATCCGTGTAATACATGATAGATGGCGTTCCGAGATTCATACCGGGATTCATCTTGGCAACGAGCTCTTTACTATGAAGAACAATACTGGTCGCTGCACCCTTAGGCGCGACTTCAATCCATCTCATCGGACCATTGGTTTCTTCCGCAATGACCTCGAAGCCTAGTTTTTCCGTCCAATAATCTCTGGATTCGTCTTGGTTATTCACGTACAACATCACTTGGCCAATTTTGTTAATCATCATTAAACACTCCTCGTTTGGAATACTTTACTTAAGCGACTCCAACAGCTCGTCCAAGCGATCCCATGTTTCGGTGATTCCTTGCATCATGCCCATGTCCATAACGGTTTTAAGGGCCTCGGCAGACACATATTCGGATCGGTTAATCAATTTGGTCTTGCCGCCCAGATCGATAAACTCCAACGTGGTCAGGGTCGCTGGCAGGGACTCGTTTATATTTCCTTCGGCATCCGAGAAGTAATCGTTGTAGACGATTTTCTCCGGCTCGACAATTTCTTTATAGATGCCTTTCCCCCACGATTCCATGCCGTAAAATTGACCTTGATTCCGATCGACGCACTTCATGCAGTAGTGCCACACGCCGTCCGGACGGAAATCAATGGCGCACGCAGGAACCTCCCAGCCTTTCGGTCCCCACCAACGCTTGAGATGCTCGGCTTCCTTGAACATTTGAAATACAAGGTCGCGCGGCGCATCGAATACGCGTTCCAGCACCAGCACTCGATCGTTCTCTACTCTCGAAACCATTGCGTTGTTAGACATTGTTAATCCTCCTCCTGCTTCAATGAGATTATCGTTGTTTCTTATTCTGCAGCTCGCGCAAGTAATTGTCCAAGCTCTCCAGGCGGTCTTCCATAATGTGCCGGAACGACTGCACCCAATAATCCATCGCTTGGAAGGGCTCAGACCGGAGCTTATAGATCCGGCGGTTCGCATCGACTTGCGCTTCTACGATTCCGCTATCGCTAAGTACCTTCAAATGCTTCGACGCTTGCGGTTGACGAAGCCCTAGACGATCGGCGATTTCACCCACGGTCAGAGGACCGTCGCGCAACAGTTGGACGATATTCATACGATTTGGTTCAGCCAAAGCGCTCAGCGTTGTTATGTCCATTTCGGACCTTTTCATGACAGGTTACTCACCTCTGTCGATTCCTTATTTAATCATCTCCTTGAATCAGGATTGTTTTCATCCTATGTTTATAATATACACAAAAGGGAATATTCCCGTCAAGGAATATGAAAAAGAACTTAGGAATTCTCTTGTCGCTTCATGCTGACGCCGTAGATCGCTTAACAAGAAAAAACGCCTTCGTCGTCCTCCGACAGCCGGAGAAGCTTTGCGGAGACGATTCAGAGAAGGATAAACGTGAAACTTATAAAGCCTGTATCGTAAATAAAACCCCCTAAATAGAGCAATTAATTCTAATTTGCTTCTAAATAGGTGGCTATAGACTGGATTAATTCAATTAACGATGAAGCTCTATTCCTTATCGGCAGGGTAGACGATCCCCGTCTGTCTGCGCGCTTCATCCATGACTTCGATCACCTTCAAGGAAACATCGTAGGTGTTCATGTCGGATTCCCGCCGGCCGCTCCTCAAGAGCTCCGCGAACTCGCGTACTTCGTAATACATCGCGTTAGAGTGCTGCGGCTGCGTCAAATCCTCGATCGAACCGTCCCGGTAACGAATGTACGCCTTGTCCGGCCGGCTGATTTTATCAAAGACGAGGGTCCCGTTCTCTCCCTGGATTTCGGTGTTCGCCTGGGAATCCACGATTTTCGAATAATGGACGATCGCATCCATTCCCTCGTAGCCCAGCAGCAAGCTGCCTCCGCCATCGGCGCCGGAAGACAGCAGGAATGCGCTCGCCTGGACCGTTCGAGGAGCGCCGAAGAGAACGACCAGCGGATAGAGGCAATATACGCCAAGATCCATCAAAGCGCCGTTGGAGAATGCCGGATTAAACGCATTAGGCAGCTCCCCTTGTTTGTACTTGTCGTAGCGCGAGGAGTATTGGCAATAGCTCCCGGAATAGCGCCGCACCGTTCCGATCTTATGCAGATTGTCGCGAATCGCCAGGAAATTCGGCGTAAAGGTCGATTTCATCGCCTCCAGCAGCAGAACGTCGTTAGCCTTAGCCGCACCCGTCATCCGCCGAACCTCTTGTGCGTTGGAAGCGAGCGGCTTCTCGCACAGCACGTGCTTGCCCTGATTCATGCAGAGGATCGCTTGCTCGGCGTGCAAGGAATTCGGACTCGCAATGTAGACCGCATCCAGCTCCGGATCGGCGGCGAACTGCTCCAGGCTCGTATATACTTTGGGGATGCCGTGCTTATTCGCGAAGCTCTGCCCCGTCTCATGCGTTCGGGAATATACTGCGGCCAATCCGATCTCTTCGACCGATCTTGCCGCATCTATAAAATCTTCCGTAATCCAATTGGTTCCTACTATTCCGAATCTCAGCATGCATGAACGCCCCTTCTCGCTATAAATTAAACAAATCCAGCTGTTCCGGATGCTCTTCGAGCGGCGGCTCTTGAACCGGCAGCCCGAGAAGCTTCATGAACTGCTTGGCGTTGCCCGCCGCATGGCCGCCGGAATTGTTATTGAAGATGACGGCGACGGCCGAGCATTGCCCGAGCAGCCCTCTTACCCTCTCTTGCCATTCGGACAGCTCGTCCAGACTGTAATCGTATAAGTACCGAACCTCTCGCCAATTCGCGTTGCCGCTCTGATTCCACCCGCCAACATTTCTCCCGTGCATCCGAACAAGTGTCAAATCCGCCGTTGTCGCCACGGGAACGACCGGAACCGATCCGATCCCCGCCTGCGGCTCGTCGCAGACGCTATGAATCCAGCCCGCGTCTCTCATGAAGGCCAGCGTTTTCTCCCTGTACTCGGCCTCGAACCAGCTTTGGTGCCGGAACTCGATCGCGCACGGAAAACCTTCCATTCGCTTCTTCGTCTCGCGCAGCAGGCGGACGTTCTCCAGCGTGCAGTCGAACCAGGGCGGATATTGGAATAAGGCGGCCGCAAGCTTGCCGGCCTCCCGAAGCGGCGCGAGGCTGTCCCGAAAAGCGCTGTACATCTCGCTGTCCTTCTCGTAATAAGGCTTGCCCCGCAAATGCCCGGTCATCCCTTGATAGGCTTTCACGACAAATCGGAACCCCGCAGGGGTTTCCTCCGCATAACGAGCCATTCGGTCCGGCGGCTGCACCGCGTAGAACGAGCTGTCCATCTCCACGACGGAGAATTGCCCGGCATAAGCCTTCAGCTTGTCCTTGGCCGCCGTCCTGCCCGGATACAGCGAGTCGTGATCTCCCCATCCTGCCAATCCGACGGCAATCATCGCGACGCCTCCTTCTTCCGTTAGCGCTTCAACAGGTCTTAACGTCGAGTCTACTGCTTTCCGCCGCTCGCAGCAAGTGTTCGCCGATCTGCGAAGCAGGATTCAGTCTTGTAAAAGATGGATAGGAACCCGCATGCCAGCAGCGCCGAAAAGTATGTTACAATCCCATGACAGGTGCAACTTTATCGCTTGTCCTGCGTTCTTATTTCGACAAGTTAATCTGATGTCTGCGGATGTCAATGGACAACAAGAGAGGTGTAGGAAGTAGAGAAAATGAGAGAAACCGGACTGGAAACGACGCAAACCGTACAACACGACACTTATCCGGAGAGAGCGCCCAGACGGAAGCGCCGGGGCGCCATGCTCTTTTTTGCCCTATTATGGCTTATCCTGATCGCGGGCGGGATCACCGGGGCCAAATGGTACTCCGATCGTATACAGGAGCAGGTATCCGCTGATTTGGAACGCCAGACCGCCGGTCAGATTGCCGCTATGCAGAAGGATTACGATGCGCGGATGACCTGGATGGAGAACGACTACAAAGAGCAGCTGACCCAGATGGAAAGCAAAATTCAAACCTTAAACGAGCTGCTGACGTTCGCCAAGGATAACGCGGATTCCAAGACAGACAATAGCAACAAGCTGTACACGCAGCTCGCGGAGGTCAAGAAACAGTTGAACGAGCTTAAGCGCAATTTGGACGTGCTGAAATGAGCGCAGCCTCCATTCGCTTGTTTAACCGAACGCTTCTGCTGGCCTGCACTCCATTCCTTGGCCTGCTGATCTGGATGCTCTCGGACACGGTCGCGCTGAAGCTGTCAGAGGAGGCCTATCCGAGTCCCTCCGTCCATTCGGTCGATCTGGACGCGGCTGCCGTGCAATCGCTGGAGGGGCTGGATCACGCTGAAGTCTTGGCGCAAGGAACCGGGCAATCGATCCGCAAGCAAATCTCGCTATACAACAAAACCAATGCCGACATGAACCAGATTGCCGCTATAGCCTCCAAGCAAGCCGCAAGGCCGCATCTTATCTACGATCGGCGCATTACGGCGAAGCTGGGCAAGCCCGCCTCTACGATTCAGTCGGATCGGCTTCAAGCGCAATTGTTTTATGTGAATACCCAAAACTTCCGTTCCTACGCGCTGAAAATCAAGCTGAAGCAAGACGACGCCATGCAGCTTGTGCTCGGCAAGGACGAGAACGGCGGCTCGGAGACGACGCTCGAAGCCGTCAAGCGCACGAATGCGGCCATCGGCGTGAACGGCGGCGGCTTCGCGGACAGCGGGGGCAAGCGTTATCCGCTGAGCACTACGATCGTGAACGGCGACTATGTCAGCGGGTTTCAGGCCACCTTCAAGGATTTGTTCTTCGTCGGCCTGAGCCAGAGCAACAAGCTGATCGGCGGCAAGTACACGGACAAATCGCAATTGGATGCGCAAAGCCCCAAGTTCGGAGCCTCCTTCGTGCCCGTGCTGCTCCAGAACGGGCGCAAGACGGAAATTCCGTCCAAATGGCAGACAAGCCCGAAGCGCGCTCCCCGCACGGTAATCGCGAACTACAAGGACGATCAGCTGCTGTTCCTGGTCGTCGACGGCTACAACGAGCAAGGCAGCTCCGGCGCGACGCTCGCCGAGATGCAGATTCTGCTGCAGCGCTACGGGGCGGTTAACGGCTACAATCTCGACGGCGGCGGCTCAACCTCGCTCGTCTGGAACGGCCGCGTCATCAATCAACCCTCCGACGGCCAGCTTCGTAAGCTGCCGACGAATTTTTTGTTTTTCAAGTAAACCTGTACATACGCAAAGAAGGAGATCCGATAGGAAATCTCCTTCTTTGCGTATGTGGCAGAATCGGCATTCATTTTCTATTTTTTATTTTTCCACCTGTTTAAGGCACCAAAAAAGATAGGCAGCCGAAGTTTTGCTTTCATATTTAGTAGAACTTCGAAGGAAAATGGAGCGGAATAGTGATGCAAAGTAGAACTAACTGCCCGCACTGAGGAGGTGAGGAGCAGAATAGTGTTGCAAAGCCAAACTAACTGCCCGCACGGAGAAGGTGAGGAGCGGAATAGTGCTGCAAAGCCAAACTAACGGAATTTGGTTTTATAATTTATCCATGCTCAGATCTCCAGGGTCTGTCAATAATTTTGTGTAAAGTCCCGCCTCATCTCCTCCTAGTGTGAATATAGCCGGCAATCCCACAATGGTTCCAAACCCATATCATCGCTTGTTATACGAGGTCTCAAGCCCCAACCCGCCCAAACATGGTCATTGGAAGTAGTGGGAGAACTGATTCCGGTACGGGGTAATCTCCCCAAGGAGACACGCGTTCTCCCGGCTACCGCCATCATAGAATGCCTATAAAAATAGGCCAACCAGAAATATCTGGCTGACCTGAATACGAAGGAGATACAACCCCGTTAAAAGCTTAATAGAGTGAGAAAAGCAAGAGCTGCTCATAAGTTCACTTATGGAACAGCTCCGTAGTTAGGCTTTTATTGGTCCAGCTAGAGCCGCTTGCGTTTGTACAATGCGATGAATAAGCCCGCCAGTAGAAGAACGACAAGCGCGATCCCCGTCGTCGCCGCAGCCTTATAGCTTCCAGCCTCTTGCGTATTGGAAGCTGTGCCTGTGCCCATGCCCGGCATGCCTCCGAAGCCGCCTGGCCCGCGATCGAAGCCGCCCTGCCCACCGGGGAATCCTCCTCCTTCGCCCGGACCGCCGAAGCCGTTCTGGCCTTGACCGTTCTGAGCTTGGCCGTTCATCCCCTCGTCGTTCTGGCCTTGGCCGTTCTGGCCCGGGACGGTCTGGCCGTTGGGCGCCTGACCGCCTCTGCCGCCGGAACCGGCGCCGTTACGACCTTCGGGAGCTTGCCCTTCCTGTCCATTCGGCGGGACTTGCTGTCCGTCCCCGTTCCGATTCGTTGCGGCACCGCTCGTATCGGCGGCCAGCACGATCCCCCCTTGAGAAGCGGCCACTTCTCCGCCGCTTCGCGACACTTGCCGATTCGCCTGCCCTTCCGGAATCTGCGGCTGCCGCGCGCCCTGCTCCGAGCCTTGACCTGAAGCACCTTCGTCCTGGAGCCCCTGTACGCGGTTCTGCCCCTGCATCCCGCCAAAACCGCCGAAGCCTCCTCTTCCTCCTCCCATGCCGCCTCCCATGCCGCCTCCGCTGCCGCTACCGTCCCCAGAGGAGGCGATGGTGCCGTCCAGCTGTCCGGCCACGTTGGCGACTCGGCTTTGCGTGAACGACAACAGCTCGGGGATCGCGCTCTCGTACTGCGAATAGCTGTAAAACGGCCTAGGGTCCGACTGCACGTAAGGCGAAATCATCTCCTGAAGCTCGCCCACCCGACTGGCGAAGGCCTCGTCCGACAAATACCCTTCAACCATCTCGCGAATGATTTCATGATACTTCTCTTTATACGCATCGACTGCCAGCAGCTTGGCGGCGAGCGGCCGCTCCGCGAGCGCCCCTTGGGTCGGCTCGTCGATCATGATCTGCTCCGAGCCGCCGCCCATGCCACCGCCCATCCCGCCAAACGACATATTGTAGTCCCACGGCAACACCGAAAAAACGCCGTCATCCTCGTACAAATAATAGTTTTGCTGATTCGAGCCCAGATAGCTGTCCATATTCACCAATACCGCATTCAACGCGATATACTGCAAAGCATTGTTGACGTCTAGCACCCGCTCGTAATCCGTCCCGTTGTTCAATTCATCGAGCATGTCGATCAGGACGTCGCCATTGGATTTTTTCGACTTCTGCACCAGGCTCGGGTAAGAATCGAGATCGTCGCCCTGCCAGACGAGGTCGCCGCCGCCCGACGAGCGGCCTCCCGCGCCGGCCCCATTCCCTCCGCCGCCGAAGCCGCCTCCGAATTCCGCCTTGTACAACGCACCGTATACGTTGCTGAAGTTGCGCTCCAAGTAAGCGTCGCCGACCTGCTCGATCGCCAGATAGAAGCCCCACAGCTCGCCGTTGACGTATACGTTCACGTATGAATACTTGGGAGTGGGAAGCCCCATCTCCTCCGCCAGCTCGTAGGTCAGAAACTCGTGCATATAAGTCGCGTCGCTGTAGTTGTTGTTCAAATTGATTTTGCTGATGCCCTGCAGCGTCTGGCTCGAAATGTATTCATCGAAGCTCAGCTTGAAGCTGTAGCGGTCCGAATCGGAGCTCACGACGCTGCGCAGCGAAAGGTTGCCCTTCGTGCGGATGCCGATATTGTCGAGCTTGATTCCGTTGTATTCGACCGAGGCCATGTGCATTTCCTCGGCGGAAGCATTGTCCAGCATCGCATGGAAGTCGGCCTCGTCGATCGTTATCTTCACGTCGACCACCTTATCCTTCGGAAACACTTCCCGATCCAGCCCGTTCTCTTCGCCTGCGGCGGAAACGGACAACAGGTATGTCCCTCTTCCCGGAGCGCTGGCATCCCAGAGGACAGCGCTGACCAGCACCAGGGCGAAGAAGCTGACCAGCATGGGAAAATAGGCCTTAGAGCTCATACTCCTCACCTTCCGTTATTGAGATACATAATCGCCGCTGTAGCTGATAAGCACGGCATTCTTGACCCCGCTGAGCTCTGCAATCTGGTTGACGAACTGCGTTTCTTGCCCCTGCAGACGAACCTCCAGCGTCATCTCGATATTGCCGGGAGTCACCGTCTTCTGTTTTACGTTATATCGCTTCACGAGGCTATGCAGGCTCTTGACGAGCGCCTGCTCGCTCCCGTCGCCGTCGCAGTTTACGACCATCAGGTACGGCGTCTCGAACGTCGCCTTTTTCACGAAGACGAACAGCACAAGCCCCACGATGGCCGAGCCGACAATCGCCAGCGAATAGAAGCCCGCGCCTGTCACGATGCCGGCGGCCGCAGCCCAGAAAAGGAAGATCAGATCCGTCGGGTCCTTGATCGGCGTCCTGAACCTTACGATACTGAGCGCGCCCACCATCCCGAGGGACAGTACAAGATTCGAGTTGATCGCAATGATGACCATGGACGTAATGAGCGTCATTCCGATCAGCGACACGTTAAAGCTCTTCGAATAAAGAATGCCGCTGAAGATTCGTCTATACAGCACGTAAATAAACAAGCCGACAAAAAAAGAAATGAGCAGCGTAATGAGGATTTTGCTCAAGTCGATGTCCGTCGAGAAGTTGTCGAGCACCGACTTCTTGATGACGTCGGTGAAGGTGGTTTTCGATTCCGTATTCGTATCCATGTTATTGGTCCTCCCAGGAATTGAATTTAATCAGCTTGCGGCATATGACGTACTTGGAATTGGATTGTCTGACCAGCCCTCCGGTTTGGATGGCCGTGCGCACGTATTCGGGCAAATATTCGTCGAACTTCACTTCGAAAACGGTGATATCGTCATCGAAGGCGCGAATCGTCGCCAGTCCGGGATTGAAAATATCAACCTGATTCAAGCCAGTACGCAGCTGCTTGTCGAACGTAATCCGCACATTGCCTGCGCCGCATACGTATGCCTCTCGTTCATAGTCGACGATAACCCTGGGCCGCAGCAGCCTGTTTTTCAGCTGATAATAAAACTCCGCCAGCAGCGGCCGCGAAGGATCGTGCAGCGGCTCGTAATTCCCCGCCATGATCGAATCGTACAGCTCCCGGCTTAACGATTCCTTCACCTTGGAGACGTAATCGTTGAACTTGATTTTTTTCTCCAGATGAATGACCTTGTCCGAGCGATTGTAGATGCGAATCCGATACTTCTCGCGATCCCGTACCCCGGCCAGCTTCTCGTGCAGCGCCTTGTTGTCGATGTCGTCGAAGTACAGGCTTCGGATGTGGTAATCGCCCGAAGCGCCCGCATGCTTGTCCTGCGCGAGGAGCCCTCTCAGCTGCCGCTTCATTACCTCGTATTGGCCCCGGTTCATGTAATACTTGAGCTCGTGGCGGTATTTCAGTCCGGCATTCAAAGCCATGCCCCCTCCGTCCGTTCTTCGTTACGGATACCACTTTACACAGCGTTAATGATGATCTGCTTAAGATTTAATGAAACGCACCTGAACCGGGGCTGAGGATTTGCTGAAAACAAGTAAAAACGGCTTCGCCGGCCTTGGGCACGGCGGCACACGTTTTGTATCGCGCGATCGGATGAGGATGAAGGAGGTCTTATTCTTTTCCTGTCTGATCGTTCAAGTAAAAACGGCTCCCCCGGCCTTATGCACGGCGGCACACGTTTTGTATCGCGCGATCGGATGAGGATGAAGGAGGCCAACAAAAAAAGGCCGCATCAATGTCGAATATACGACATTGACGCAGCCTTTCCCGGATCTTCCGCTAGCGCTGGTCCGCAACCAGCAGTGCCGCTCCGATCGCGCCCGCTTCCTTGCCCAGGATCGGGCTGGCGAAGCGAACGCCCGTCGTCATGGACGAGATGCCCCGATCGGCGAGCGCTTCCTTCATCGGCTCCAGCAACGGCGCGCCGATCCCCGCCGCTCCCCCGCCGATCACGATGACCTCGGGATTCATAACATGAATGATGCTGACCAGTCCGTTGCCCAGAGCGCTCCCCGCCTCTCTGAGGGCTTGCAGGGCCAGCTCGTCTCCCTCCGTCGCCGCTTCCGCCGCGTGGCGGGACGTCATTGCGCCCCCGGCCGCTTTCGCCAGCAGCGCCGAAGCCTTGGCCGGATATGCGGCAGCCAGCTCTGCCGCCCTTCGGCCGATCGCCGTACCGGAGGCGTATAGCTCCAGGCAGCCGACATTGCCGCATAGGCAGCGGGGTCCGTTCATATCGACGGTAATATGGCCCAACTCGCCGGCGCTGTTGTCTCTGCCGCGAATTAATCGGCCGGAGCTGATGATGCCTGCTCCGATTCCGGTGGATACGGTGACATAAACGCAATGCTGCGTTCCCTTGCCCGCGCCGACCGCCCATTCGCCGTAGGCGGCCGCGTTGGCGTCGTTCTCCAGATTAACCGAAACCCCGAACGCCTCCTCCAGCCGCTTGCCGAGAGGGACGTCGCTCCAGCCCAGATTCGAAGCATAGGCGACAATGCCGTCGCGCGCGTTTAACGTGCCCGCAGTCGCAACGCCGATACTTTCCAACTGATGGGATGAAGACAAGCAATCCCGCAGCAAGCCGATGATCTTCGAGATAACGGCCTCGGAGCCCTCCTGCGCTTGCGTCGGAGTCTCTGCCTGATTGACGACAGCGCCTTGCTCGTTCAGTACGACCGCAAGAATTTTCGTGCCGCCCAGATCGATCCCGGCATACACCTTATTTTTCTCCATTCGAATAACCTCCAGGCCCACCCAGATCAGGTGCGCGAAATAGATCATGAAGCATCAAGGTCGCCGCTCCGCGCAAAGCCGCCTGCTCTCCGTACTTGGCCGTCAGAACCCTGTCGCTCGTGAACCTCAGCGGGAACGGAGAAGCATCCAGCGCCTCCCGAAGCCGACTCGTAAGCTTCGCGGAGCGATTAAGCCAGCCTGCGAGAACGACGACCTCCGGACTGGCGAGGCTGACCGAAACGGCGATCATTCGGAGCGTCTCATGCAGGATCCGTTCGAAGATCGGCTCCAGCCACGGCTCGCCCCGTTCATAGCGGACAAGCAGCTCTTCGAAATCTCCGGGAGCCTTCACGCCTTGTTCTACGGCCTTCCTTTGGCAATCCGCCAGAATATACGGACGGGTCAGCACGGTCTCCAGGCAGCCTCGTTGGCCGCAATTGCAGCGCTCGCCCTGCGGATCGACGACAAGATGGCCCAGCTCCCCGGCTCCTCCGCGAAAGCCCGAATGCACCTGCGAGCGTACGATGATGCCCGCGCCGACCCCTTCGTGAATCGTAAAATAAATCAGGCTCTCCTTATCCTTGCCCGCTCCCGAATAATGCTCCGCAAAAGCGGCGGCATTGGCATCGTTGACGATCCGGACCGGAACGCCCGGGAAGCCGGCTTCGACCGCTTCTCCCAGCTTTAATTGGGCAAGCCGCAGCGTGCTGGAGAAAAGCACCGTCTTCCCGTTTTCGTCGACAATCCCGGGCACGGAGACGCCGATGCCTTTCAGCCGCGCCGGGTTCACGGTCTCGACCCGTTGCATGCAGCTCTTGATCGCCGCCTGCACTTGCTGCGCCAGAGGCTCGTCATTCGGACGATAAGGCGTTCTATACTCCGCGACGGGCTCGCCATACAGATTCAACACCGTGCAAACCATTTCCGCTTTGCCCAGGGCAACCCCCGCGACGCAGCCTCCATTCTTGTCGATTTGCAGCGAGATGGCCTTCCGTCCCGCTCCAGCCGAGGGTTTCTCCCCAACCTCCTGCACGTAGCCGCTCCCAATAAGCTCTTCTACCAAGGCGGACACCGTCGCCGGACTGAAGCCCGTTCGCTTCGTCAGCTCGGCCCTAGTGAGGCGTCCCTCGCGGTGGATCAGGTGCAGGACGGTGGCCAGATTCATCTCTTTCATCAGCTGCAAATTCGCTTTCAAGCGCACGATAAGGACATCCCTCCGGTTTTCCCCAGAATTATTTCACTCACTGAAATAATTATCTCAAGATTATTATAGCCGCATGGGAAGGCCGGGAACAAGTCTTTTCCGTCGCTTTTGAACCGGGGAAGCAATTGCTCTATAATAAGCGATAGGAATAATCGTCTTATTCCCCGTCTGATCTGTTTAATACGCTATGCATTCGAAAGGAGCATGTAAATGAGCCCAACGGTTGCCCAACATCTGCAAGATTCAGTGAAGCTGAACAACGGCGTTCAGATGCCGTGGTTCGGACTCGGCGTGTTCAAGGTACAAGAAGGCCGGGAAGTCATCGATTCCGTAAAAACCGCAATCAAGCACGGCTATCGGAGCATCGATACCGCCGCCGTCTATAAGAACGAGGAAGGCGTCGGACAAGCTTTGGCCGAAGCGATTCAACAATATTCCGTGCCGAGGGAGGACATCTTCGTCACCTCGAAAGTATGGAATGCCGATCAGGGCTTCCAGACGACCTTGGACGCATTCGACCTTAGCTTGAAGAAGCTGGGCCTCGACTACCTGGATCTCTATCTCGTCCACTGGCCCGTCAAAGGAAAATACAAAGAAACCTGGAAAGCGCTGGAGCAGCTCTACAAGTCGGGCAAGGTCCGCGCAATCGGAGTCAGCAACTTCCACGTCCATCATCTGGAGGATATACTGGAGGACGCGGAATTCATTCCGGCCGTGGATCAGGTGGAGCTTCATCCTTACTTGTCGCAGGTCGAGCTGCGCGAGTACGCGCAGGCCAAAGGCATTCAGATCGAGGCCTGGTCTCCGCTCGCTCAAGGTCGCGTGCTGAACGATGCGGTCATCCAGTCCCTCGCCGCCAAATATGGCCGAACGACGGCCCAGATTGTTTTGCGCTGGAATCTGCAAAGCGGCATCGTCACAATTCCGAAATCGATTCAAGAACCGCGCATTATCCAGAACGCCGATCTGTTCGGCTTCGAGCTAAGCGCGGAGGACATGAGCCTGATCGACAATTTGAACAAAAACGAACGGGTTGGCGCGGACCCGGACAATTTTAATTTCTAAAGCCCTTTTCCTATGCCAAAAGCTCCGTTTAGCGGCTTGCAAGCCGTTAAGCGGAGCTTTCTTATTCCCGTTTATTCCCGTTTCGCTAGACGGAGACAGAGGGCGGATTCCCCGCCTTGCTGCCGATTGCGGAGGATCGCTTCGTGGAAAACCAATGTCCCGCGCACGCGCAGCCGAAGCCGGCAAGCGCAATCATGAAAGGCATGACGTCCAGCCGATACCGGATTTGAATCTCGATGAGCCCATGCAAAGCTGCATAAGCGAGCAGCACCAGCATTGGCAGATACATCGCCGGGACAAAGCCGCTGGCCCCGGTTCCATTGCCGCCATGCCGCCGGAGAAGCAGAGCAAGCATTGCCAAGCTGCCGAAGAAAGCATAGACGACGTACTGAGCGCGCTCCACTGTAGCCAAGCGAATGTTCCAGTCCGAGGAATGCGCCACCGTCCCGAGGCTCCAATAAATCGAATCGTCCGGACCGGCCCACATTAAGACCCATTTTTTCACCATTAGCGCCGCGATCTCCAGCGGGTCGGCTAATCTCTCCAGCAGAATATCCCGCTCGACCTGGTCTCTCTCCGGTCCCAATGGAAAGGCAAGGACATGGTTCGCGTCCTTCGCGTTCCATTGCCCATTCGATTCCGCGTTCAGGCCGACCATGAACTTCCAATACGGCTCCCGGCCGGCATGCAGCTTCAGCTCCGTAACCCCCGAAGCGATCAGCGAATAGGCAATGAGCTGCTGCGCGAGAAAATAGGCGGCTACGAAGGCGGTCCCTTTCACGGCCAATCTCTTCCGGAAGGAGCCGCTCCCCTCCTTCCGCTTTCTCGCCGCTTCATGCAGCCCTAGAAAAATCAAAAATACCGCAACATAGAAAGCGCCCATCGGCCGAAACGCGGAGCCAAGCGCGAAGCAAAGCGCCGCCGCGATCACGCCTCCGATCCCGCTTCTTCTTCGAGGCGCTACGGCTGCCGCGCATCCGGCCGCAAAAAACAGCGTGGAGAGATGCTGGTTCGTCAGCACCGAGCACATCAGGATGTTCGGCAGGTAGATCGCATACAGCAAGCCCGCAATCCGTCCGCTCGTCTCTCCGAACATGCTGGCCGTCATCCGATAGACGAGCCACACGGTCAGCGTCTCGCACACCGCGTTGGCCAGCTTCAGCGGCAGCAGCGATTCCCCGAACAGCCGGACGACTCCCCCCTGATACAGCGTATAACCCAGCTGATAAACCCAGCGGATATAATAATCCATAGCCGCGAACGAGAAGTCTCCCGCCGCCGCTTTAACGGCAGAATCATACATCATCTTGAAGTCCGAAGTCGGCTGCGTAGGCGTGATCCATACCCAGGCCGCCCGCAAGCCGAAAGCGCCAATCATTAGAAATACCGGAAAGCTTGGCCGCCAAGCCGGACGATTCAGCGCGCGATAGCCCAGGATCAACATCAGAGTCATGCCCAGCGCTATCCCGACAACCGGCTCAAAGTTGTTCATTCTCGTAAGGCTTGCGCCAAGCGAGAACAGGACGATCCCGGCAAAAAACACGAAGCCGCACCAGAGGAGTAGCCTCCCGACGGCTGTCGGCCCCGGCAGCTTTTCATTCATTTTATCGTTGCCTCCTCTCCGCCCTTCTGATCATGAACAAAAAAAGAAGCTCCTGTATCGGAGCTTCCACTTCATGCGGAAGGCGCGCCCGAATAGAGCAGCCCTCCGGTATTCTCCTCTGCGCAGGCCCGGGCCGTTCTCTTAAACCCCCGTGCGCCGTTTCTGGTTGTTCTGCACTTTATGGATTTGAGTTTTCATTTGTTTCGTTTGAGTGGAATAAGCGGAATTGCCGCCTTGACGCTGGGCCTGCTTCTTTCGCTCAAGAATGCGCTTGATCGCCTCGGCCTGACTCGGCTTGCTCGCTTCTCCCGTGCCGGCATCGCCCGGGCTCCTATCTTTGTCGCTCATCCAAATTCACCCCATCTATGGCTCTTCCCGTCTATTCTACAACATCCGGAGCCCCTTATGACAGCCCTTCCGTACCCTATCGCTCATCCCCGTCGCGGCTCCTCCGATAACGGTTGGTCCGATTCACTAGGGGCGACGGGCAGCTCTTCTGGATTTTCCTTTTTCTTGCCGTACTTGCGCTTTACCAGCAAAAAGATGACGACTACAGGAATGGCGATTGCGGCGATGTAGAGGGAAACATCCTTCACCATGCCCTCAGCCGTACGACCATAGTAATAGAACAGCAGGCCTACCGCATAAAACTTCACCGCGCGGCCTACCGCTGCGTAGATAAGCAGCCTCCATAGCGGGAAATTCAAGCAACCGGACAAAATCGTAAACACCTTGAAGGGGATAGGCGTGAACGAGCCGACCAATATGGCCGCTTCCCCGCTTTTCTTGAACATCCGCGTCGCCGCGTCTACCCACGATTTTTTGAGCAGCTTGTTAAGCACGGAATGCCCGAGCAGCTTGCCAATGAGGTATCCGAACGGCGTTCCAAGCAAACAAGCAATATAGCCGACAGTAGCCAGCCACAGCGCATTCGACGGATCCAGCAAGCTTAAGGGCACCTGCAAGAAAAAAGCCGGGATTGGAAAGAAGACCGCATCGACGAAAGAGTGTATGAAGAGTCCCCAAATGCCGAATTCCATCAAAGCGTCGATAATGTCATGAAACATAGATGACTGCTCCTATCCAAACGATCTGTTTATCGATTTAAGATGTTCTCCTCCTAGGTTACATGCTAACTCCATATGACTATATACTCAATTTGTTGAGGTCTAGTTTCATATTAGACTAAAGTCCGTATTTTTCCCAGTAAAGGTTGCCCATTCTTCTCGAAAAATCGCAGGATTCATTCGCGATCCCGCTCCTCGTACACGAATGCCTCCAGAAGAGAAAGCTGCGTTTCATCAAACGGCCGGGAATTGTCGTATCTGAGCATGCACGAGGCGGGCAGTCTCCACTTCGGCGTTCTGGGCGCCAGAGAACGGCTGAATTCCGACCAATTGTCCAGCTTCCATAGGTCTATTGCCGTAGACCTGTGCTCAATCCGTTGGCGGTAGGCCTCCTGGCTTGGCAGATGTACGAGCACGAGCTTCGTTTCCACCTCGGACGCGGGCACGCCGCTGCGGGCCAGTTCCCTCTCTATCCAGTCCGGATCGTCCGTTTCTTTCGTAAAAGGACCGATGACGAACGTATCGTTACCCACCCCGATATTCTCCCATGCAGCATCCATAGTGATGCGATACCCTAGATCGCGGCAAAGCCGCTTGTACTCCGGCGAATCCCGATCATCGGGATCGAGTCCGGCGAGCGTCATGAGCGCGACCGCCGCCGGTCGAAGCAGCGTATCCATATCCAGTACGACTGCGCGGCGCTTGGAGGCCAACGCCTTGGCCAACGTTGTTTTGCCCGCTCCCGCCCCTCCGACAAAGAAAACCAGCTTGGCCATATCGAATGCTCCCGTCTTGTTTGAAAATGTTGCGGCAGCCGCAAGTATATTCCGGCGAACAAGCCCATAGGCTGGAATACGGCTCATCTTCCTCAGCTCCTGCGATTACGAACTACAATCAAATCATTATTAAATTATAATAATTCTAAAATAGTATTGATTATTTATTTCTGGGCGTTATTATTATATTTAGATTAATTCTAAATCAGGAGTGATTCGATGACACACTCACCGCACAACAAATTGACGACCAGCTGGGGCGCTCCAGTCGGAGACAACCAGAACTCCATGACGGCCGGCTCGCGCGGCCCTACGCTCATTCAGGACGTGCACCTCTTGGAGAAGCTCGCCCATTTCAATCGGGAGCGTGTGCCGGAGCGCGTCGTTCACGCCAAAGGCGCAGGCGCGCACGGTTATTTCGAGGCGACGAACGATCTGTCCTCCTATACGAAAGCCTCCTTCTTGGCGAAGCCGGGCAAGCGCACGCCCATGTTCATTCGCTTCTCCACGGTGGCCGGCGAGCTGGGCTCGGCCGACACGGTGCGCGATCCGCGCGGCTTCGCCGTGAAATTCTATACCGACGAAGGAAATTACGATCTGGTCGGCAACAATACGCCTGTCTTCTTCATCCGCGACGCCATTAAGTTCCCGGACTTCATCCATACGCAAAAGCGCCATCCCCAAACCCACCTGAAAAATCCGAACGCCGTATGGGACTTCTGGTCGCTATCTCCCGAATCCCTGCATCAGGTGACCATTCTGATGTCCGACCGGGGGATTCCCGCCACTCTCCGGCATATGCACGGCTTCGGCAGCCACACGTTCAAATGGGTCAATGCGCACGGCGAGGCCGTCTGGGTGAAATACCATTTCAAGACGAATCAGGGCGTCCGGAATTTGGATGTCGACGTGGCGGCCAAGCTTGCCGGCGAGAATCCGGACTACCATACCGAGGATCTCTTCAACGCCATCGCGGCCGGGGATTTTCCTTCGTGGACGCTGTACGTTCAGATCATGCCGCTTCAGGATGCCGACACCTACCGGTTCGATCCGTTCGACGTTACGAAGGTCTGGTCCCAGAAGGACTATCCGCTGATCGAGGTCGGACAGATGGTGCTCAACCGCAATCCCGACAATTACTTCGCCGAGGTCGAGCAAGCGACGTTCTCCCCGGGATCGTTCGTGCCGGGCATCGAGGCGTCTCCCGACAAAATGCTTCAGGGCCGCCTGTTCGCCTATTCCGACGCTCATCGTTACCGCGTCGGCGCCAACCATAATTCGCTACCGATCAATCGGCCGCAATCGGAAGTGAACCACTACCAGCGCGACGGTCAAATGCGTGCCGACGGCAACGGCGGAGGCTCCGTCTATTACGAGCCCAACAGCTACGGGGGCCCTGCGCAGTCCGAGACGGCCAAGCCGGCTGCATACGAGGTATCCGGCAAAGCCGACAGCGTCGACTACGACAGCCACGATCACTACACCCAAGCGGGCGATTTGTACCGGCTGTTAAGCGAGGAAGAGCGCGCGCGCCTCGTTCGCAACATCGTCGGCGCCATGTTGCCCGTCGAGAAAGCCGAGATCAAGCTTCGGCAGATCGGCCACTTCTATAAGGCCGATCCGGAGTACGGCAGGCGGGTAGCGGAAGGGCTTGGCTTAAGCGTACCCGAGAATTGACCGCCCCTCCTCGCTTGCCTACAGAATTGAAATACGAACAGCCCGACCATGTCGGGCTGTTCGTATTTCACGGGGCGCTGCGTTTCGCCGCCCTGCCGGACTTGAACCAATGCACGAGAGCGAATGCGACGAACAGCAAGGCCCCAGCCTCGATCGCATGGTCGGCCACGTTAAGAATGCCTCCCGAGCGAACGATAAAATCCGTCACCTGCCCGAACAGAAGACGATCTATGCCGTTGCCGATGGCACCCCCGACAAGAAATCCGAAGGCGCAATCGAGCAGCTTGCCTTTCATTTCTCCGTATTTGCGGTAATACGTTACCCCGATGACAAACAGCACGGCCACGATGCCGAACAGCCTGCCGTAGCCTTGCAGCAGACTCCCTGCCATCCCGCTGTTCTCATAGCGCGTAAATTCGATTCCCCAGCAATATAAGGTTTCGCCAACCTCCATATGCATGCGAACGGCGGCTTTCGTCAGCTGGTCCAATACAACGACAACAATTGCAATGATGTAAAAGGGCATCCTGCACCTTCCTTCTTGTCCGTTATCGCTCAGCCTAAGTAAAGTATAGCTCATTTCGCTTTCGTTTGCGCGCCGCAGTCGTCAACCGTCTTGAGCGCAAATCAGCCGCCGCGCGGCCTGATTAAGGACCGCATGCGACGGCTGAACGGGTTAGATGGCGATTGCCGGAGCTTCGGCATGGCCGAATCTGACGTTGCTCATATACATCCTTCCAATAAAATCGCAATCGACATCGGCGACGATCACGATCAGATCGCGAAGCACCGTATCGGGAGCAAGCTTCTTGCCGTCGCCGATCTTGTCCAGATCAAAAGCGAGCTTGTACAGATACAGTCCGTCCGCCGTCTTCTCTCCCTGCGACAGCCGCTCCAAGGCAATGTTGCAGCTCTCCGCAGCCTGCGCCCAATAGTTAAGCTCGGGAGGCGCAAAGGCCAGATGCACCGCGATATGGCCCCTGCCGGCACGGACAGGCTTCAGGTACAGCTCCATAAAGACGTACCGATTCCCCCCTCGGGCCGCGTTGATCCCGCCAAGCACCAGACGCGCCGCCGACGCCCATCCGTCATAAGGCTTTACGTCCGGGTATGCGGCTTCCCAGGAGATCGTCTTATGACCGTCTGCATATTGGATTTCCAGAGAAGTCCGAATGCCGGATTCGGCATCCCAGTCCCAGCCGCCGCGGGTCGAATTAGCGAAATCGGCGGGAAGGCTGGGACGGCCGAGGGGAGCATGGCTTACCGGTCTGTCGACAACCGCTCTGCTCCCCGTTACGGCAATATTGTCCAAGGCTACCCATTCGGCCTGCGCCGCGCCTACGAAAAGGACAAGCTCGCTCAGTATGCCGCCCGTCCCTTCCTCCGCAACAATTGCCAGACCGGGCGCATCGTCCTTCGTGATCGCAAGCCGGGCTTTATACGCTCCGTCCGGCTGCTTTACGAACTCGGAAGGCCCGACCTGAACGGCATTAGCCGGACTGCTCCCGACAGGCTCTGCGCTTTGCAGGAGGGCCGCTATGCCCACCGTCGTCGGAGACGCGACTAGGACATCCAGCGTCAGGCGCTCCGCTCCCCGAATATCGGGTCTGTCCTCGGGACTGCCGGGAGACAGCCGCACCTCTGCCCTATAATTGCAATCCGCGCCTTCCTCGCTGGTCGCTTCTCGCGACAGCTTCAAGGCGCCATTGTCGTTCGATATCGCAATCCGCCCGTTCATGCCGACATCCCGGCTCGGCAATACCTCTGCCGTCCCCTTGTCAAAGCTCCATAAGGCAGTTGTATAGCTCTCCCGGAGCGTACGATCGATCGGCTCGTAGCGAATTCCTTTCATCCGCGCTCTCACATATTCCCCCGAGACGGTCAACTCGGCGAGCTCCCATCTCCGCTCCGGTCCCGGATCAAGAAGGACGCCTTCCTTTCGCCCGAGCTCGTAGGGTTTAAATACAGCCGAAGCCTCGTTCTTGTTCGTGAGCGACCAGTTGACCCAACTGATTTGGTGCCGATTCAGAAAATCCAGCCACGCATCGGACATTTGCAAATACGTCCCTTTCTGTCCGCTTGCGATGCTGGTTCCCCACTCGGTGACGAACAGCACCACGCCCCTCTTCAGCGCGTACCGGGCATTGCACATGACGTTCTGCCGATTGCCGCTGCCGTAGGAAGGCTGGTGCGTGCCCGCATAGAAGTGCAAAGCGTAGGCCGTATTCGCATCCGGCAGCCCCGTATTCAGATTCAGAATCGGATCGTTCGCCGCAAGATCGGGACGCTGGCTCCAGTTCGGACTTCCTACGATAATCAGATTATCGTTCCCGCTTGCTCTCAGCATCTCCACGAGCGGTTCGGCATACGCCTTGACGGCGCGCCAGCCTGCGGCATTGTTCGGAATTCCCGGCGCATTGCTGTTCGGCTCGTTGGCCAGCTCGTAGATAAGATGCTTGTTGTTCGGATAACGTCCGGAGATTTCAGCGAAGAAGTCCCTCGCTCCCTTGTAGAGCTCCGCATTCGGGTCTCCGGGCAGATGCACATGCCAGTCGACGATGACATACAGATCGTTCGCAATCGCCAGCTCGATTCCCGCAAGGACGCGCTGCAGGCTGGCTTCCGGATCTGAGGCGTACCCGTTCTCTCCGACGTACATCGTAAGTCGGATAACGTTAGCCTCCCAATCCGAGGCCAACGCCTCAAAAGCATGATCGTTCACAATTGCCGGATACCAGTGCAGGCCGTGCGTACTCATCCCTCTCAGCTGGATCGGCTTCCCGTCCGCTCCGCACAGCGTTCCGACCCCATTTTCCCGCACAATTCGCAATTCGCCCGCCTTGGAAGGCCTATCCACGTTAGCATTGCCGATGACATGTGGATGCACGGCTTCGGATTCGTCCGGCCGATAGCCGCGGCGCTCCGCCCTTCTCCATACGGCGCGCCGCGCGGCGGCAGCCGATTGATATGGGAAATGCCTGCGGATAAAAGCCGACAGCTTTCGCCCGGCAAGCTCCCCCAGTCTATAGCGCAGTTTCACGTACTCTTTCTCTCCTCCGTCATAGGTTTAACGACCGTGTGAGGTTGAGCCGCGAGGCTCGCAAAACAGCAAGCGCTTTCATTTTCATGTGGGAATAATTATGAACGGCGAGTGAAGCCTAACGATATCAATTCCCTCCTTTGCTCGCTTCGACTTATAGAAGACGTTTTCTAAAACGTAATTCAGTCGGAACGCAATTGCAAGCGCTAATTTTGTCGATATTCGTCGCCTTGCTCAAATTGCTCGTAGGACTCTTCGTTTGCGATACTCTGAATTTCCTCCGCGCCGATGCTGATATAGACGTAGCCCTCCTCCGTGTGCTTGCGGAGAGCCTTCTCCTTCATGAATCTCGGACTGCCATCTCCCGCTTCCTCGTCATATACGAGCAGTATCCCGTCCGTTTTGCGAAGCAGCAAATCATCCCTGGCCTGGAACTGCCATACCCCGCTGTAGGGCTGCTTGCTTACGCTCGCGAAATAATCCACGCCCTGGACAATCTCGCGATAATACTGCTGCTTATCCTCCTTCCATTTCTCCTCTTGCCCTGCGAACGCCGTCAGAATGGACAAGCGCAGCAGCGGATATCGACGCTTCAGCTCGATGACCGTCTCGCATGCCCACAGATCGACTCCGTATTGACCGGGGGTAATGACCCACTCTAGCCCTTCCTCCAGCAGCGGAAGCAGCCGCGACTCGATCGCTTTGCGGATATACGGAATGCCTTTGTGCTTCTGATCGAAAATGCCCAGCTCGTGAGCCCGGTAACCGGTAATCAGTAAATTTTTCATTCAGGCTCCTTGTCCGGGGATACCTACCCTTCCCATGTCTATTACACAATTATAGCATGTTCGCAAATGCTGCACTTAGTTTTCCTTGACAGGAATATTCCTTCAAAGGTATATTCAATTCGAAGGAAAACTTATTTCGAAGAAATACCAAGCTTGTATCTTAACCAAGCTTGTATCTTAAGGAGGGAATTTTAGTGACCGAAAATAACGAAATTCAGCCAGTCGCGGCGAGAGTCGGCGAGAAGGAGCTGGTGATGGAGCGCGCCTTTGATGCTCCCCGCTCGCTTGTATTCGCCGCCTTTACGAAGCCGGAGCATCTGGCGAGGTGGTGGGCGCCCGGCGGCTATACGATTCCCGTTTGCAATATCGACCTGCGTCCCGGAGGCGTCTGGCATTACTGTATGCGGTCCGCCGAGGGAGCCGAGCATTGGGCCAGAAGCGTGTATCGCGAAATCTCCCCGCCGGAGAAGCTGGTCTATACGAGCACATTCGCCGACAAGGACGGCAATGTGACGGACGATATTCCCGAGCAACTGGTCACCGTGACCTTCGAGGAGCAGGATGGACGAACGCTTCTGACGACCCGCTACCAGTTCGCTTCGGAAGAAGCGCTGCAAGAGACGCTGGCGATGGGCTTGAAGCAAGGCTACACGGAAACCCTGAACAGTCTCGCCCGCCTGTTGGCCACGATCAACGGCTGACCGAACGTTTTATAGTTAGACCCGCAGGCCGTCGGAGCAATCCGGCGGCCTGTTCGTCTGGTCGAGACAGGATACGACATTGAGTGACATTAAGAAGGGCGCGATGTAAAATGAAGTATACGAAGGTATTTCCTTCTCCTATCCGATTAAGGAGGTCACCGTCATGCAATTCGTCAGCAACCTGAACCTCACCGACCCTACGCTTAATCTGGCGCTTGAGGAGTACATATTGCGTTCTCTTCCCGATGAGAACGATTACTTGCTGTTCTACATCAACGAGCCGTCGATCATCATTGGCAAAAACCAGAACACCGTGGAAGAGATCAATGCCGAATACGTAGAGCGCAACGGCATCCATGTCGTGCGCAGACTTTCCGGAGGAGGCGCGGTGTACCACGATCACGGCAATTTGAATTTCAGCTTCATCCGTAAGGACGACGGCCAGTCGTTCCACAACTTCAAGAAGTTCACCGAGCCGGTCGTAGCGGCGCTTCGCGCATTGGGCGTCGATGCGGAGCTGACCGGGCGCAACGATCTGCAGGTCGGAGAGCGGAAAATATCCGGCAACGCGCAATTCTCGACCAAGGGCAAAATGTTCAGTCATGGTACGCTGCTGTTCGATTCCGAGATCGAGCATGTCGTCTCCGCCCTCAAGGTCAACGCGGAGAAATACAGCTCCAAGGCGACCAAGTCCATTCGCAGCAGAGTCGCGAACATTGCGGAATTTCTGAAGAAACCGATGACCATCGAGCAATTCCGCGAAAATCTGCTCACATCGCTCTTCGCAGGCGAGAAAGTCATTCCCGAATATAAGCTGACGGACACGGATTGGGCCAATGTGCGCAAGCTGGCGGACGAGCGTTACCGGAGCTGGGAATGGAACTATGGCCGTTCTCCCGCCTTTAACGTGCGGCAGACCAAACGGATCGAAGGTGCAGGAACCTTCGACCTCCGGCTGCAGATCGAGGACGGCGCAATTGTCGACGCGACGCTCTACGGCGATTTCTTCGGCCGGGGCGACAGCTCGGAATTGACGGCCAAGCTTGTCGGCGCCCGCTATGAAGCGGCAGCGCTGAGCCAACTGCTCGATGAAATCGACCTTGCTTATTACTGCGGTCCTGTTACGAAGGAGCAATGGCTGGATTTGATGCTGTAACCTCCGCATCGTGACGTTTACGCGCGGCTGCCCGTCCGTCTTCCGCATTGCAGGATTTTCATGGCGATGATCGCATACTTCCAAGAGGTGCCCAAGGATGAAGTCTCGATTCCGGCTTAAGCTGACACTCGCTCTGCTGCTCTTCTCTCTCCTGATATCGACAACGCTGGTTCTGACCGACCATCTGCGAGTGCGAAAGCAAATGATACAGAACACGGAAGAGCAATTGGAACTGAACGAGAAGCAAATTCTTCGCGCGTTAGACACGATCGACAAAGCCTATTATCTCTTCGGCGAGGACACTGCGGAGGACATGAAGAAGGCTTCTTATGCGTTAAGGAGCAACTACGAGCGGAGTCCGGACCTTGAAGGATGGGATTTCGAGGCGCTCAAGCGGACGCTTGGCTTCGATATTTACATGATCGATGAACGCAATACCATCACTTACAGCAGCTTTCCACAAGACAGGGGCATGAATTTTAACGAATGCTGCGGCAGGCTTGCGAAAATCCTGGACGAGAGACGGGCTTCCGGCGAATTTTTTCACGACGGCATCGATCTGGAGCAGAATACCGGCTTGCTCAAAAAATACAGCTATCTTGCGACGGCGGACAAAAAGTACATTATTCAGCTCGGCTTCTCGCTCTCCGATAACGCCATTTTTCGGGAATTCAACTTTTTTGACACTATCGACGAGCTTAACCGCAGCAACCCTTCCTTTAACGCAATTCATGTCCTGAACACGGCCGGCTGGGCGCTTGGAGGCCCGTCCGCTCGCAGCGATTCCATTACGGGAGAAAGAAGATCCGCCTTCGAGCGCACGCTGGCCTCCGGAGAAACGACCGAATGGCGCGGAAGGTGGGAGAACGAGCCCGCCGTATACCGATATGTGAATTATGCCTCGAAGTACGACGCCGGGTCGACGCGAAGCAAGGTCGTCGAAATCATCTATAACGAGAAAAACCTGCAGCAGCTGCTTAAAGACAATCGCCGGATGTTTGCCATTAAATTGCTCGTGATATCCCTGATTGCCATGGGCTTATCCCTTCTCATCGCCCGCTGGGTAGCCAAGCCGATGCATATGGCCTTTCACGACAGCCTGACGGGTTTGAAAAATCGGGCCGCCTTCGAGGAGATGCTGCCCTCCGTATTGAAGGAGCAGAGAACGGCCGGCGTCGGGCTCCTGATGATTGATTTGGACAATTTCAAGGCCGTTAACGATCGGCTCGGACATGATCGGGGAGATCATCTGCTGCGCAGCATCGCGAGCGGAATTCAACGCTCGGCCGGCAAGTCCGATGTCGCATTCCGGCTGGGGGGCGACGAATTCGTCCTGCTTCTGCCCTCGACCACGCCGGATGAAGCCATAGCCGCCGCCTCCAGAGTTCTGAGCTTTGCTTCCCAGTCGATCCACGACGGGGCCGGCTCTCTGCAAGGGGAAATTACGGTCAGCATCGGAATCGCCCTTGCGTCCGAATCGGGGTTGGATGCCCAGCAGCTATGCAAAAATGCCGATATCGCCATGTACGAATCCAAGGCGCAAGGCAAGAACAGATACTTTCTCTACTCTCCCCCCTCCAGCTCCGATTAACAATAAGGGCGACTCCGGCTGAACCCCGGAATCGCCCTTATTTGTACTATATCATTACCTTGCAGATATCGTTCGTGAATTCAACCGGATCGCCGATCGGCAAGCCTTCGATCAGCAGCGCTTGATTGTACAGAAGGCTGGTGTACAGATTAAGCTTCTCCTGATCCTGGCCGTGCGCATCCTTCAGCGATTGGAATACCGCGTGGTTGACGTTGATTTCGAGCACCTTCTCGGCTTGAACGTTAGGATTGTTCGGCATGGCGTTCAGGATTTTTTCCATCTCGATCGTCAGCTCGCCTTCCGTAGTCAAGCAGACTGGATGGCTTTTCAGCCGTTTGGACGCCCGCACGCTCTTCACCTTGTCGCCCAGGAATGCCTTCATCGCCTCGAACAGTTCCTTGCTTTCGTTGGCCTCGGCTTCGGATTCCTTATCCTTCTCGTCGGCTTCAATGCCCAGATCGCCGCTGGACACCGACTTGAATTCCTTCTCCTTGTACTTGGCAATCATCTTGACCGCAAACTCGTCGATGTCGTCGGTCAGGTACAAGATTTCGAAGCCCTTGTCCGAGACAAGCTCCGTCTGCGGCAGCTTCTCGATCCGCTCCTTCGATTCCCCGGTCGCATAATAAATGTACTTCTGCTCCTCCGGCATCCGGGAGACATACTCCTCCAGCGTAACGAGCTTCTTCTCCTTCGAGGAATAGAACAGCAGCAGATCCTGCAGCACTTCTTTGTTCATGCCGTAATCGTTGTATACGCCGAACTTCAACTGACGTCCGAAGCCCTCGTAAAACTTCTCGTATTTCTCCCGCTCGTCCTTCAGCAAGCTCTGCAGTTGGCTCTTGATCTTGCTTTGAATGTTCTTCGCGATTTGCTTCAGCTGACGGTCGTGCTGCAGCATTTCCCGGGAGATGTTCAAAGACAGATCCTCGGAATCGACCATTCCCTTCACGAAGCCGAAATAGTCCGGAAGCAGGTCGCCGCACTTATCCATGATCAGAACGCCATTGGAATAGAGCTCAAGCCCTTTCTCGAACTCTTTCGTATAATAGTCGAACGGCGTGTTCTCGGGAATGTACAGAATCGCCTGGTAACGTACGGCTCCATCTACGCTCAAGTGAATATGCTTCAGCGGCTTATCGAAGCCGTAACGCTTCTCCGCATAGAAATTTTCGTAGTCCGCATCGGTCAATTCGCTCTTGTTCTTGCGCCAGATCGGCACCATGCTGTTGACGACTTGCTCTTCGGTATACTCCTCGAACTCGCTCTCTTCGCCATCCTTCGGCCGGCTGCCCGTCATATCCATCTTGATCGGGTAGCGGATAAAGTCGGAGTACTTCTTCACGATGGCCTTAAGCCGATATTGCTCCAGGAACTCGTCGTACTGGTCGTCTTCCGTGTTCGGCTTGATCTTCAACGTAATTTCCGTGCCGACAGTCTCTTTCTCGCAAGGCTCGATCGTGTAGCCTTCGGCTCCGGTCGATTCCCACTTGAAGGCCTCGTCGCTGCCCAGCGCCTTGCTGACCACCGTGACCACGTCCGCGACCATGAACGCCGAGTAGAAGCCTACGCCGAACTGGCCGATAATGTTATGGCCGTCCTGCGCTTCGTTTTCCTTCTTGAACGCCAGTGAACCGCTCTTCGCGATGACGCCCAGATTGTTCTCCAGCTCTTCCTTGGACATCCCGATTCCGGTATCCGTAATCTTAAGCGTCCTGGCCGCCTTGTCCGCGCTGATCTTAATATAGTAATCTTCCTTGTTGAAAACCAGGTTGTCGTCCGTCAACGCTTTGTAATAGATTTTGTCCACCGCATCGCTTGCGTTGGAGATCAATTCTCTCAAGAAAATTTCCCGCTGCGTGTAGATGGAATTGATCATCATCTCGAGCAATCTTTTCGATTCTGCCTTGAATTGTTTCTTAGCCACGGATGAGTCTCCTTTCAAATATGCGAGCATGTTTGTATGAAATCGTCAGTTCGTTTAGCACTCAAGCCTCACGAGTGCCAACACCTCATTATTTTCACATTATCGCTTTTTAATGTCAAGATCATGTCGCCGAAAAATGTCGTTATGCTGAGATACTTTTCGCGCGCCTCTCCCGGCGCACGTTTATGGCGCCAAAGGCGCCGTGCGTCAGAGCGCAGCAGGATGGCGATCGCACACCAGAAATGAAGCAGGCTGCCGTGGTGGAGAAGATCATTAGCGGACATAGGACGAATGTGGAAGGAGCACTCGGTCCGAGCGAGTAGGTTGGGAAAACATTAATTCCTCAGAGTCAGAGTTTGCACGGAGCAGGTGAGGAGTGGAATAGTGCTGCAAAGTGGAACTAACGACCAGCACGGAGCAGGTGAGGAGTGGAATAGTGCTGCAAAGTCGAACTAACGGCCAGCACGGAGCAGGTGAGGAGAGGAATAGTGCTGCAAAGTCGAACTATCGACCAGTACGGAGCAGGTGAGGAGCAGAATAGTGCTGCAAAGTCGAACTAACGGCCAGCAATGGGCAGGTGAGGAGAAGAGTAGTGCTGCAAAGTCGAACTAACGGCCAGCACGGAGCAGGTATCCAGATACCACAAGCAAGGGCAATTCCCATGGCGTTCTGTATTCTCAACATAATCGCTATATCGATGCGCTCTGGTGAGTCGCCTCGGCAGCACTTGAACATTACATTTTCTCAGCTAATTGACAGATCATGTCACCGAAAAATTGCGGTCCGCCAGAAGAAGCCGGGCGTTAGAGCGCCCGGCTGTCGTTGCTTCCTGCAAGCTGCCGATAGCGTACGCTACAGCTCGAGGTTCTCCCTGTCCCAGCCTCAAAAATGTCCCATCCAGCGCAAGCCTTTCGGAAAATGATTCTTCAAGATGCCGTCCGCCAGCTTGCCCCAGCCGATCGAATAACCGTCCGCCAGAACCAGATGCCAGCCCTTCGTCCCTTCCGTTTGCAGCGCCTCCCCGCGGAGATACGCCGTAAGCTCGCTGGAATCGCTCGCCAGATTCAGGCTTTGGTTGACCTCGTTCTCCTTAAGCGACAAGGCCAGCGCATGGGAGGGCTCGAAGCGGTTTTTCTTAAGCGTGCCTAGATGCCATCCCGGGCGAACGACCTTCAACTGCTCCATCGCGGGCATTCCGGGCGGCAATAGATACAGTTGCTCGCCGAACAATGTGAAGTCTCCCGTCGGCGCCGCGCGCAGCGTCTCCCCGCAGAACGCCAGATAGTCCTTGAGCGTCTTCGTGTCGCTGAACGTCTTCGCGTACTTCCGCCTAGGCGCCTCCTGTCCGCCATTGCTCCGCAAAACGGCGATATAATGCCCTTCGCCGTGAATGCGATGCGGCCACAGCCGCAAGGTCTCCTCCAGACCGTCCGCTGCCGGACCCGGCACCCAGTCGGCCCGCCCGCGATCGAACCCCGCATAAGCTCCCGCCGCCGCGATCTCGAACTCCGAACGCTGCCGAATGAAGCGGCTGATCGCCCCCTCGTTCTCCTCGGGAGAGAACGTGCAGGTCGAATAGACGAGACGTCCTCCCGGCTTCAGCATCGCCGCCGCGCTAAGCAAAATGTCCAGCTGCCGATCCGCGCATAAGGTCACATGATCCGGACTCCACTCGGAGCGAGCGTCGGGATCCTTGCGGAACATGCCCTCGCCGGAGCAGGGGGCATCGACCAGAATACGGTCGAAAAAGCCGGGGAATCGCTCCGCAAGCCTGCCCGGCATCTCGTTCATCACCACGGCGTTGCGAATGCCTATCCGTTCGACGTTCTGCGAAAGAATTTTCGCCCTTGCCGGATGGGGCTCGTTGGCGACGAGCAGCCCCGCTCCCCGCATTCGCGCGGCGAGATGCGTCGTCTTGCCTCCCGGCGCCGCGCACAGATCCAGCACGGCTTCCCCCGGCTGCGGATCGACAATCTCCCCTACCGCCATGGCGCTGGGCTCCTGAATATAATACAAACCCGCTTCATGATACGGGTGCTTGCCCGGTCTCGCTTCTTTGCCATAGTAGAAGCCCTCCCGGACCCAAGGGATTGCGCTCAGCTCGATGGCCAGATTGTCCCGCAGCCTCTCGGCGGCAACCTTCAACGTATTGACCCGAAGGCCTTGGGCCCGCTCTTCCTCATAGCTTCTGGCGAACGCTTCGTAATCCTCGCCAAGCAGCTTGCTCATCTTGCTCTCGAACTCTTTCGGCAGGTTCATGCTCTATCCCTCGAATCTCTATCGTTTCCGGCCGTCGGCCGGCTTATGGATTATCTCGATCGTCGCTATTATAACATGCCCGGCAATTTCAATAATCGTTTGCCTTTGATATAATGACAGCAAAGGAGTGGAACAATGACTTTCATAGAGCTTCAGTCGGCCGCCTTCCAAGACAAGAACAGCGACGCCCTCATCGCGGCTTGCTTCGCCCCGCTAATCGCCGCCTACAAGGAGATAGAGAGCCGCGGCGGTCATTCCCGGCAAGAGCTGTTCAATCGGCTTACGGATGACCAGCGGGCCTTGTTCGTCTTTCGGGCGTACAGCGTCCACGCGACCGAATCCCCAGCCGATCTGTACTGGTGGAGCGCCTACTTCATGGCGCAGCCCGGCAGATGGGACGCGGTGCTGGGAGCGCTGCGTTACTTCAAGGCCGAGGCCATGCTCGCGGTGCTCGCGGACACCGAAGCCGAGCTGCGGAGCAGAAATCATCCGCTAAGATTAGATCGGTTTGACGCGTCTCTGCAGGATCTGGAGCGCGATGCGGGCTTGCGAGCCAGCATAGAGCCGTTGTATGCCCGGCTTCTTCCAGCCGCATCCGCAGCATCGAACACGATCGCCAATGCGATTCGGAGCAACCCGGACGGATTCTTCGCTCCGCTTCCTTCGTCGTAACGAACGTCAAACAGCTCTCCCCATGGCAGGGAGAGCTGTTTGACGTTAATGCGATTTATTGGGCGGCTCCCGCCCGTTCCACAAGCATTTTGGCGATTTCCTGAATTTGCAGCTTTAAGGAGATCGGATCGTTGCCCCAGAACAAATCCGGGTCCAGCTGGAACACCCGATCGTTCTTGACCGCATCCAACGACTTCCATACGCCGTCCTTCGCGCCCCAGATTTCCGAAAGCATGTTGGTCTATGAAGATATAATCCCCGGCATAATCCCCTACCGATTCGTATGAGACCTTCTGAAAAGGCTTCTGGCCGATGAACTCCTTGGCCTGTCTTTCGGGCGGCTTCAGCTGCAGATGCTGATAGATCGCTTCCCCGCCCCGATATCCGCCATTGCCGTAGATGTAGAAGTTTTTGTCGACGACGAATACGCCCATCAGCGCAAAGGTATCGTCCGGCTGGATGACTCCGGCGATCTTCTCCCGCGCGGCTGCGGATTCGCGATCCAGGTCGGCAAGCCAGTCCTCGGCTTCCTTCTCCTTGCCGAACGCTTCGCCGAAGAATCGGGTCGATTCGTAGATGCTGCCGAAGTAGTTGTAAGGAATGACTACCGTAGGCGCAATCTTCTCGTACTGCTCAATCTTGTTCGCATCGTATTCCGGACTCAGCCATGTGACGATCAAGTCCGGCTCCAGCGACAAAATCTTCTCCAGAGAATTTTCGCCCGTGCTCTCAATGTCTTCAATCTGATCCTGGATGACCTTGTTCTCAAGCTCCCACTTCGTGGAGCCGACAGGCTTTATTCCCAGAACGAGCAGGTTGGGCAAGTAGCCGTCCGTGACGATTCGCTTCGGGTGAGCCGGAATTTCGACTTCTCCGACCGCTGTCTTCACCGTACGCGTCTGTTTGTTCGCTTCCTCTGTGCCGCTCTCGGCAGCAACCGAGGCTGGCGCTTGAGAGGAGTGCGATGATGCCGGGGCCGACGACTCTGCCGCCTTCTCCTCCGCCTTGCCGCAAGCCGATAGCGCCAAGGCCAGCAGCAGCCCGATAAGCGTCAGCGCGTAACGCGTCTTTATCTTTTTCATATAACCCTCCACCAATAATGATTATCATTCGCGATTGACAATCCCTATTATATAGGCGAGGTTTGACGAGCGTCGATGTACGCCTGTTGGTTATCGGACACGTTATTTTGTTGGCTCCATCTGCTTCCCGTGAGCAGATCGGCGAGGGTATCAAGCTGACGCTCCAGCGACACCCCCTCATCCATCCAAAAATCGTTCAGCCTCAGCAGGTGCAGCTTGCAGCCCTGAGCGGTCAGCCTCTGCCAAATTCCCCGAGACATCAATTCCTCTCTTCCGTCGTCCAAATTCTCGTGAGGCATGATGAGGAACATATGAGAAGCCGCATAGTGCTGCAGGCTCCGCTCGGGCACGAAAAGGTGCCGGTTCGGTTCGAGCACCTCTCTTGCAATGCGTTCAACCGGTTTCATGGCCAACAGGCGATACAGATTATAAGCGGAACGTACGGAATAGCTTGGGATCAGCCAGCTATGATCGTATCTTAATTCGTAGATGCCCGCCGTTTCATAGGCGCGGACGAAGCGACTGATCGCCCTGCGGGCCAGCTTCGCCTTAATTCGCAGCGCTTCGATCCATCGCTCCGCCTCGCTTGTCCTGCCGAGCAGCCGACCGATCGTGCGAACCTCCTCCAGCTTATCCATCGCCCCCCACTCCACCATCACGACCGGCGCGACCTTCTCCAGCTCCTTCAACGTCTCAGGGAAACGGTAATAGTACGTAGGCGCCACAATGAGCTCCGGCTTGGTCGCCTTCAGCTTGTCCAGGTCATGCAGCTCCTCCATCTCGGCGATCCCGCGCAAATCCTCGCGCAGCAGGTTGGAGGAGCGCAGCACGTCCTTCGTAGCGGCGACCGGCCTTACGCCTACTGCCAGCAGCGCGCCCAGAAACTGCATTGCGGCCACTCTCAGCGTCCTCTGTCGCCGCCGAAAATCGCTCGGTGGAAGATGCACGGTTCTGCGGAAGGTTTTGGCCAGGTAGGCTCCATCAGAGAAGCCCGTCTTCATCGCGATTTCCTGAAGCGTCTCCGGCGTTCGCAGCAGCAGCCGCTTTGCTTCGTCGATGCGGATTCGGTTGACGTATTCCGTAAAGCTCCAGCCCGTTTCCTTGCGAAATAGCGACGAAAAGTAGCTCGCATTAAATCCGGCCGTCTTCGCCATAGCCGATCTTGTCAGCGCAGCCCCGAAATAACGATGAATATGCGCAAGCGTCTCTCCCATCGCCGGATCTTTCGTTAAGTAAACGTCCATATAGACGGAATTGACGAGCGCGGTTCGAATCAATTCCTCCAGCATGAGATTCAGCCGCGGCACGCCTCTTACCGAAGCGGAGATGCGGGCCTGGACGATCAAGTCGTCCAGCAGCGCTTGCGCTTGGCGGGGAAACTCCATCACGCTGCCGTGCTCGGGCAGCTGCTGATGGCACACCCGATAACGCAGCTCGGCTCCCGATTGCTCGATCAGCCGATAGCTTTCGAAGTGAACCGCATAGACGACGGCATAATCGGCTTCCTCCGCTCTATCAATATACCAATCCGTTTTGGAAGAGCGCAGCAGAATAAAGCGGCCTCTTCCCACTCTGTAGACCTCGCTCCCGGAATGAATAACGATATCCTCCGCAGGAATGACGATAACCGGCCCTTCCGCCGTCAGCTTGACGGAGCCCGCCGTTCCTCTGTCGGACACGATTCGGGCCTCCTGCAGATCGTAAATCATCTCGTTCACTTTCTCGCCCTCTTTCCCAAGAGTTCCATTTTCCTCGTTGATAACGATTATCATTTTCAATATAATAAAAGAAAAGGGAGCTTACGTCCAGTCTTAACTCCGATTCCGTTCGCACCCGAAAGGCCGCTATCTTCAAGGAGAGGATGAAATCAAGGCAATGAATTCACAATCCCCGGCTTCCGAGCCGTCCTATCGTCTATCGCAACTGATAAGCGTCATCCGCAATCGACGAACGATACGCAGCTATGCCGATCGCCCCATCCCCCAAGAGCTCATCCTGCGTCTGCTGCTGGCTTCCAAAGCCTCCGTGTCCCTCGACTGGAACGATTCCGTTGCCCGTCTGATCTATTTCAACAGCCAGCAAGGGAAGAGAAAAGCTGCTGGATTGATAATGGATGCCTATAAGAATCAGAAGCTCTATAAATGGCTGCCCAAAAAGTTAAATCAGGCAATGGCGGAACGGATTGCCCGAATTCCCGCATTCCTTGCCGTCATCCGGAAGCTCGGTCCCTCCTCCCAGCACAACGACCGTAACTACGCCGCAATCAGCGCCATGATTCAAAGCTTCTCGCTGCTGGCCTGGGAGAACGATATCGGAATTGTGTGGAATACAGATCCCGCGCTGCGCGAGCCTTCCGTCGCCGCCGGCCTGGGCCTGCAAGAGGATGAGCGCATCGTCTGCCTGTTATACATGGGAATGTACGACAAAGCGCCGAAGCCCAAGGCCCGAACCGCGATCGCGCAGAAGCTCACGCATCTGGCGCCTTAAACGAAATCCGAAGGAGGTTTGATCGATGAGCTTGACATCCCTGTTCGAAAATATTCGGCCGATTCGCCATTTCGATAGCCGCCCTGTGTCGTTCGAGCAAATCGCGCCCATTCTGGATGACGCCGTGTGGGCCCCTAATCATCGGCTTCGCGAGCCGTGGCGTTTCATTGTCGCCGAAGGCGAAGCCAAGCGCCAGCTGTTCCTGACGCTGGACCCCTACCGCAACTCCCAACTTCGCAGCATGATCTCGGAGGCGCCGCTGTGCTTGATCGTCACCTCCCCGACCCATTCGGACGAAGCCGTGTCGAACGAAGATTTCGCTGCGGCCTGCTGTCTGATTCAGAACGTTCAGCTGCTGGCCTGGGCCAACGGCTTGGGCATGGCCTGGGAAATGACGGACCGTCTGAATTGTGCCAACTTCTGCTCCTTTTCCGGCATTCACCCCGGAGAACGTATCGCGGGCGTATTGGGACTGGGCTACTTCGACGAGCTGCCGGAGCAGCCTGCGCAATGTCGCAAGCCTCTCGACAGAGTGGACATCTGGTAGACCGATTGCCTTGCTCCCAAGCTGAATCTGTTAGTCGGACTAATTGTGTGCCGGGAGTCGGTGTGGAGAGCAGTAGTGTTGATTAGTCCAACTAATTGCCTGCCGGGAGTCGGTGTGGAGAGCAGTAGTGTTGATTAGTCGAACTAATTGCGTGCTGGGGTTGGTGTGGAGACCAGCAGTGTTGATTAGTCGAACTAATTGCCTGCCAGGAGTCGGTGTGGAGAGCAGTAGTGTTGATTAGTCGAACTAATTGCGTGCTGGGGTTGGTGTGGAGAGCAGTAGTGTTGATTAGTCGAACTAATTGCCTGCCGGGAGTCTGTGTAGAGAGCAGTAGTGTTGATTAGTCGAATTAATTGTCTGCTGAGAGTCGGTGTGGAGAGCAGTAGTGTTGATTAGTCGAATTAATTGTCTGCTGAGAGTCGGTGTGGAGAGCAGTAGTGTTGATTAGTCGAACTAATTGCCTGCCGGGAGTCGGTGTGGAGAGCAGTAGTGTTGATTAGTCGAACTAAACTCTGTCAGCGGGGGTCTGGGAGCATCGCAATTCAACGTTCCGACACGGGGGATTATGCTGGGTTGGATGACTGAACAAAACAAGCCGAGCTTCGAGGACGATCCCGTCCTTGAGCTCGGCTTGCTTGCCTTATAGGCCTCTCCTGCGGACTCGCCGCCATTCTCGCCGGCTGGGCCCATGCAATCGCCTTCCCGGTTTGCGGAAGGCGATTGCGGCTGTACGAAGCTATTTGGCGCGAGCCAGCAGGTAAAGGAAATACGGCGCGCCGATGACGGCAACGACGATCCCTGTAGGGATTTCCGATGGCTGCAAAATCCAGCGGGCCAGCGTATCCGCGACAAGGACGAGCAGCATCCCCGCCAGTGCCGAAGTCGGCAGCAGTAATTGATGCCTTGGGCCAACCAGACGGCGGGCCAGGTGCGGGCCGATCAGGCCGACGAAGCCGATGCCGCCGCTGACCGCGACCGACGAGGCGGCCAGACCTACCGCAGCGGTCAGAAGCTTGACCTGCTCCTTGCTCACCGGAGCTCCGAGTCCCTTGGCGATCGCTTCTCCCAGATTCAACACGTTCATGGCGTTGGCTTTAAAAAATACATAAGGAAGCAAGATCAGAATCCACGGCAGCAAGGCGAGCACGAACTTCCAGTTCGTGCCCCAGATGCTGCCCGCCATCCAGGTCGCTACGAATTGATATTTCTCCGGGCTTAACCGGAGCGTAAGGACTAGCGTAGCGGCGCTGATCGCTGCCGCCACGGCGATCCCCGTTAACAGGAGACGAGTAGGCAGTAGCCCGCGATGCCGCTGATAGGCAAGCGCGAAGATCAAGGCGGCGGTGGCAAGTCCTCCTCCCAGGGCAAGCAGCGGCAGCATAAATACCGGAGCTGCGGAAGTAGAAGGATAGAAGGAAATGAAGAGCATGACCACCAGCCCTGCCCCGGCATTGATGCCGAGAATGCCGGGATCGGCCAATGCGTTCCGAGAGATGCCTTGCATGACGCAGCCGGATACGGCCAGCCCTGCGCCGATCAGAATCGAAATCACAATCCGGGGCAGCCGGAATTGAAACAGGATCAAATCCTGCTTATCCGTGCCTCCCCCGAAAAAGGTTTTGAGGACATCCATTGGAGACAAGCGAATGTAGCCGGTATTCATACTGATCAGGAAGGCGATCACTATCAAAGCGCCCAGGACGAGCATGACCAGTACAGCCTTGCGCTGTCTGGTCGACTCGTAAGTTGTCGTTGTCGCGTTAGACATGCTACAGAGACCTCCTTTCCTTGCGGGCCAGGTACAGGAAGAAAGGAACCCCGATCAAAGGAATAATTACGCCAAGAGGCGTCTCGTGAGGCGGATTCCACATTCTAGCACCGAGGTCGGCAAGGACGACCAGCAAGCTGCCGAGCACAGCCGAGCAAGGAATAATCCAGCGATAGTCAACGCCGACAAGCTTGCGAGTCAGGTGGGGGATAACAAGTCCAATGAAGCCGACTGATCCGACAACCGACACCGCCGCTCCCGCCAGCACAAGCACGATCAGCATTCCGGCAAATTTGACACGATTCGCTCGTAGGCCTAAACCTCTGGCCACGTCATCGCCCAGGCTGAGCATCGTGATCGAACGCGACAAGGCAATCGCCCCTGCGATCGCGAACGCGATCCAAGGGAACATGATTTTGAGCTGGTACCACTTCGTGCCGGCTACGCCGCCCGCATACCAGAACGCCAGATCCTGCCCGATGCGGAAGTAAAGCGCGATCCCTTCGCTCAGCGCCTGAAGCAAGATGCTTAACGCAGCGCCCGCCAGCACAAGGCGAACCGGGGTCAAGCCGCCTTTGGCCATAGAGCCGATTCCGAACACAAGCACGGCCCCCAAGCCCGCGCCGATAAACGAGTACATAATCAGATACATAAAAGGCAAACCGGGGAAGAAGGCGAAGCAAAGCGCCAGCATGAAGCCGGCTCCGGCATTCAAGCCGAGCAAGCCGGAGTCGGCCAGCGGATTGCGCGTCATCCCTTGCATAATGGCCCCCGCAACGGCAAAGCAAGCGCCAACCATCGCGCCGCCAAGCACTCGAGGCAGCCGAATTTCCTGAATGATCTGGTGAGCCGTCACATCGGGATTAAACCGAAAGACCGATTCCCATACCGTAGAGACCGGAATGTCCGCCGCTCCGAAGGATGCGGATACGGCAATACCCAGCACAAGAACGGCGATTCCCGCCGTCAGGATCAACATAGCCGTCCAGGGGCGGCTATGTACCTTGATGTGTGCCTTCCCCTGCTCCGTCTCTTGCGATGAGTTACTCATCTGCTGATTCATCTGTTCCACCCTTGCTGTTACGATTTCACAAGCATAATTATTGCAGTTGCGAAGCTTGCCTGATCGGCAAGCTCTATTCTTCTTCGTCCACGACGCCCAGCTCGCGGTTTTTCTCCTTGAATCTTTCGTTATGGGACGATACGTAAGCCACAGTCGGAGCTTCCGGGTCCATATACAGCTTGGCGCTGTTGAGCGCCAGCACGCCGTCCGTGAAGGCCCCGGAGATCAGATGGACCTTGCTGCCGTGCGTGACGAAATCTCCGGCGGCGAATATGCCGGGAATGCTGGTCGCCATCTTCTCGTTCACACGGGTATGCCATTCGCCCATATCCAGTCCCCATTCGCGGATCGGACCGAAATCGCATTTCATGCCATGGTTAACGATGACGTCATCAACGGCAATCTGCTCGGTCTCCCCCGTCTCCGCATGGGTAATCGTGACCTTATCGATCGCTTTGCCGTCTTCGCTGTGCAGCGCCTGCACCGTATAAGGCGTGCAGACGCGTACGGAAGAGGCCTTCATTCTCGATACGTTCCGCTCGTGACCGCCGAACTGATCCCGTCTGTGCACGATCGTCACGCTTGCGGCGATCGGCTCCAACTCGTTCGCCCAGTCCACCGCCGAATCTCCGCCGCCGGAGATCAGCACCCGCTTACCGCGAAAAATCTCCAGCTCCTGAACCGTATAGTGCAAATTCGAAACTTCGTAGCGGTCCGCGCCTTCGATTTCCAGCTTCGCCAGCTTGCGGATGCCATACCCGATCGCCAGAATGATCGTTCGGGTATGATGCTTCTCTCCCGTATCGGAGAGCAGAATAAAGGTACCGTCCTCCTGACGCTCATAGCCCACGATCTGCTGCCCCATTACGAGCGTGGGGCTGAAGGTCATCGCTTGCTGCGTCAATTGCTGGATAAGCTTCTCCCCGCGGATCGGCGTAACGCCGCCGACGTCCCAGATCATTTTCTCCGGGTACAGCAGCATCCTTCCGCCCAATTGCTCCTTCGCCTCGATCAGCTTCGTCTTGAGATCCCTCATGCCGCTATAGAATGCGGTATATAACCCGGCGGGCCCGCCGCCAATGATCGTAACGTCGTAAAGCTCTAGCGTGTCGCTCATGGTCAACCTCCATTATTGTCAGAAATCCGGCTATCAGCTTCCTACCTGAGCGCGATGCAGCCTGCTGTAGGCTCCGCCCTTGGTAACCAGTTCATCGTGCCGCCCTTGCTCGGCGATGCCTTGGTCGGCCACGACCAGAATCCGGTCGGCGTTGCGAATCGTTGCCAGCCGATGCGCGATCACCAGCGTTGTGCGCCCTTGGGACAGCTCGGTGAGCGCCAACTGAATCGCCGCTTCCGTCTCGGTATCGAGCGCAGAGGTCGCCTCGTCGAGAATGAGAATCGGCGGATTTTTCAAGATCATGCGGGCAATCGACAGACGCTGCTTCTGACCGCCCGACAATTTCACGCCGCGCTCCCCGATCAGCGTATCGAGTCCTGCGGGCTGCGAGTGAATCAGCTCCTCCAGTTGGGCCCGCTTGGCCGCATCCCAGATGTCCTGCTCCGAGGCGCCCAGCTTGCCGTAAGCGATATTTTCCCGGAACGTTCCGTCGAATAGAAAGACGTCCTGCTGTACGATGCCGATATTGGACCGAAGAGACTCCAAGGTCATCTCGCGGATATCGATGCCGTCGATCGAGATCGCGCCGTCATCCACGTCGTAAAATCGCGGCAGCAGCGAGCACAGCGTCGTCTTGCCCGCGCCCGACGGTCCGACAAGCGCAACCGTCTCCCCGGCCCTGACGTTCAGGTCGACATGATGCAGCACCTTCTCCTTGTTCTCATACCCGAAGGTCACGCCGCGGAACGCGATGTCGCCGCGAAGATGCCCGACCGCTTGAGCGTTCGGTGCGTCGGCTACGTCCGGCTCCGTCTCCAGCAGCTCCAGGAAACGCTTGAAGCCGGCAATCCCCTTCGGGTACGTCTCGATGACCGAGTTAATCTGCTTGATCGGCCCGAGGAACACGTTGGACAGCATAATAAAGGCGATGAATTGCCCGTAAGTCATCCTGTCTTGGATGACGAACCACGTACCGCATACGAGCACGAACAGGGAAATCGACCTCATAAGGATAAAGCTGATCGAAGAGTTCCAGGCCATGATCCGGTATGCGATCAGCTTGGCAGAGCGGAAACGGTCATTGTTCTCGGCAAACCGCTCCATCTCGTACTTCTCGTTAGCGAACGCTTGAACGACGCGGATTCCGCTGACGTTGTTCTCCACGCGTGCGTTGTAATCGGCGATATCGGCGAACATTCGATCGAACGCTGCGGACATCTTCCGGCCGAAAAACAGGGACAGGTAGATCATTAAAGGCACGATAATAAACGTCAGCACAGCAAGCTCCCAGTTGATGCTGAGCATGATGCCGAATGCGCCGGCCAGCGTCATGAGGGCAATAAACAGGTCCTCGGGACCGTGGTGGGCGATCTCGCCGATGTCCATAAGATCATTGGTCATGCGCGATACGAGATGTCCCGTCTTGTTGTTGTCGAAGAAGCGGAACGACAGCTTCTGTACGCGATCGAACAGCGCCTTGCGCATGTCGGACTCGATGCTGATGCCCAGCTTGTGTCCCCAATAGGTGACGACATAATGCAAGCCCGCGCTGACGATATACACGCCGAGCAAGCTCAGGCAAGCGACCAGAATCCATTCCCAGTTCCCGCTTGGCAGAAGATCGTCCACGACGCGGTTAAGGGCGACCGGAAAAGCCAGCTCAAGCAGAGCGGCCAGAATGGCACAGCTGAAATCCAGAATGAACAAGCCCTTATAAGGCCTGTAGTACGAGAAAAAACGACGAAGCATGCTAACCTCCTGATAGTCTGTGCGCCCGGATGAGACGTACTTTCTTTATTATCGCGAAAATGATAATCATTATCAACATGAATTTAGCCTTTTTGTCGGCAAAAAGCAATGGACATTATCTTTATTTTCTTTGGACAAAAGCGACGATTCCATATGGAACCGCCGCCTCCGCTCTCTTCCGGGCTTCTTTAACCGTTGTTTGCCGTCGCCAGCATCTGTTCAACGACGAAATCCAACTGCTTGTCCAGGGAGTAAATATCGTTGTAATACGAGAAGCCGAATTCGATTTCGATGACTCGGCCTTCTTTCACGGCCGGGATGCTGTTCCATACCTTGTCTTCGGCCAGGTTGTCCATCCCCTCCCAGGAAGAACGGAAGATGAAGTCCCCGCTGTACTCTTGCAGCACCTCCAGCGACACTTCCTTGCCTGTGCCTACCGTAGCGACGTCAATTTGCCGCTGGACGATCTCCGGCGCTTTCATGCCCAAATATTCGTATAAAACCTGCGAGCCTCGTCCGTACTGCGAGCTCATGACTACGGTCATCTTTTTCTGACCGCCCTCGATAATCGTGACCGTCTTGTCCAAAAGCCCCGCAGCCCGAAGCTTCTCCTTCGCGCTCTCCAGCTTGACGTTGAAGCTCTCCAGACGTTGCTTGGCCTCCTCTTCCTTGCCGAACACCTTGCCCAGAAATGCAAGCCGGCCCTCCATCGTCAAGCTGTACAAGGGCATCAGGATCGTTGGCGCCACCTTGTTAAGCACATCATACGTTTCTTCCGTAGGCACAATGATCAGGTCCGGCTCCAATGCGACAATCGCCTCCAGGCTCGGCTCGAAGAAGGCGCCCATCTGCTCTACGTTGTCCAGCTCATTGGCGTACGCCGCCCCATCGTACACCTCGGAGGTGCCGACGGGCTTCACGCCAAGCGATACGACATCGCCCTGATAATAGAGGACGACGACCCGCTTCGGCTCGGCCGGAATGACGACATCGCCCTTGACCGTAGAGATCGTTCGGGTCTCCGGCTCCCAGAATGAGCGTTAAGCTTAGCAGCAGGCTGACGGCCAGTCCTGCCTTCGGATTTCTTGGCATCTTTGTTGATCCTCCACGAAGATATTGATAACGATTCTCATTACCGTTAAAATCATATCCCTGGAGTCGCCGTCCGCCAATGGACGATTCGGATATTCTGAATGGACGATTATCCGATGCCTGCCCGCCACTGAATTCCGAACGAAATTTGACCGGAGAGACGCCCATGCGATTTTTGAACAATCGGCTGAAATAGTACACGTCGGCATATCCGACCTCGACGGCAATCTCGCGCAAGCCTGCGTCCGTATTCAGCAGCAAGCCCGCCGCATGCTCGATTCGAATGCCGATCAAATATTCGATAGGACTCACTCCCATGCGGTCCTTGAATCGCATGGACAGGTGTCTCGGACTATAGTTCAGCCTCTCTGCAAGGTCATCCAAAGCGATGTTGTCCCGATAATGCTCATGGAGATAGCTAACCGCTTGCGATACGGAATCGGGCATCTGCCTATTTGCCAATTGCCCGCGATACTGCAGCAGCACATCGTGAACAAAGCGATAGAACTCCGACTTTGCCCGGATTTTGCCCAGCGCATCTCCCTGCATCCAGGCCTGCTCCATCTGGTCCATAACTCTCAGCAGAGCCAATGGCTCGTCAGGACGAAATCCGTACGACATTGCCAGCGGATTATGCGGATCGGCAAGCTTACCTAATGTCTTGGCAATGTATCCGGGCAGTGAGGCCCGATATAGAAGCAGATAATATTCGAACTGCTCGTTCGCCCAGATGTCCAGGCTCATGCCCTTGCAGCCGTGCAACACGTAGCTGCTGCCGATAGTATGAATCTTGCCGTTCAGATCGAGTGTGGCCGCTCCCCTTACGCCTACGATAAAGCCGTTGGCAGGCAGCGGAACGCCTTCCTTCCGTTCGCCTTCGCCCATGAAGCTATGCCTCAGATCCAATATTTTCAATCCCGCATAGCTCCACAGCGCAATATGCTCATCCAGTTTCATCCCGTGCCTCTTCTCCATTCGCTTCACGATCCGCGCCGACCTCTTAGGCTGATTATAATTGATAATCATTCTCATTCCAACCCATAGAGTGTACATAAGCTGATTCAGGGTGCGAGTCGCTTAGAGGGCGATGAAGCCGAAGCGAATATTCATGCGCTGGGGCAAAGTCTGGTCCGCACAGTACGATAACGAGGACGATGAGGTCTGCCGGAGCCTATGCGAATAACGCCGTTCTCTCGCGAACGGCGTTGTTTCCCGTTTCTTATTATTCCTTGACGAACCGATTCGTCAGCGCCCCCAGCTTCTCAATCTCAATCGTAACCTCGTCCCCGTGCTGCAAATACACCTGACGCTCCGGCGGAAGGCCAAGCACGACTCCCTCCGGCGTGCCGGTCAGAATCACGTCTCCTGGAACGAGCGTCATATGCTGGGAAATGTAACTGACAATCTCGTCCACGCCGAACACCATATCCGACGTATTGGAGCTCTGCCGAACCTCTCCGTTCACAATCGCCTTGATAGCCAGCTCATTCGGATTGCCCGCTTCATCGGCTGTAACGAGATAAGGGCCCAGCGGGCAGAAGCCGTCGCAGCTTTTGCCGAGCAGCCACTGGTTCGTGCGCATCTGTAGGTCGCGGGCGGACAGATCGTTCACGCACGCATAGCCGAACACATGCTGCAGCGCCTCCTCCCGCGGCACGTCCTTCGCCGTCCGCCCGATGACGACCGCAAGCTCGGCCTCATAGTCCAAACGGCTCGTTGCCTTCGGAATCGCGATCGTCCTCAAGTGACCCGTCAGCGTGTTATTGAACTTGTTGAAGAGAATCGGATATTCGGGAATCGGGGCATTCGTCTCCTCTGCATGCTTGCGATAATTCAAGCCGACGCAGATGATTTTGTTCGGCCGCGGCACGCACGGCCCCCACTCCAGAGCGGACGGCTCCAGACAAGCCTCCGAAAGCGTATCCGGGTCCGTATCGGCGATCAGCCGCTTTAATTCCGCCAGCGTGTCCTTGCCCCCCGCAATTGCGTCCATCATATCCAGCTTCGAGCCGATCCGTCCGATATCGACGACTCCTTGCTCCGTGAGAATGCCCAATGCTTCTTGTCCGTCTCTTACAAAGCTTAGCAGCTTCATTCCATGCAGCCTCCTCGTCCGTCTTCCTTTGGTTCATCTTCTCTTCCCGCAGTCCGATTCCTGCAAGACCGCAGGAAGATTCAAAGCCTTACATGGCAATCAGTCCCCCGTCCACGAATACGGTCGTTCCCGTCACGTAGTCGGAATCCTCGTGAGCGAGAAATACGGCCGTTCCGGCCAGATCCTCAGAGGCGCCCATGCGGCCCCAAGGAATCCGGCGCACCGTCTCCTCCCTCATCCCCGGCTTGGCGAACTCCTCCTGACTGATGTCCGTATCGATCACCCCGGCCCCGATCGCATTGACGTTAATCCGATATTGCGCCAGCTCCAGAGCCATGCACTTGGTCATGATTTTGATGCCGCCCTTCGTTGTCGCATATTGCGTCAGGTTAGCCGTTCCGACCTCCTCCGAGATGGACGACATATTGATGATTTTGCCGCCCTTGCCTTGGCGGATCATCTCCCGCGCCGCCCGTTGTCCGCTGAAGAAGGTGCCGAACAGATTAACGTTCCAAATGCGGCGCACCGTCTCCGGATCGACCTCCACGAAAGGCTTGAACACCGCGATTCCGGCATTGTTGACGACGATGTTGATCTCCCCGAACACATCAAGCGTCCGGTCGTACAGATGATGGATTGCCTCCAGCTCCGAAATATCGCAGGGAACGCCGAGAGCCGTTCCTCCCTCCTTGCGAATGGCTTCCGCCACTTCTGCGCACAAGGCCGCGTTCGTGCCCGAGACGACAACGTTCGCGCCTTCCCTGGCATAGCGGATGGCAATGGCCTTGCCGATCCCTCTCGTGCTGCCCGTTACGATAGCTGTCTTGCCCGCCAATCTGCTCATGCTACCGCGCTCCTTCCGAAGGTATAAGAACATATTTGCTGAATCTGGCTGTCCCGTCGGCCAAGTCCGCGAATACGCGAGGAGCCTCCGACAGGCTGCAAGCCGTCATCCAGTTCCGGCCTGTGATACTGCCTCGGGCCAGCAGAGCTGCCGCTTGCGCGAAATCGGCATCCGAGTACGTATAGGAGCCGATCAGGGAAATTTCCTGGCGTACCGCATGATTCATCGGGAGCAGCGATTCGTCCTGCCCCAGACCGACCAGAATAACGCTGCCTCCGGGATTCACGAGCCGGATCGCTTGCTCCCTGGTCGCCTGCACGCCGACGCAATCGATGAACGTATCTGCGCCGCCGGGGAAGACTCGCTCGCAAGCCTCCTCCAACCGATCGGGCGTCGCAATCTCGGCTCCCAGCGTCTCGGCGAACGCCAGCCTTTCCGGCTGCCGGTCGACGACCAGCAGCCTTCTCGCTCCCATCGCCAGTCCCGCTTGCAAGGTCAGGAGCCCGATCGGCCCCGCGCCGAATATGACGGCATCCTCGAACGGCCGCATTCCCAGCTTGAGCGCATGAATACATACCGCGAGCGGCTCCGCCAGCGAAGCCACCCCCGCATCCAGGCCTGCAGGCGCCGCATGAAGATTCGCAGCGGGCACGGAGACATATTCGGCGAAGGCCCCGGGACGGTGGATTCCGATAATCTGCCGCTGCCGGCAGATATTCCCCTTGCCGATCCGGCACCTGTCGCATGTTCCGCAAGAAACAAGCGGATTGGCGATCACTCTGTCTCCGATAAGGAAGCCGCTCGCGCCGGGTCCCAGGCCCTCAATCACTCCGCAAAATTCGTGCCCCATTACGAGCGGCGCTTTCCTCACGCTGCTATGACCCAGATATCCCTCCAGCTCGCTGCCGCACACGCCGACCGCCTGTACGCGCACGAGCGCCTCTCCGGGTCCGGGCTTCGGAACGTCCAGCTCCGCCAAAGTCAATTGGCGCGATCCATGATATACGATAGCTTGCATCGTCTTCCCTCTCTCCTCGTCATCGCGCTTCCTCAATCCCGTACGATTCATAATCGACTCCGTTCACCACATGGAGCAGCTTCTGCCCGCTGAACAACCTCTTGATCTCAAGAGCGGCATACTCCTGCAGCCGCAGCAGAGAGCTCTCGGAGTACCAGGCGCAGTGGCTGGTGACGATGCACTGCTCCATCCGAAGCAACGGGCTGTCCGATTCAATCGGCTCCTTCTCCAGGACGTCCAGCGCCGCGCCCGCAATCTCCCCGTTGCGCAGCGCCTCGATTAAGGCCGCCGTGTCCACCGTGCCTCCCCGGGAAGTGTTCACCAGGAAGCTCGAAGCTCTCATCGTTCGGAACGCTTCGGCATTCAGCATGTGCCGCGTCGCCTCCGTCAACGGCAGATGTACGGACAGCACATCGCTGCGGGCCAGAAGCGCTTGCCAATCCACCTTCTCTACGCCCAGAGCGGCGAAAGCGGCTTGCTCCATGTACGGATCGTAGCCGATCGCCTGCATGCCGAAGGCCTGAGCCCGGCGAACGACCGCCCGGGCGATATTGCCGAATCCGGCCACGCCGATCGCCTTGTCCTGCAGCCCGACGATCGGGCGGCAAGGGGAAATCTCCCACCGCCCCTGTCTGACCCTTGCCGCCACTTGAGGAATTTTGCGGACGATGCCCAGCATTAACGCCAGCGTGTGATCGGCGACTTCCTGAATCGCATAATCGGGCACGTTCACGACAGGAATATTTTTGCGTCGGGCCGCCTCCAGATCGACATTGTCGACGCCGATCCCGTATCGGACGATCACCCTGCATCTTGTGAAAGCCTCGATCGCCTCGGCTGTCACAGGAGCCCATTGGGTAAGAACGGCATCTGCGTCGCGGCATAGCTCGGCAACCTCGGCGCCGGATGCGCACTGGCCCTCGACGAAGCTGAAGCCCAGCGGCTTCAGAATGTTCTTCTCCTGCTCCAGATCGGGAAAGCCCGAGTCCGTAACGGCTGCGATATACCTGCTCATAAAGGTCCTCCCGTGTCGCCGATTGATTCCAGCATGGCAAGCGCGCGCACCGGAGAGCCGTCCCGTCCGGCGATGCGCAAGGGGGCCGCCATGAAAAAAAACCGCTCCGCGCCGATGTCGCCTAGCCGCGCCAGGCCTTCCACGATGACGATCTCCGCGCCCAGCAAAATTTTGTGAACCGGATCGAAATCCGTCGGGTTAGGCGTAGGGACATCCATTCCGATAAGCCCGATTTTTCTCTCCGCGAGCCAACGGGCCAGCTCCACCGTCATGTAGGGAAAATCGGAAAAGTAGTGCTTCTGCGGGTATTGCTTGTGCCAATCCGTTCGATAAATCAGCCTTGTTCCTTCCCCGATCCGGTCGGCGACAGGCATGAAGTCGTCCACCGTAATCGGCTCCTTCGGCCTCTTATGCGTCAGGTCTACCAGCAGCGCCTCGCCGATGCATTTGTCCAGATCGAGCTGCTCCACCGTCTTGCCCTCGTCCAGAAAATGAAACGGAGCGTCCAGATGAGTGCCTTGATGCGTGCTCATGACAAGCTGCGAAATGTTGTAGCCCATGCTGTCCACCGTATGGTGAACGATGACCGCGCATTTCGGGTCAAGCGGAAATGTCGGCGCCGAGTGATAGATGTCCAACGAGAGATCGATGATTTTTCTTCCCACAGGCTCTCCCCCTTCAAAAGGTCATATCCAATTTCACTAAACAGATGCTCTAAGACATAGAAAAGGTCGGTAACCGCTTTCAAAATGAGGTTAACACCCCAGATTGGGTATGTCAACATAATAATTCTTTTCTATTCTCGCAATATTGGGTATATTGGATATATAAATAATAGAATTGAAGTTGCTCTGTCGGCGATAAAAAGATATACTCTGATCGAATATACTCGTATCGCGAGATGGGCGATAAGTCTGGCATTCGGAGTGGAGCTACGAGGATGAACGCGAAGAAACCCTTATACTCGCAAATTCAAGACTACGTAATGGATAGAATCGGCAGCGGCGACTGGTCTCCTCACAGCCGCATTCCGCCCGAGCGCGAGCTTGCGGAGCAATTTCAGGTGAGCCGTATTACGGCGAAGCATGCCATGCTTAAGCTGGTGAACGACGGCTGGCTGTATCGGCACCGCGGCAAAGGCACGTTCGTAGCGGACCGAGCGAGAGAGGAACGGACGCCGTCCGCAAACGAGTCTGCCCGATCGACCTTCGCACAAAGAGGCAAAAAAATGATCGGCTTCATCATCCCTTGGATGGAAGCCTACTATTCTTCGCAATTGATCGCCGGAATCGAAGCTTCTCTGAATCGGCTTTCCTATCATTTTCTGTTTAAGCGCATCGCAAGCAGGGAGGAAGAATCCCAGGCGCTTCAGGAGTTAATGGATATGCCCGTAGACGGGATCATTATCGTGGCCAGCCAGGGGGAGCAGCATTTCAACGACGACATCGTTCGGCTCGTACTGAACAAGCACCCGGTCGTTCTTGTCGAGCGGACGATGCGCGACATTCGCACGAACGGCGTCTATTGCCATACCGAGGAGATCGGGCAGCTTATGGTCGGCTATCTGGGCGAGCTGGGAGCGACGAATATCGGCCTCGTCACCTATCCCCGCCTGTATACGATCGGAATCAGCGATCGGGTGAACGGCTTTCAGAGGGCGCTCGTTCAGAGAGGAATGGAGCCCTTGTCCGAGCAGCGGATTCTTTCGTTGCCGACCTCTCTGCTCGAGCCTTCCGCTCCCAGGGAAATTCCGGCCGAGCTGCTAGATTACCTGCGACGCAACGAAGACATCGACGCGATCGCAACGGTCGATGCCTTGCTCGCGCAATATGTCGGCATGGCCTGCGCGAAGCTGAACCGGAGACAGATGCGCATTATCTGTTGCGATCAGCCGCTGCTCTTTCCGAACTGCGTTCCGCCGGTCGCTTACATCGATCAGTCGCCGTTCGAGATGGGCACCCGAGCGGCGCAACTGATCGTCGAGGCCATCGAGCAAGGGAGCGAGCCTCGCAAGGAGGCGATCGCTCCCCGTCTGGTGGAGCTTGTCCCTCGCGGCTGATCCGCCAACAAAAATCCCGATTCGGCAGCGCGCGCCGGATCGGGATTTTAGCTACACATTCGGAATTTGCCAGTCAATCTCTTGCAGCCCCGCAGCTCTCAGGAAAGCGTTGGCCCGCGAGAAAGGCCGGCTGCCGAAGAACCCCCGGTCCGCAGAATACGGGCTCGGATGTGGCGAGCGAATCAAATGGTGCTTAGAGTTAACGACCAATTCCGCCTTCTTCTGAGCGTGGCTGCCCCACAGGAGGAATACGACCGGCTCCGGCTTGTCGTTCAACGCCTCGATCACGCGATCGGTGAACCTTTCCCAGCCCTTGTCCTTATGGGAGTGGGCGCGGTTCGCCCGAACCGTAAGCACCGTGTTCAGCAGCAGCACCCCCTGCTTCGCCCAATGGAGCAGATATCCGTTGTTCGGAACCGGACAGCCGAGGTCGTCTCGCAGCTCGCGAAAGATGTTTTCCAGGGAAGGAGGCGCCTGCACGCCGGGCTTGACAGAGAAGCTCAGCCCATGGGCTTGTCCGGCCCCGTGATACGGATCCTGTCCGAGAATGACGACCTTAGTGTCGGCGAACGGCGTATGGTGCAAAGCGTTAAAGATATCGTACATATCCGGGAATACCGTCGTGGATCGATATTCCGCAGCCAGAAACCGGCGGAGCTCGACGTAATAGCCCTGCTCGAATTCGCCGTCCAGATAGTCGGCCCAATCGTTTTTTAAGATTGCGATATTCAAGCACCCCCTTGCCGCTCGCATTTCAATTATTTCAATTATTTCTATTAGCATAATCGAACGCCGCCTTCATGACTACCCTTGAAGCCCGCGGCTTCAACCACGGTCGGCCTTGCGCCGATACGTCCATTCCGGGCCGCGCCATGCGGCCGCCGCACAGGAGGACAACAGGCTTGCGATATACACGTATACATTATGAGCGCTTCGGAGAACCCCGAGAGGTTCTCCAGGTTGCGGACGCCGATCTCGAACCGCCCGGTCCCGGCGAGGTTCTCGTCCGCATGTCCGCTTGCCCGATTAATCCTTCCGATATCCTTCCAATCCGCGGTGCTTATTCGCATCGCACTGCGCTGCCTGCCGTTCCCGGCTTCGAAGGCGTTGGAACCGTCGTGGACACTGGACCCGGCGTGTCCGGGCAGCTTATCGGAAGACGCGTACTGCCGCTCAGGGGACAAGGCACCTGGCAGCAATATGTGAAATCTCCGGCCCAGTGGCTCGTTCCTGTTCCGTCCTCGATAGGGGATGAAGCCGCCGCGCAGCTGTATATCAATCCCGTTACGGCATGGCTGGTCTGCGCCGAGGCGCTGAAGCTGCGGGAAGGCGATGTCTTCCTCGTCAATGCCTGCGGCTCTTCGCTCGGTCGGATTTTCGCCCAATTAGCGGGCATTCTTCATTATCGGCTCATTGCCGTCACCGGGGACGCGGACAACGCTCAGGAGCTCCTTCGGCTTGGCGCCTCTCACGTCCTTCATTCCGATGACATCCCAACGATGCGCAATTATGTAATGGAGCTGACGAAAGGGGAGGGCGCGGCAGCCGCCGTCGATTCCATCGGCGGACCGCCCGGAAACGGGCTTGCCTCCTGCCTGAAAAGGCAGGGCATCCTGCTTAGTCTGGGGCTTCTATCGGGGATTTCGCTAGACTGGGGTGCCTTGAAGCAGAGCTTCGATATTCGTCTGCAATTGTTCCATCTGCGTCATTGGAATCAAGACGTGACAGAGCCGCAATGGCACGCCGCGTTCAATCGTATTCTGAGCTGGGTCGCCGAAGGGCGGCTGGCCGTAAGAGCTCCCGCCGCACGCTGCCGCTTGACGGAGATCCGCGAAGCCGTCGAGGCCGCGGAATCTCCTGATAGACGTAGCGGCAAAGTCATCTTGACCTTTTAGCAGCTGAAGCTATACCTCGCCATGGGATTGGCAGGGGGATGCTTCAACTATTTCGGGTATCTGGGGCCGTCTCCTGTTTCAGACAGATCGGTCAGTTGCTGCGCCAAAGCTTCAATCCATACCGCCTCGTCAGACGAATCGGCCGTATCGGGCACAGCGTGCTTCAACAGACTGTCCATACGCTCCAGCACACGCGCGCGCGCTCCCCCGTCTTCGACGCCGGGGCAGGCGTATACCGCAGAAAGCAGCCAATGCCGCCCTGGCGTTAACGTCGCCGTCAACGTCGGGATAACCGTTCGCGGATGAAGCAGATTGGTGTTGGCGTTCGGGTGAACCAGCTCCGCCGTATCGAAGCCGCGATAGCTGACCATTCCGCAGGTTCCGAGGCCGCTGGTCGCGAAGAGTCGGTCCCGCTCCTGCTCCAGCGTGGTCAGGCCTTGCTCCAGCGGCAGCGCAAAGCCGCCCTCCGCGACGGTCAGCGCTCTTCCGGTCTTAAGACGATGAATGCGAATATGCCAGGGCAAGCCTGCGATCAGCCAGGTGCGCACCTCCACATCCGACCATGGCCGCCAGCGGGCAAACAACACTTGGTCGCGAATGGCCGTCTCCTCGTTTTTCCTTCTCACGCGATACAGGTTATCCCCCTCGCTCAGGGCAAGCATCGAATCGAACGCTCCCTGGGCGAGCCCCCATTCCGCTCGCGGAACGCTGAAGCCGAAAGCGTTGGAATAAGCGAACTTCTCATATTTGGCAGACGTATGCGTATGCTCGTTCGAAGAGAGATGCCCCGCATTAAACGCGACAACGTGATCCGTCTCCGCCTCGCGCCTCACAACCAGGCTCGGGTGATGCTGCGCATCGCGCGAAGGAAGCGCAGGTAACGGCAGCTCCTCCACCTGCCAGAACGGATGATCGTCTGGCAGAGCAAGCGGCAGAAAGGCTTTCATTGCCCAGTATGGCGAGCCGGGTGCGTTGTAATTCTCGGCCATGACCAAGTTCGCGTATCGGTAGCCGATGCTCAGCGCTCCGTCCGGGCGATAGATCGGCTGCCTGAGCCACCATCTCAGATTGCGGAGCGCGATGCCCTTCACGACTCCGTAGGAGAGATCGTCCGCTTCAATCTCCGCGTAAGCCAAAGCGCTCCAGAACGCGGACTGTGCGAAGCGGTAAGCCAAGCTTCTGCCGTAAGGCAGCGCGGAGCCGTCCGCCGCGAACCAGCGGATAAAGTCCCGGGCGAACGAGATCGCCCGGGACTTGAATCTCCGGCAGCGCTCCGGGTCCTCTTCCGCCATCAGCCGGACATAAAGCAGAGAATAATAATGGATAGCGAACGGCGTATAGTAATCGCTGTGCCCCTCCGGTCCGTCGGTATACCAGCCGCCTTCCAGAGCGAACTGCTCCAAGCGATCCAGATTCCGCTCCATGCCCGCGCGGTCGTGCGGCAGGCCCAGCTTGGAAAAGCCGACATTGACCAGCACGTGAAAGAACAGCCAATTGCAATCGTATACCGGATGCCGATTGATCTGGCCGAGCCAAGCGACCAGATTTGCCCGCTGACGCTCGTCAAGCGGCTCCCAGATATGCTCCGGAGCGATCGCAAGCGAGAAGCCGAATGCCGCCATCTCCACGAAGCGCTGGTCGTAATCCCCCGGCTGCCCCCAATACTCCTCGTGAGCGGGATCGGTGCCGTTCATGATGCCTTTCAGGCAGTCATCCCAGAGCGGTTCCGAGCCCCCGCCCGCCAATAGCGGCCCCATCCCCCACAGAATGCGGGAGAAGCCCTCCATCTCCGCGACCGCCGCCGGATAGCTTGCCCCGCTGTCGCCGAGACGCAAGAGCGCGCCGCCGGAGCTGTAATAACGTTCGATCGGTTGGATCAGCTGCCTTAGCGCCAGCCTCATGTCCTCTTTTGTCCGCAGAGGGTTATCCTGAATCCGCAGGTTCGGCAAGGTCATTCCTCGTTCCTCCTCCAGCATCGTCTATTCCGCAGGCTCGGGGCTATTCCCAGAACATCACGCGGCTCCCCCGCAGCCTCGCCAGCCCCTCTACGAAAAAGAAATCGCCGTAGATCAGCGGAACGTCGATGTTTTTTCCTTCGGGGAAATGACTGGTGCCGTGCAGGAGCAGGCCTTCCTCCCGCATATCCTCCCAAGCGCCGTAGTGCCGGTAGAGCGATTCGAGCATCGCAATGGCGGGCGTCCGATACGTATGGTCCTCCAGCGAGCCCGTCTGCTCTGCCAGAAGCAGCAGGCCGCTGGCCGCGATCGCCCCGGCGGAGGAATCGCGATACGCCGCCACCTCGGGCGGCAGGCGGAAATCCCAATGAGGCACGCGGTCATCCGGCAAGCTGGACAGGAAGAAGTGCGCTACCCGTTTCGCGGCATCCCGATAAGCCGCGTTGCCGGTATGATGATAGGACAGCGCCAGGCCGTACAGCGCCCAAGCGGTTCCCCTCGACCAGGCGGACTCCGGCGCATATCCCTGTCCTCCCAGGCCTCTCACATGCCGGCCTGTCTCGGGATCGAACTCGACGATATGATAGACCGAGCCGTCGGAGCGGACGAAGTGCTCAAGCACCGTGTCCATGTGCGCCTCCGCAACATGGCGATAGCGCGGGTCCCCGGTCTCCCGCGACGCCCAGTAGAGCAACGGCGTGTTCATGCAGCAATCGATAATCGCGAAGCCCGCGTTGTTCTCGCCCTCATGCCAAGGATTCCAGGAGCGAATGTACCGGCCCCGCAGATTAAAGCGAGCAGCGAGATAATTGGCCGCCTTCAAGGCCCGCCGTCTGGACAGCTCCGTCGGGTGAAGCTTGTGCGCGGCCACGCTGGTCAACGTCCACATGAAGCCCAGATCGTGATCCAGACGGTCGAACCCGTCCAGTACGGCGTCCAGCCTGGCCTCGCATCGTTCGGCCGCTTGTCTGAGCCGCGCGTCTCCGCATCCCTCATACAGCTGCCACAGCATTCCCGGCCAGAAGCCTGCCGTCCACCAGTGAGGCTGCTCCAGCACGTAAGCTCCGTTGATGCTCGCATGCGGAAACCCGTCCCCGATTCGCTCAAGATTCCGCAGCGTCTTATCCTTGGCTCTGTCCCAGGCTTCCTCCAGCCATTCCGGTTGAATCGTCATTTCTCTCGACTCCTTTTCCGATGATCTGTGCGTTCTTTCCCTTGCCTGCTCGATGCTTCCATTCAAACCGCAGCTCGATCCGGCATACCCGCTCCGTCTTTCTGAGCTTCCAATCGATGGCATACCAGCACCGTTCCTGTCCGAAGTGATCCCGATAGCTTCGCTTCTCAACCGCCGCTTTAAGCTGCGCCTCGTCAAACCGGATAAGCGCCTCCAGCCCGTTCTCGCTCTCGCCGCCAATCGCGATGGTCCCGTCTTTCCGAATTACGGGGGGCAGCAGCGCCGCGACTCTTTCGACGACCTGGCAGCCTCGTTCGGCGAACGTAAATTCGTCGATTAACGTCAAGGTCGGCCTGTCTCCGCCCTTGCGCCATATGAGCTCGCGCACAAGCGACTTCATTCCGGTCACGCGATAAGCTCCGGCCATCTCCAGCTTCAGCCGATCCTCCCGTTCGCCGACCTCGGCCTTCAGCACGATGGCCGCGCTGTCCGTCCCGGGCGACTGATAACAGCCGTCCACGATGGGGACGGAGTGCCCCTGAGAGCCGTTGCAATCGTATTCATATCTGCCATCGCCAAAATAAGCTGCCGTGTATTCGCCGGCGCCAAGATCGCCCGCAACGGTTATGCCGTCCGCAATCAATATAAAATGTCCGATATCGTTATGGTTGTGCGGCTCATCGTTATGCCCGCCCTTGGCCGCAAAGCCGAAGCGAGACTCGCCGCCCCGGTCGGAGCATCTGGAAACCAGCCATTGCGCATCCGGCAAATAGCGATCGACAGGTCCCGGCTCTTCCCCTCTTCCGTCCGGATCAAGCCAGATCAGATCGCGAAACGCCGGAGCCCACCTGCTGCAATGATCCTCCGTGTAGCTCGCCGCATGCCTGAACGCCGGAATCTCGATCTCCGGGTAGATACGGGCCAAATAATGAGTGAGGCCGACGCGAAACGGCACGCGCGGCAGCGAATCCGAGAAACAGACGACGGAGTCCTCGTGCAAGTAAGCGATCTGCTGAAACGAAGCGATGCTGCGCACCTTCTCGGAGTGAAACAGATTCAGACCGCCCTCCGTCATTCGCCGCAGCAAATCGGCGAAATACACGTAATAGCCGAAGCCGTAATTCCAGTAGCCCAACCCCTCCAGACAAGCGCCATCGTCTCCGAAGCCCTCCAAGTAACAATCGAGGCTGGCCAGCGTTCGCGTCAGCACCTCCGCAAGCTCATCCTCCTTCGCGAGCCGCAGCAGCGCCGCCGCCCCGATCGAGCCCGCGCACACAGCCGACCAATTGTGACGGGCGCTCTCCCACGGGTGAGGTCCCTCCTCCAGGAGAGGCCGGAACAGCCGCGCCGAGAGCGCCTCGTCGATGTCCGCAAGCAGGGAACGGGGCAGCCGCTCCCCCAGCACGCAAGCCATTTCGCCCAAGGTAAAGCCCGTCTCCGCGGAGAACAAGTCAATCGTCTTGTCCGGATCGCGGCCCAGCACATGGGCGGGCAAGCACCAGGTCGGCTCATCCAGCACTCTTGCAATCATCTCTTGCAGCTCGCGCAGATGAGCCCCTTCCCCCGGCTCCAGCAGAGACAGCAGCATGTGCGTATTCAACCGCCGCCGGCGCTCGAAATAGGCCCGTTCGTACTCCAGACGGGAGCCGGTCCGCTCGAACAAGGAAAACAGCTCATCCGTTAGCGCCGGGGCCTTCTCCCGCTTTATCCGCGTTCCTTCGGCCCGGATATCGCTCACGATCCGCGCATAGGACGGCGATTCCGCGACCTTGCTCCAGAAGCTGTCCGCCGATTGCCCTTGAGGATAATAAAGCGAGTCCGAAGCCCGCTTCATCCGTCTGACGGCCTTACGAATCTTGCTAATGTCCTCCATTCGCTTCCACCTCCCCTTGCCGCGAGACGCTTATCCTCGGTATTCCATCGGCGTTGCTCCCGAGTGGGCCTTGAACGTCTTAATGAAGTAGCTCTGATTGTCATAGCCGAGGTGCTCGCAGATTTCGCCGACGCTGCTCGAAGTTCTGTCCAGCATTTCCTTGGCCCGCTCCATCTTCATGCGGGTTACGTATTCGATGAACGTCTCCCCGGTCTCCTTCTTGAACATCCGGCTGAAGTAGCTTGCGTTCAGATGCAGCAGATCGGCCACCTCGTCAAGGCTGATTCTCCGGTTCAGATTAAGCGACACGTACTGGCAGGCTTCCTTGACCTCAGGACGCTTGCCGACAAAAGCCGGGTGCTCGCCTGCGGCAGCCGTCAATTGGCACTTGAGCCAATCCAGCAGCTCGTGAATCGAATCGATCTCCGATATTTCCTTGTGCAGCGTATCCGCCGATTGTCCGGCTTGCACGTATTGCAGCGTGCGCAGCTTGAGCTTCAAGTCGAGCAGCAGCTTTAGCGTCCAGTCCTTCACGGCGGCCGGCGGGTATTTCCTGGCTTTGACTTTGTCCATCCAGACTTCGGCTATCCGGCCGACCTCCGTCGGACTTTTCCCGATCAGCGCCTCTCTCAGCTCCGTGCTGGCGTTGTCGTAATGGATGAACAAATCCTCGTCCGACACCGTTTCCGACCGATGCTTCACAAGAGCCCCGGCCTCCAGGTAGAACCTCTGATTCTCGTCGGTCAGCAGCGATTTCAGCGCCTGCTTGAGCGCTTCCGGACGATCGCACTCCGTTCCGAGCAGAAAGGTCAGGCGAATCTTGAGCGCCTTGCCCATCGCCAGCTGTATCTTGCGCAGATGGGCGGTCACGGCATCGTAGCGGTTTGTCTTCAGGCTGGGCTTGTAGGTGAACAGCAGCAGCGGCTTGCGTTCGCTATAGGAAATATACAGCACGCTGTCGTCCAACTCTCCCAGTACCTCCTGCATCACGTTCGCTATGGCAAAGCGCAGCGTCTGCTCGGATGCGAAGCGATGCTTGACCTGTCCGTAATCGTCCACGCATCCGATTACCGGAAGGCATGCCTCCCGCCCCAGGAACAAGCCGAAGCCGTTCGCCTCCTGCATCCATTTGTCGGGAGTAAGCAGCGGCTGATGGATGAAATTTTTGAACGCCTGCTCCTTGCGCAGCTCTCTTGAATCGTTCACGAGCGCATGCAGGCGCATCTGCTCGCCGTTTAACTGGCGCTCCGCATCCAGCCCATGCTTGATCCGGTCCAGCAGGCGCGCCAGATCGTCCGGCTGAAGCGATTCCTTAAGCAAATACTCCTGGACGTTCAGCCGCATGGCCTGCTGGGCATAGGCAAACTCGTCGTGACACGACAATATCACGACCCGGGTGTCCGGCTTGCGTTCCTTGATCTTCGCGCACAGCTCAAGCCCGTTCATGCGCGGCATGCCGATGTCGGTGATAAGAATATCCGGCATCGCTTGCTGAGCTTGCTCCCACGCCGTCGCCCCGTTCTCGAACGCTCCGAGCAGCCTCAGCCCTTTGGCTTCCCAATCAATCGTCTCCGACAGCAGCTCCAAGACAGGATAATCGTCGTCTACCAGCATGACGTTATACATCGTTATCCGCCCTTTCGTACGCAAGAATTAATCGAATGATCGTCCCGTGACCCGCGACGCTCTCCGCCGTCATCGAAAACCGCTCGCCGCGCAGCAAACGCATCCTTTCGACGACGTTCACGAGGCCCATTCCGGAGAACGCTCCACCGGCTCCCCGGTCCATCGCCGATCCACCGGCGTCGGCCGCGGCGGCCAGCTTGGCGTTCAGCGCCTTTAACGCCTCTTCGTCCATCCCGATGCCGTCGTCCTTCACCTCGATCACAAGCACCTTGCTTCGCATCTCGGCATGAATGCGAATATGTCCCGCCCGCTGGCTGAAGCCGTGAATGAGAGCGTTCTCCACGACAGGCTGCAGGAAGAAACGCGGAACACGCATCAGCATCGCCTCCGAATCGATGTCCAGAGACAAGCGAACCTCTTCCTTCTGCCGAAGGTTCATCAGGTCCACATAATGGCTCAGCAGCTCCAGCTCTTCGTGCAGATAGATTTCGTCCTCTTCGTTCTTGATCGTCATGCGCAGCAGCGTAGACAGGGAGCTGATCATTTTCGCGCTTTCCGGGTCTCCGCGGCGCAATACCTTCATACGAATCGAGTTCAGGACGTTAAACAGAAAATGAGGGTGAATCTGGGCTTGCAGCATCTTCAGCTCCGCCTTGCGCTTGCGCGCCTGGGTATCGGATACCTCTGCGAGCATCTCCTGGATTCTTCCCAGCATCTGGTCGAACAGAAATCCGAGCCTGCCGATCTCATCCCGTCCGCGAATGCCCGACCGCAGGCTCAGATTGCCCCGCTGTACGGCGGAAGCCGTCTTGCCCAATTGCACAAGCGGCTTGGTGAAGGCTCGGAGCAGCGCCAGAAGCAGGAGCAGGAACAGCACAAGCGCGGAAAATTGCACAAGAAACACCCGGTTGAATATCGAGCTGATATTCACGATCGCCTCCTCGTAGCGCTGCTTGGACACCAGCCGCCAATCGTTGAAGGTGAACGGCTGCTCCGTAATTAAATACTTCGTGCCGCCGACCGTCTCGATGGTGGTGTTCAATCTTCCGGCAGTGGCTCCGATATCGTTGAACACGCGGCCGATCTGCGTCACGTCCCCGCTGGACAAAATCCGGTTCTCGCCGTCCAGCAGCATCACCTCCTGCTCGGAGGACAATCGCGTGAACAAGCGGCTGATCTGCTGCTCCATGAAGGTGACGACGATATATCCGTAGATTCTGGAGTCGTCCCTACGCAAGGTACGGGCCAGCGAAATCTGATAGGGCTTCTCCTCCTCGATATATTTGAAGACATTGGGGCTTGTTCCGATCCAGTAAGAGCTGAGCCATTTCAGATCGTTCAAATGATGAAACCAGGGCTCCTCCAGCAGAGCCGAGGGATTGTAATCGCTCGTGGAATAGTTCGTGAACGTCGTTCCGTCCGTCAGCAGCACGGTTACGTAGCTTTTCTCGCTGACGGTTAAGCTATCGAGCTGTTGAAGAATCCGGTTCTTGTCCATGAATTTGCGGTAGTCGTCGTTTCCTTCGGTCTTGCCCGAGACGACCAGCTTGAAATACGTATTCATATCCGCATTCATCTGAATGTAATTCGCGATGTTCACCATGCTGTTCAGAAGACTCGTCACCGAGCTGTCCACCAGCAGCAGAGAATCCTGCGCGTTGGCGATCGCCTGACGCTGAACCGCATCCTGCGTGAGAGAATTGTAGACGAGTTGCGACAATGCGGCCGGTATGAGAATACAGGCGATCGCCGCCGTCATCAGCTTGTAGCGGATCGATAGAAATCCGCGACCGCTTCTTCCTCTCCACAGCCGCAGCATGCTCTCTCCCCCTCTCGCAATAGCAAAGGGAGACAGCGAAACGCCGTCTCCGCAATGCCAGTATATCATTTATTTTTTGTTGGCATCGATAATCTGCTGCGCGCGTTCCTGGCTGTTTTTCACCGTTGCCTCAATGTCTTGCTCGCCCAGAATCAGCTTCTCGTACTCCTCGTTGACTGCCTTGTACACCTCGGATTGATAAGAGGCGGCCGGAATCATCTCGGAGGCTTTGGACATCAGCAGGGTTTTCGTGAGCGAGTCTTTGTCCACCAGCTCCGGATTCGCCGTAGCGGCAAGTATCGTATCGATAATCGGCGTCACCTGATCGTTCGATACCTTGCTCCAGGCCGGAATATTTTTGCCCTGAACCAGTTGTCCTTCCGTGGTGTACCAGCGAACGAATTTGTAAGCGGCCTCCTTGTTCTTGGAGATTGAGGATACGGCCGTGTAGTCGGTCGTCACCGGGGAATATCCGATTTGATCCGCTTTATCGTTCTTCGGGAACGGAGCGACGGCAACATGGAACGTAAGGGGCAGCTTGTCGGTTCCGCCGATCTCCGTGTTCATCCAGCTTCCGATCGTCAGCATGCTGGCGGATTGGTTAAAAAATTGATTCCGGTAGGCCAGCTTCTGCGAAATGATATCCGAATAAGGAACGGAGGATTTGTCCTCCTTCTCCATCCTGACGCGCAGCTCCAGCGTGCGCTTGTAGTTCGGGTCGGCCAGGTTGGAGGAGCCGTCCGCTTTCAGGAAGTCGGAATCCTTGGGCTGGTTCATCATCATCAGCTTCAGGAACTCCATCCATCCGCCGCCTTGAGGGCCGTGGAAGTAGGTGCCGTAGCGCTTCGAGGTGCCTTCTCCCTTGGTCAGCTGCTTCGCGTAATCCGCGTATTCATCCCAGGTCCAGTCGGTCGGCAGCGCTAGGCCCGCCTCGTCGAGATGGTCTTTGTTCAGCAAGACGTACCAGGGATTGAACTTCCCGGGAAGCGCATACACTTTGCCGTTCAGCGTCGTATCTACCTTGTATTCCTCCGACACCTTGAATCCGCCGTCCTTGGCGATGTAATCGTCCAGCGGCTCGGCCATGCCCAACGATACGCGCTGTGCGTAACCGGCCGGATCGCTGAACATCAGAACGTCGATGTTTTCCTTGGAGGCGAACGCCAGGTCCAGCTTCTTCATCGCTTCCTGCGTATCGCCCTTATCGCTCAGCACGACCGCCTCTACCGTAACGCCGGGGTTGGCTTCCTCATAGCTCTTTAACGTATTGGACCAATTGTACGTCGCTTCCGGCCCGAACGTATACAGCCTGAGGTGCACCTTCTCCCCCGAGCTGGCCGGAGAGCTTGCCGCGGAGCTGGCGGAAGGACTGCCGCCTGCGCTCGGGCTAGCGTCCGTCTTCTCGTTCTTGTCGCTTCCGCATCCTGCCAGCAAACCGACCACCATGACGCCTGCGGCCATTACGTTAAACCACTTTTTTCTCATCCGTCTGACACCCTCCCATAGGATACGTAATCTGATGACAATCCACATTATACTGACGCCTTGCCGATCCTCCATGAAACAATATTTACTTATTATGAAATATTTTTACTTATTCGGCTCGATATCAGCTTTTAGCCTTTCACGCCTCCAAGCGCGATTCCCTCGATTACGCTCTTCTGTCCGATAATGAAGACGATCAGCAGCGGCAAGATCGCCGACACCGCAGCGGCCATTATAAGCGAGTAGAACTCGCCGCTCATTGAAGTAAACTTCTGCATCGCCAGTTGAATCGTGTAGAGCTTATCCGTGCGCAGGAAAATCAGCGGATTCTGATAATCGTTCCACGTCCAGATGAACCGCAGAATCGCGTACGTGGCGATGGCCGGCTTAACCAGCGGAATCGCGATGGACCAGAACGTGCGGAAGTGGCCGGCTCCGTCGATCTTGGCGGATTCGATGTAGTCCTGCGGCAAGCCCATGAAAAATTGCCTAAGCATGAAGGTTCCCAGCACGCTGAAGCTGCCGATCATGATCAGTCCGAGATGGTTGTCGAACAAGCCGATGTTGCGGTACAGGATGAATTGCGGCACTAGAATCGCCTGATTTGGCACCATATAAGTGGCAAGCACGATCATAAAAAGCGTCTTGCTGCCCTTAAAGCGGATTTTGGAAAAGCCGTATGCCGCCAGACTTGATGTCGTGCAGGAGATGAGGGTCGTCAAGACGCTCACCTTGATCGTGTTCAAATAATACACATAGAAAGGATAATCTCCAAACCATACTTCCTTATAGTTGGCAATCGCGTTCCATTGCTTAGGGATCCACTGGATCGGATAGACGAAGACGTCCTTCTCTATTTTAAAGGAAGTCGTAAGCATCCAGATGAACGGCAGCAAGAACAGAATGCTCATTGCCAGTAGTACGGCCGTCACGACGAGCTTCCGCCAATCCGGCCCCGATGCCCTTTGAACCCGCTGCATGAGCCTTCTCCCCCTCCGGTCTCGGTCAATAATTGACCCATTTTTTCTGCGCGAACCATTGCCCCGCCGTAATGAGCATAACGAAGGCGAACAAGACGACGGCGACGGATGAAGCATACCCGATCTTCAAATTGACGAACGCTTGATCATATAAGTACCAGACCATCAGGCTCGTGGAACCGATCGGCCCCCCCTGGGTCATGACCGCGATAATATCGAAAACCTTGAACGAGGAAATAATTCCGGTGACGAGCAGGAAGAAGGACGTTGGAGACAGCAGCGGAAACGTGATCCGCGCGAATTTCACCCAGGCCCCCGCGCCGTCGATGTCGGCGGCTTCGTACAGGTCTTTGGGAATCGATTGCAGCCCGGCGATGTAGATAATGAGATTAAAGCCGATCGACACCCAGATCGTGATCATCATTATGGAAGCAAGCGCGAACTTCGGGTCGGCAATCCACTTGGGAGGATTGGCGAATCCGATCGCTTTCAGCACCTCGTTGATCGGGCCGTAGGAGGGCTGGAACAGCACCTGCCAGACGATGGCGACCGCTACGATGCTGGAGATGTAGGGCATGAAATACGCGACCTTGAAAAAACCCTTCCAATACACGTACCTGTCTATCAGCACCGCCAGCACCATCGACACGAGCATGTAGACGGGGACGGCCAACAGGAAAAACAGGTTGTTGCGTACCGAACGAACAAACGCCGGATCGTCCAGCAGCTTCTTGAAATTATCGAGCCCCGTCCATGTCAGCCCGTCCCAGCCCTGCACGAAATTCCAATCCGCCAAGCTGAGCGCCAGCGTAGCCAGAATCGGCAGCAATACGAGCACCGTAACCCCGATCAGCATCGGACTGACGAAAAGCAGTCCCGCCAGCGTATCTCCTCCGAGCCGGTTGGCTCGCTTGACCCGCGGCGACCGGGGATGCGGCTGCTGTGCATGCGTATGAGTTGTCACCGTTGGATCAGCCATAGCTCTTAACACCTCAATCCGATAAGTAGTCGTGAACTTGGCTTTAATTATAAAAAAAAATACCGTCGCGTTTTGACGGTATTTTGATTCGATACGCAATTTATTTGACTTTCTCGCGGGTCGTTATTTCTTCTTTTTCGCCTTCGCTGCGGCAGTCTCGATATTTTGGGCAACCCGATATCGGACGATTCTTGCGATTAATTCGTAGGGCAAGGGCTTGTCCAGAGGGAATTGCACGGACCCCTTTGCGCCTTTGTAAGCCGCCAATTCCGGCTGAAACGCGGCAATTCCGCTGGCTCCGGGGTAAAAGCCGATATGGCTTTTGTATCCGGCAAAGTGCACAAGGTTTTGATGCAGGAAAAAGGTCGGCATCTGGTAGCTTATCTTCTCCGTCGCTTCCGGCGCCGCCTCGCGAATGACTTGCCGCAGCGTGTTGAGAATCTCCTGAACGTGCGGCGGGAACTGCGCGATGTATGCTTCTGTGGAAGCATAGGCGATTCGGTTGTCCATGCAGAGGCTCCCTTCGGAATCCTATTGTTCTTGCCGATTAATGTATAGGTTTATTATACCTTAGGAGATTGCGTAGAGATACGGGGAATGCATGTCTGGCTAGCCAGCCCTTTCTTCGTCGCATTTTGCGACTATGCGCTGGCTGCTTGCTTCGCCAGCTCCTTCTTCGTCGCATTTTGCGACTGTGCGCTGGCTGCTTGCTTCGCCAGCTCTTCTTGGTCGCATTTTGCGACTATGAGCTGGCTGCTTGCTTCGCCAGTTCCTTCTTCGTCGCATTTTGCGACCATGCGCTGGCTGCTTGCTTCACCAGCTCCTTCTTCGTCGCATTTTGCGACCATGCGCTGGCCGCTTGCTTCGCCAGCTCCTTCTTCGTCGCATTTTGCGACTATGCGCTGGCTGTTTGCTTCGCCAGCTCCTTCTTCGTCGCATTTTGCGACTATGCGCTGGCTGTTTGCTTCGCCAGCTCCTTCTTCGTCGCATTTTGCGACTATGCGCTGGCTACTTGCTTGGCTTGCCCGTTCTTCGTCGCATTTTGCGACCATGCGCTGGCTGCTTGCTTCGCCAGCTCCTTCTTCGTCGCATTTTGCGACCATGCGCTGGCTGCTTGCTTCTCCAGCTCCTTCTTCGTCGCATTTTGCGACCATGCGCTGGCTGCTTGCTTCGCCAGCCATTTCTTCGTCGCATTTTGCGACCATGCGCTGGCTACTTGCTTGGCCAGCCCTTTCTTCGTCGCATTTTGCGACTATGCGCTGGCTGCTTGCTTCGCTTGCCTGTTCTTCGTCGCATTTTGCGACCATGCGCTGGCTGCTTGCTTCGCCAGCCCTTTCCTCGTCGCATTTTGCCTTCTTCGTCGCATTTTGCGACTATGCGCTGGCCGCTTGCTTCGCTTGCCCCTTCTTCGTCGCATTTTGCGACGCTGTGGAGTTACTCTTGACATCAGCTTTATTCTGGAAGGAGTTGTAATAAACTATGCGATTACTTATGATAAACGTATACTCGAAACAAGGGCTCACAAAAGGTGCGAATGTGAAGCTCCCATGAAATCCCTGGATCATTCGCACCGCGAATAATGTCGAAATCATAGAAATCACTACCTATCATCAGAAAGTCAATCCTGAACCTAGACAGATCTGAGATCATTCTTATCTGAAATGAATCGTAATCCCACACTGTTGGTATTAATTCATATCTTACCGCTGTCGCACTCCTTACGGAGTGCGTGGATTGAAACATCTTGATGCCGGAATTCGCGGCGGTCGCGTAGCGTCGCACTCCTTACGGAGTGCGTGGATTGAAACTCGGAACAGACCAAGTGAAGAAGGTTTGGAGTTGTCAAAAAAAGTGTAGTTTGAAAACACCCTCATACAGAAATCCCGTTACTAAGCCGCTTGTGACAGCATTCTTTCGCGATAAATAGCTGGTGGCCAGCCCCCTGGATTAGAGGTGTATATCCGCCGTCTGTTGTAGTAGACCATGATGTACCTGAAGATGATCGATTTAACATAAGCCATCGGGTAGTGCTCGGTTTTGATCTTATACAGCTTTTCTTTCTTTAGCGTAGCAAAAAAGCTTTCCATCCTTGCGTTATCATAGCAACGTCCTGTGCCGCTCATGCTCTGAATGGCATCTCGTTTAGCCAGACGTTCTCGGAATGCATGGCTCGTGAATTGGCTGCCTCTATCGCTGTGATAAATCATTCCGCGAGCATTTCTTGCTCTACAGGCGTTCTCAAAGGCTTGGATGCAGAGTTCCTTGCGCAGATGATCGTCCATGGCGAGGCCCACGATCTCTCCATTGAAACAATCCAGTACCGCGGACAGATAGAGCTTGCCGTCTGAACAAGGGACTTCGGTGATATCCGATAGCCACTTTTGGTTGGGTGCTGAGGATCTGAAGTCTCTCTGGATCAGGTTCTCGCTCTTTTGAGCTGCGGCATCCTCGCGTGTAATGCCGTTTGGATGACGCCTCACTTTCTTCAGCAGGCCATGCTTCTTCATGATTCGATAGACGGTGCTGTAGCTGGTCGTGATCTCGATCTGTGACAGCGCCAGCAGAATACGCTGGACACCGTAATTATTGTTGTCTTCATGTTCTCCAATGATGTCTTTGATTTTGACCAGAAGGCGTTTCTGCCGCTCCTGTTTGAGTGTAGGCTTCAAGCTACGGTAATAGCCCGATTCGCTGACAGCAAGCACTTCGCACATCTCCTTGACGGTCCACTGATCCCGTCGTTCACGGATGTAAGCATAGAGCTGACATGCCTTTACCGCTTCCGGTCTTTTGCGAAAAAACCGAGTGCGTCCTTGAGAATTTCATTGGCTCGGCGCAACTCGCCTATTTCTTTTTCTAATTCGATTTCACGCGCAGTCTTATCGGCAGAGGCATAGGCGTGTCCGCTCCCGATATGCGCTCCGTCGCCGTGCAGGGTTCTTCGCTTTCTCCATTCCTGCAACGTATAGTAGGCTACGCCTAACTGCTCGGCAGCTTTCTTTGGTCCAATCTCATCGCTCAATCTTACTGCTTCTTCTTTGAATGCCTTGTCGTACCTGTTCATTGTCTCTCGTCCCCTCGTTAGCTTTCAATTTATTTCATACGAGGGGGTTTTTCGACTGCATTTTTATCGTAGCACTCCAGTTCGACTCCATACTGAGTGCGTAAATTATCCAACTGTAAAGCAAAAGAGATCGGAGAAATCCCCCGATCTCTTTCGCTTTGCTATACCCCCATCTGCAGAAGCCAGGAGGATAGCTTCTCTTCACGAAGCTTGGCATCGTCGTTACGGTCTTGCTCATACTTGCCCAGGTGTTGCTCGCCGACGATACGTCCGTCCTCCATCAGTAGCACGCGTTCCGTCCGGGCGGCGACTTTAACGTCATGGGTGACCAGCAGAATGGTCGTGCCCGAGCGGTTGATGCGCCCGAGAAGCGCCATGATCTCGCTCGTCGCTTTGGAATTCAGCGCCCCTGTCGGTTCGTCGCCGAAGATCATTTTCGGCCGATTCATGAGCGCCCGGCATATGCCGACTCTCTGGAGCTGTCCACCGGACGCCTGCGTAACGTCGCGGTCTTCGAGCTCGGCAATGCCCATCTCGCTCATCAGCTCCCGCGCCCGCCGATTAATCGCTTTCCGGCTTTCTCGCCCAGCCAGATACTCCGAAAGCACGATATTATCGAGCAGGGTCAGATTTTTCAGCAAATGAATTTGTTGAAAGATAAAGCCCATCTTGTTTCTGCGCAAAGCGGCCAGAGTCTTGTCCGGCAAGGAGGAGATATCCTCTTGATCGAACCGGACTTGTCCGGAGGTCATGCGGTCCATGCCGCTGATCGTGTAGAGAAGGGTCGACTTCCCGGAGCCGGAGGCTCCCATAACCGATACGAATTGCCCTTCGGGAATGCGCAAATCGATATTTCTGAGCACGGCCTGCTCCTCGCTCTTGTTCAGGCTGTAGCTTTTGTTAAGATTGTTCACCTCTAAAATGTCTTTCACGTCCGCCACCTCATTCTGCGCTTAAAGTTACGATGCTGTATTGCTTGAGTGAACGCGTAGCGAGCAATGCCGCCCCCGTTACGAACAGTGCCAAGGCTAGAGGGCATACGACATAGGATACGAGCGGGCTCGTCACGAACTGGATCGAGGATGCCCCTCTAGCGGACATGAGCATGCCGACAAGCCCCTGGCCCAACGTATTGGATGCTGCCGTTCCCACGAGGATGGCCGTTGCGAGAACGGTCATTGTTCTGGCGATATACTGCTTGCGAATATCGCTATCGGCGAATCCGATGCACTTCATGACGGCGATCCCGGAGGCTTCCTTGGCCGTCAGCATTTTCAAGAACAGCGAAGTAATCAGGAAGGAGATGCACAGCGCAACCGCAACGCCCATAAGCGTCGCCTTCTTGATCTGCTCCAGCGTCGAGCCGAGCGTCTGGGACAAATAATCCTCCATCGGCGTAATCTTGGCCCCTTGAAACAGCTTGGCGTATTCGGCTACTTTCTCCCGGACGTCGACGCCTTGCTGTACATTCGCGTTGATCGTATACCAGAGAACGCGGTCCGAGGCCGGAGGGAGCAGCGCTTTGGCCGTCTTGCCTCCGTTGGTCACGTCCTGATAGATGCCGCTGACTTGCAATTCGATCGACTTCCCATCCGCGACGACAGTTACCGTATCGCCGACACCCTTCCCCAAGCCCTCGGCGTTGAGGCTCGACAGCGCAATCTCATTGTCGCTCGCAGGTGCGTTGCCCTTGCTGTATTTCAGCGGAAATTGCGAGAAGTCTCCCGTCTCCACCTGGATATTTTCCAACGCGCCCTCGGCGCCTATCACGCCGTATTTGCTCGTTACCAACGGAGCAAACTTCGCAATGTCCCGATCTTCGGCCAAGTACGCCTGTACCTCAGCAAAGCTTTCCCGAATGTTTTCGGACTGCTGCAGATCAATGCGAATATCGCTTTGCCCCGCTCCCATGTAGGAGACAAAGCTCGGAGCATGAACCGTGCTGAGGAAATTGATCGGCACGATCATCATAAACGAGCAAATAACAAAAATCAGAAACAGCAGCAGGTACATTCTGAATCGGCCGAGAACATCCTTCACGCCCAGGAAAATATTCAGACTCGGCAATCGGCTCTTATGAAGAGGGAGCCAGCTTGCATGGACCTTATTCCCTCCCGTCGTGCCGAAGCGCAGTGCCTCTACCGCAGAGATTTTGTTCATTTTGCGAAGAACCAGGGAGCAGAACATCCAGACTAGAGCAAAGACGACTGCCGCAGAAAGGATAGGAACGACCAACTGCAGGGCGTTTCGCGGGGCAGAGCCGATATATAAGGCGATATTGGAAGTAAACCAGCCGCTCGTCAGCACAGAAAGCGCATAGCCGCACAGACAGGCCGCTCCGGCGAGAAACAGATACTTGGTCCTGTATATTTTGCGCATGTGCGACTGGCGAATGCCGATGGCCTTCATCACGCCGATTTCCCGATACTCCTCCTCCATCGTCGCGATCAGGGTGAACCTTAGACAGAGCCCGGCAATTACCATGAGCAGCAGGCTGACCAGCAAAATGATTGCCGCCACCAAGCCGTCCGTAATGACGTTCAGCATCTGCAGCAGCGAATAATCGATCGTGGGCCCTTTGGACGGCAGTCCTGCGGATTGGTAGGCGGTTTTAAACTCGCCTAGCTTGCTCAGATCGTTGAGCTGAAAGCCGATCATCGTCTCGACTTCTCCGGCAAGCGGCCTTAATGCCTCGAAATCTGCAGCGCTAACGACAAAACGTTTGGAGCTGATGATAGACGGATTCATCTGAACGTCCCGCACGAAGTCGACTATTGTAAACTCCAGCTCGGACGATGCCGACGCGATTCGAATTCGGTCGCCAAGCTCCAGATTCTCTCGCTGCTTGTAATAGATAGGGACGGCAATCTCCCCGTTGGAAACGGCAATCCGCTCGTTGTCCAGGTTCAGCAGGAAGTCGAACCGTTCATTCTGCTCGACAAAGCCGTTGTCCATGACGCTGCCAGAATCGGGCGTCCTTCGGTCACCGTAATAGATGCTTGCGTTATCGATGATCAGCATCTCGGCGAGCTGCCGGCTTCGAACCATAGGGTTGTCCGATGCGAATTCGTCCAGCGCCGTCTCGTCGATCTCCCCGGCATGCATCTGCACGAAATGCGGGGCGTTCGACACGGCAAACAAATGATCCATAGAACGAAATAACTGCATGATCATATTCGACCCGCTAGCTGCAAGCAAAGCCGACAGCATCACGAATACAAACAAAGCAACGGCTATCGTCCTGTTCCGTTTAAGATCCTTCTTTAGCATTCTAAGCAACATTTCCAAGCTCTCCTTTTGCCTCGGCAGCAACAACGCCAACCTCCGAAGTCGGCGTCCTTCTTCTTGATGTGCGATCGTGCCTTCTTCTCCACCCGTTTAATCGAACAATTGAATGACGTATGCGAAGCTGCCTTTTTCCGCGCCGAGCAGCAATTCCATCGTGTGAATGAACGCTTCGATTTTCTCGGCCATCTCTTGCGGCTCCCATTTGAAAAAGCCTTCATCGAACAACGTCACGGCCGTTACAAGCAGAAATTCGATGGATTCCTTCGGATAAGGGGTCGCAAACAGCTGCTCCCGAATTCCTTGCTCGACAACCTTCTGCAGGACGGGAGTCAGTCTAAGCACCGTTTCCGTCAAGCTTTTCTGATGCATCTGGGCGTTATGAATGTCGTGCAATTGTTCTACAAGCTGCCGCTTGCCGGCGGTATCCGGCTTCTGTGCCAGCATGATGCTCAGAAATTTCTGATGAACAGTGAGCCCGGGTTCAGCTTGAATCCGCTCGGCCTCACGCACCCCGTGCTCAACGTGCCGGGCCACGATAGCATCCAGCACTTCCTCTTTGGATTTGAAATAGTGGTAGAAGGTGCCTTTCGCAATTCCGATCTGCGTCAGAATATGCTGGATAGTCGTCTTCTCGTAGCCTTGGTTTACGAACAGGGCTTCCGCCGTTTCCAAAATTTCGTTTTTTCTTTCTTCCGGTTCCTTTAAGGTTCTCATGCTCACTCTCCAGTATAGACCGACCGTCGGTCTATACTAATTTTATACTATAAATCCAAGTCTCTCGTCAACTGCCCGCAAGTCCAAAGAGCCGGCCAATATAAATTGAAGCGATAATTCGCACAATGCAAATAAGGCGCGGGAAACGATTTTCCCGGCCTTATGTACCCGATATGAACCTAGAACAAGGAAGCGACTTTGTCTTGCACCTGCTTGAGATTCGCCTTAAGCGCCTCTTCCCCTACACTGGGTACGCTGCCAAAGAGCAGATGGTCTACAGGCTCGATGCCGGTAAATTCGAGAATACCGATATCCGAGGTAACTTTAAGACCCTCGGTCATTCCGATCTGGTCATAGATTTCTTTGGGCGTGCCGTGCGTATTGATGATAAGGCCTTTTTTTCCGGACAGAAGTTTGTCGATGCCCGTCTCGCCGTAGGCGTATGCAAACCCGTAAGAAAACACGCGATCGATGTAGCCCTTAAGAATTGCCGGCATGCCCGTCCACCAGATCGGATAGATGAAAGTAATCGCGTCAGCTTGAGCGATATGCTCCTGTTCGATTTTAATATCCGACGGAGTCTGACCGGCTCTCAGCGCAGCCGTATCCTCCGGCTTCAGCACCGGCTGGAAGCCAAGCGTGTACAAATCGCGGACCGTCACTTGATGGCCCTTTTCCTTCAAGGTGCTTACGGTTGTGTCCAGAACGGCGTGATTAAAGCTCTCCGAGCTCGGGTGCGCGTAGACGATTAGATGGTTCATCCTCATGATCCTCCAGTGATTTTGAGTTGGTCCGTTCATTTGTAGCTTCTCCAAAAGCCGCTCAATCCATTGCGCGATTCCAAGCAAAAACGCCTTCGGCGTCCTCCGACAGCCGGAGAAGCTTTGCGGAGACGATTCAGAGAAGGATAAGCGTGAAACTTATAAAACCTGTATCGTAAAAAAAGCCCCCGACATCTCCATTTGAAGGAGGCGCGAGGGCTGAAATTCCGCCTAAAGCGGTCTGTCTTGCCGATTACCGATACTGAGCCATATTGAATTCAGGCACGCCGATGCTCTTGAACCAGGTTCTCACCTTCTCGGGATCATCGGAGAAAGTGAGCCCCAATTGAAGCAGAATTCTGGCTTTCTGCGGCAGCAAATCCGCTGCTCCGATAATGCCGGGAGCTCCCGTATCGTATACGGCGCCCGAACCCGCCCGCGTCGCGCTTACGAAGACGACGCCTTTGTCGATCGCTTCTTTTCTGGCAGCCGCTTGCTCGGTGGAGATGCCTCCCGCACCGTGACCCGCAGTTACGATACCGTCGATTCCCGCATCGGCCAGCGCCTTGATCGGCACTCCGCTTGCTTCCGTATAGCTGTATACGATTTCGACCTTGGCCAGATCCGCTGGCTTGATCTTGCTCAGATCAAACGGCGTTTTCCACGCTTCCTTGCCGCAAGCCATTACGCGTGCCGGCGCTCTCACGCTGCGAATACGATTCTCATCCACCGTTCCCAGTGCGCCGTAGCGGCCTCCGTCGAACGTATCGAGGCGAAGCGCGTCCGTCTTCGTCACTTCGCGGGCAGCGAAGAACTCGTCGTTCATCAGCAATACCGTTCCGTAGCAGGTGGTTTCTCCGCTTGCGGCCAACCTGATAGCGTTAAACAAATTTGCCTCTCCGTCAAACGAGAACGTATTGGATTGTCTCATCGATCCTGTAAAGATAACGGGCTTCTGGCTCTGAACCGTCAGATCGGTCCAGTACGCAAGCTCCTCCATAATGTTCGTTCCCGCGTTTACGATAACCGCATCGACGTTTTTGTCCGCCAATTGCTTGTCAATCGCAAGGCTAAGATTGTATAGATGCTCGGAGGTCGTTTGAGCCGAGCTGATATTATATAGCTCCTCTACCTTAACATTCGCGATTGCAGAAATTTCCGGCTTAAGCCGATCCAGAATCTCTTGAATCGAGACCTTATCCGGACCGTAGGATTGAAACAAATCGCGTCCAAGGGCCGTGCTTGTAATGGTTCCTCCCATGCCCACTATCGTAATGTTCGGCAGTTTTTTGACGCTGGCCGCCTTGGCCTCCTGACTGAAGTAAGGCAATTGAAAGCTGGATGTAATTACGACAAGAGCAGCAAGCATAACCCCTAGCAAACGTTTTTTGACCATGAGCAACCTCCTAGGTGTGTAAGTACAGATTTATCGTAATGGATACACCGCCTATTTTCAATAGTTTTTGTTATATTATTTAACATATAATTTACGTATATTTATCACAAGATTAAGATTATCTTTATAAAACCTCTTGATATATGACATAAACATTACACAAATATTGAATATAGCGCTATAAACAAAGAAGCTTCTTCCGTCGCAAAATGCTTGCGATATGAAGAAGCCCCTTTCGGGAAATGACTATTGCGGAATTTTCACCAGCACCTCATAGGCCGTTCCCGCTTGCATGTCCTTGATCAATCCGTTCTCCGCGAGTATGCCGTCGAGGTACACCTCTACGGCTTTGACCTCCGGCTCCCGCTTGAACGTCACCTTCAGCTCCGCGCCTCTAAACCTCCGTTTGACCGCGGCCTTCTGCCACTCGGCAGGAAGCTGCGGACGAACCCGAATTCCCTCGGGAGTGCCTTGCAGCCCGAACAATCCGTCAATAAGACTGCGGTACACCCACGGCACCGTTCCGGTATTGAACAGATGGCTGGAGCGCCCGGCTGTCTTCGGATACTGCCTATACGCTCCCCGATAATAGTTCGGAATAAACACGGGCAGTTGACCCCTTCTGAGAATATCCTCCGCATCCGGTCCCGGAATCATTTTGCGAAGCAGGCGAAAAGCATTTTCTTGCTCCCCGGTCAGGTAGAGGGCATAGATATAGAACGCCGCCGCATGGTTATAGACCGCCCCGTTCTCCGCGCTTCCCGGATGCTTCTGCGTAACCCGACCTACATCCTCGCGCATCGAAGTATAGGAGGGAGCAAGCTTCTCTACTCCGTATGGGGATTCCAATTGCTCGGCGACCGTCTGAATAAGCTTCTTGCGCTTCGTTTCGTCCGCAGCTCCGCTCATAAGCGCCCAGCCTTGAGGATTCAGGAAAATCCGGCCTTCCTTATCCGTGCTGATTCCGAATAGGACATTGTCATCCGTAATGCCTCTGGCATACCATTCGCCGTCCCATAGGTATTCGTTCGCGACCGCATTGGTCTCCTCCGCCGCTAGGCGGTATTGCCGGGCAACCTCGGGCTTGCCGCTCCTCTCGCAAATGTCCGCCCAGGTTGAGAAAGCGTAGGCCGTAGCGATCGTCAGCCACCCCGATACGCCCTTGCCTTTGGGGCCGACCATATTCATCGGATCGCACCAATCGCCTTGATTGATATAGTTCAAGCCCCGCTCGTCCCTGGCTTGGATCAGCCAATTCATCGCCCGATCGACATGCTCCCGCACCGTACCCGATTCCTTGCCGCCGACATAGGGAACCGTCTCCTCCAGCAAGCTGTAATCGTTCGTTTCGTCCAGATAAGTACTCAGGCAGACGGGCAGCCAGATGCAATGATCGGTATGCGGAACCTGGTTAATGTATTTCAGTTCGGCATCCTTATGCAAAATAATGCCGTCAGGCATCTCGCCGCTGGCCTCTTGCTGGCTTAGCGCCGTCAGGAACGCATTCCTGGCTATATCGGGGGCAATATAGCTCATCCCCATGTTGTCCTGCAGGTAATTCCGGGTTTGAGGGTCCGTTGTTAGACGGTTCGTCTTGCCGTGATAGTACATCTGCCTAGGCAGCCAATGGTTCACGAAATTATCGAGATCGGCATCGGGGGTTGCGATTTCGATGCAACCTCGGCCCTCTGCCACGTACTCCTCATATTCCCGTTCAGCCGCGGCAAAGCCATCCTCTCCGCCGAAGTACTTTTGCTTGATCCCCGCGATCTGCTCCTCATTATGCGCTGGGCCGAACAGAAACCGATAGCTCTCCTCTGCGCCGGGCTCCAGATCGAGACGATATTGCAGCACGGCAACCGGCGTCTCGTAGCGAGCCTCGCCCTTGGCCAGTTCTTCCCTATGAATCGCCGAAGGCGATGCAATGCCGCCCTCTCCTTCGAACGCTTCATGGTTCACTTCCCATGCGGCAGGCCGACGATCCGCCAACAGGAAGGTCTTGTCGTTCATTTCCTTCACCTTGCTGTAATCCTGATACTTCTGATAGGGCGTGATGGAGGAGCAGACGATCCCTTGCAGCTGTTCGTTGTACTCTCCCGACTGGTTCATCCAGGACATATACCCGACAGTATAGTATGGGTAGAGGCTGAGCTTCCGTCTGTTCGGCGACAGGTTTGTCACCTTCACCCGCCACAGCTCCATGGTATCGTCTTTCGGCAGGCTCAAGCTCATTTCAATTAAAATGTCCCGGTTCCTGATTTTCCATAAAATATCGTGCTTCCCCACGGCAAACGTGTACTGCTCCGGAAGCGCCCGAACCGGCTCATACGGCGCGGAAAAAATCTCTCCGCTCTCTTCGTCCTTAACATAGAGGAAACGGCCGGGATGGTGCGCGTAGTAAGGCTGCTCCGGCTGCATGAACGTCTTGGCTTCCAGATTGGGGGCATGGGAATATTTGGCCGGTTCCGGCTGCATATATTGCGCTACCGCGTAGCCTCGACAGTTCATATGGATCATCATTTTCTCGTTCCACAAGAACCCCGAAGCCTTAGGCAGCGCGGTTGGACTTGTCAGCTCGTAGTATTCGTTATCTTCTGTTGCTGTGATCATTGCTGCACCTCAATTCCTTATCACTTTAATTACAAATCAGGGAAAATATTCATTCAGATCAACCCGCTCGGCTTTCTTCGGGACTGGCAGCAAGAAATCGGCTTCGCTTTCTTTGTTGGACAAGGTCGGCGATTTCTTGAATATCAATTTACGGAAAACGTTTTACTTCATTCCCGAAGCTTGCATCTTTAAGGAACGCCCGAGCCAATCGCCGCTCACATGCGAACTCCTGCCAGCAAGCCATCATATGCTTCATGGAAATTATAATACTGATCGCCGTTCTTCGCCAACACGAAATCGGTATTGCAAGCCAAGAAAACAAAGAAAAGCTGTCGGCCGCTAAGCAGCCTGACAGCTTTAGATGAGTTAGATCAGTTTCGCTTTTTTCAGAAGCCGCTGCATAATCGTCGCCGTTTCCGCGCGCGTAATTAACTGCTTCGGAAGCAGTTTCTCTCCATAGCCTTTCATCAAGTCACTCTCAACCGCAAGCGCTCCTGCCTCGCGCGCCCACTGGCCAAGCTGATCGCCGTCCGCGAAGGCAGCCAGTAGACTGCGTTGCTTCTCTGGGGCAAGCGAGCTTTGCAATTGGACGATCGGCATGATTCGTTGCATAATGACCATGGCTTCTTCCCGCGTAATCGACTGCTGCGGCTTAAAGGAGCCATCCTCATAGCCTTTGATCAAACCGTAAGAGGTACCGATGCTCACGACATCGTAGAACCAGTCCGAGGTCTTCACATCCTTGAAGCTTCCTGCGCCGCTCGCCTCGTGCAACCCCAGCGCACGAACGGCAATGGCGATAAATTCGGCGCGCGTAATCGCCGCGTCCGGTCTGAACTGATTGTCGTTGACCCCGCTGACGATCAGTCTGGAGGCCATATCCTCCACGCTCTCCCGGGACCAATGTCCGCTAATGTCCGCGAAGGTTTTTTCATTATAAATCAAAGTATAAGAACTGTTCGTCAAGCTGTTAATCGTAGCGTAATACTGGCTGTCGATGCGCTCGACGCGCGTCGGTACATGCAGCGGCTTGCCATTCGCCGAAACTACGACGCCCGTCGTAATTTTGTTCGGGTCGAGGCCAGCAGGCAGAGCGATCGACCGTTCCACATACCGGGTGAATGACTTCAGGTCGATCCGCTTGCCTTGATACACCGCATAAATATCGAAATCGAACGTTGGCCCAACCTGCGTTTCATGAGCAGTCGGTTTAACGACTTTAGCTTCGCTTGCAGGCGCTTCCCGAACGACCACTTCTATCGCAACCTCTTTCGGGGCTTGCTGTGCTCCTAGTCGCTCCAAAATAGAACCTACCTGCAATTGACCTGCCGGAATCGTATACCGAAGCCGCTCGGTTTGAACGACCAGCACTGCGCTCGCGTCCTGCATCTGCTTGACCATGTGGGCGCTCAGCACGCTCGTCACCTTATTGGAGCCGTTAGTAACCGGAATCGTAATGATAGCTCCAGAGCCAGCATCGGCCATTTTATCTCTGAGCTTCTGCTCGTCAACAATAACGGTTGTCGACTTCTCGTTGTTGGTGCTTTCGATCTTAGCCGATCCGACTTTTTCCTGAACGACGCCGTTGACGATAATCGCTATCCCGTCTTCGCTCGTCGCTGGCGCGCCGCCTCCGGGACTGCCGCCGGAGTTTCCGCCAGGAGGCTGCAAATTGAACAGCCTCAGGACTGCCGTCTGTTGGCTCGCTGCTGCGGGGTTTCCTGCCGCATCGTAGATAGAGGCTCCGTCCGTTGGCTTGATGACGACCGTTTCCACGCCTTTCGCGACTCCCGTCGCTTGCAGAAACACCCTAATGATCGTTTCTCCGCCCGTCAGCGGACTGGCGGCACCGCTCGTCGCAGCATCGTTTTTCGCAATGGCTGCCAGATTTAACGCGCTCACTCCACCCCCATTGGCTTCGAAAATGAGGCTGAGCAACTCTTTCGACAGCGGCAGGCTGCCTGCCGCATCTCCGTACACGCCTTCGCTGAACGTCAGGTCCACATAGGCGTTGCCGCTGGCCAACAAGGCCGACACGATTGTCGGCGCCGTCACATCCCATGCGGCTACGCCAAGTCCGATCGCATCCGTCGCCAAGGCGTTGCCTGCGCTATCGACAATTGTGCCGTTGCCTCCGGCAGTGTACGTTACCGTCACGCCTTCTTTCGCCGAGCGTCCGAGGTTCGCAACGGTCAGCACGACTTGCTTCGCATCCGTTCCCAGCTCAATAGAAGTGACTGCATAGGTGACGCCAGCGTTGCCCGTCTCCGTTACCGTGAACCCACCATTGTTCATCTTCGTTGCGCTCGCTGACGTAACGGCCTTGCTCAGCTCCACCGTCAGTTGCGTGTCGCTATCGCGTTGCACGCCAGCCAGCGCAGGCGGCTGCAGATCCTGCAGCGTCTTCGCGCCGGTGGTCAGACTCGCCGGAGACGCATTGCCCGCCAGGTCATGGATCGACGCTGCGCTTGCTGCCTTCACCTCGAACGTCTCCGTACCGCTTGGCGTTCCCGTGACGCTCAGGAACACGCGTACTGTCGTCTCGCCTCCCGCCAGCGCTGTCGCCGCCGCTTCGGTCGTCGCATCCGCACGCTTCACGGACGTGATCGCCACACCTGTCGCCGTCCCGCCGTTGGCGGTGAAATTCGCAATCTCCAAGCTGCCTGCGCTCAGCCCCGTCGTGCCCGCCGCGTTGCCATACACGCCTTCGCTAAACGTCAGGTCGACGTAGACGTTGCTCGCCGACACGGCGCTGCTGCTTGTAAGCGTCGGTGCGGTCACATCCCATGCCGCTACGTCGAGTCCGGTCGCATTCGTCGCCAAGGCGTTACCTGCGCTGTCGGCAATCGTGCCGTTTCCTCCAGAGGTGTACGTTACCGTCACGCCTTCTTTCGCCGAGCGTCCGAGGTTCGCAACGGTCAGCACGACTTGCTTCGGATCTGTTCCCAGCTCAATAGAAGTGACTGCATAGGTGACGCCAGCGTTGCCCGTCTCCGTTACCGTGAACCCACCATTGTTCGCCTTCGTTGCGCTCGCTGACGTAACGGCCTTGCTCAACTCCACCGTCAGTTGCGTGTCGCTGTCGCGCTGAACGCCAGCCAGTGCGGGCGGCTGCAGATCCTGCAGCGTCTTCGCGCCGGTCGCCAGACTGGCCGGGGACGCATTACCCGCAAGGTCATGGATCGACGTCGCGCTTGCTGCCTTCACCTCGAACGTCTCCGTACCGCTTGGCGTTCCCGTGACGCTCAGGAACACGCGTACTGTCGTCTCGCCTCCCGCCAGCGCCGTCGCCGCCGCTTCGGTCGTCGCATCCGCACGCTTCACGGACGTGATCGCGACACCTGTCGCCGTTCCGCCGTTGGCGGTGAAATTCGCAATCTCCAAGCCGCCTGCGCTCAGCCCCGTTGTGCCCGCGGCATCGCCATACACGCCTTCGCTGAATGTCAGGTCGACGTAGACGTTGCCCGCCGACACGTCGCTGCTGCTCGAAAGCGTCGGTGCGGTCACATCCCACGCGGCTACGCCGAGTCCGGTCGCATCCGTCGCCAAGGCGTTGCCTGCGCTATCGGCAATCGTGCCGTTGCCTCCAGCGGCGTACGTTACCGTTACGCCTTCTTTAGCCGAGCGTCCGAGGTTGGCAACGGTCAGCACAACTTGCTTCGCATCCGTTCCCAGCTCAATCTCGCTTACCGTATACGTGATGCCAGCATTGCCCGTCTCCGTTACCGTAAACCCACCATTGTTCATCTTCGTTGCGCTCGCTGGCGTAACGGCCTTGCTCAGCTCCACCGTCAGTTGCGTGTCGCTGTCGCGCTGAACGCTAGCCAGTGCGGGCGGCTGCAGATCCTGCAGCGTCTTCGCGCCGGTGGTCAGACTTGCCGGGGACGCATTGCCCGCCAGGTCATGGATCGACGCTGCGCTGGCCGCTTTTACCTCAAACGTCTCCGAACCGCTTGGCGTTCCCGTGACGCTCAGGAACACGCGCACCGTCGTTTCGCCTCCCGCCAGCGCCGTCGCCGCCGCTTCGGTCGTCGCATCCGCACGCTTCACGGACGTTATCGCGACACCTGTCGCCGTTCCGCCATTAGCGGCGAAATTCGCAATCGTCAAGCTGCCTGCGCTCAGCCCTGTCGTGCCTGCCGCGTTGCCATACACGCCTTCGCTGAACGTCAGGTCGACGTAGACGTTGCCTGCCGACACGGCGCTGCTGCTCGAAAGCGTTGGTGCGGTCACGTCCCACGCCGTTACGTCAAGTCCGGTTGCATTCGTCGCCAAGGCGTTGCCTGTGCTATCGGCAATCGTGCCGTTGCCTCCGGCGGTGTACGTTACCGTCACGCCTTCTTTAGCCGAGCGTCCCAGGTTGGCAACGGTCAGCACGACTTGCTTCGGATCTGTTCCCAGCTCAATCTCGCTTACCGTATACATGATGCCAGCATTGCCCGTCTCCGTTACCGTAAAGCCGCCGTTGTTCGCCTTCGTTGCGCTCGCTGACGTAACGGCCTTGCTCAGTTCCACCGTCAGTTGCGTGTCGCTGTCGCGCTGCACGCCAGCCAGTGCGGGCGGCTGCAAATCCTGCAGCGTCTTCGCGCCGGTGGTCAGACTCGCCGGGGACGCATTGCCCGCCAGGTCATAGATCGACGCTGCACTGGCTGCCTTCACCTCGAACGTCTCCGTACCGCTTGGCGTTCCCGTGACGCTCAGGAACACGCGCACTGTCGTCTCGCCTCCCGCCAGCGCCGTCGCCGCCGCTTCGGTCGTCGCATCCGCACGCTTCACGGACGTTATCGCGACGCCTGTCGCCGTTCCGCCGTTGGCGGCAAAATTCGCAATCTCCAAGCTGCCTGCACCTAGCCCTGTCGTGCCCGCCGAATCGCCGTACACGCCTTCGCTGAACGTCAGGTCGACGTAGACATTGCCTGCCGACACGGCGCTGCTGCTTGTAAGCGTCGGCGCGGTCACATCCCATGCCGCTACGCCAAGTCCGGTCGCGTTCGTCGCCAAGGCGTTGCCTGCACTGTCGGCAATCGTACCGTTGCCTCCGGCGGTATATTTAACCGTGACCCCCTCTTTGCCCGAGCGCTCCATATCGTTTACCGTTAATACCACGTGCATCGCATCCATACCCGGCGCGATAGAAGTAACTGCATATGTAATGGCGGGGTTGCCTGCTTCCTCAACCGTAAACCCGCCGTCATTGGCTTTATTCAGCCCCGCTGCAGCCGCAGCCTCATCCAGCCCTACCGTAATTCTGGTATTGCTGTCTCTGATTGCGCTAACAAGCAATGGCGCAGTTGTATCCGAAGGCGCCGCAGCGCCATACTCGATTGTTAGATAGGGAGAGTATTCTCCATCTGCTTGAGTGCTATTAGCAATACTAACTAGCGTATTGGCTCCGTGCAAAATGATCGAAACCTGATCGGCATTCCCCGTAGCCAGAGCTTCGGCCGTAAGTAAATCCAGCACATCGAATTCCGTATATTGCAGTTCTGGAAAGTTCGAGTTCGCGAACTGCTTCTCCGAGCCTGCTCTTACACTGGGAAAGCTGGAAGCTGCAGAGCTTGTTGTCCAGCTATCGCTATTGCCTAAGGCCACCTTCATTACAGTTGTAGAAATATCATTTCCGCTCGCAATTCCCAATTTGGCCGACACGATCGTTCTTCCGGCCTGAATCGGAAATTTAAAAGCAACCCTGTAATCCTCCGAGGCGCTAATGCCAAACAAACTCACTTCTCCGTCAACATTTAATTTTTGCGGCGCTCCACCCCCCACCGTTTTGATCTCCAGGTAGTCAATATCTTTTACCTTGATGATCTCATTCGCCGCATAGACTTTCTCTATGCCGACGAATGGAAGCCCCATGGATACCAGCATGATGCAAACCAGCATTGTCGAAATCGATTTCATTGTTACTCTCCTCCATTACATTTCATCGCCGTTCTCAGCCTCGTATCCGGGACTTCCATTTTGACTCTCTCGGTAGACTTACGACGATTTCACCGGAAATACGCCTTCCATGGCAATGATAAAGGTTAGCGGCAAGTAAGGCTGCATGTTGTTGTGAGGCTGGTTCCCCCCTTGCACGCTTAGCGCCTGCGGATGCATCGCGACATTGGGAGGGGTTCCGTACGGTTTTTTGCCGATGGCGCTTTCGCTTGCCCACACGGCGTTCGTCGGATGCTCACCCCCGCCCGCAGTCGTTTTGGTGCCTTGAGGAATATGCGTATGCACCGGCATTTGCCCCTCCGTTAACGTAACCGCTGACTCTCCGCCGCTCTTGCCAACCATCCGTGGCGTTAGCCCCGGCCCCGTCCCTTGATGCATCGGAGCCATCCCGTTCAAATTCGGCAGCTTAAAGGTGGTTTTTCCGTCGCCTCCATAAAGAAAGCCGATCACGCCGAACAATGCGCTGTTTTTCATGATAGGCAGTTCCGTTCCGTCGCACAACGCCCAACCATAGGGAGCATAATTTCCTGAGAACAATCTGATTTCTCCAACATACGGATCCATAGTCTGATTCCTCCTAATGCTTAGATGGGAAGATGCCTGTAACTGCGATACAGTACGATAAGGCCAAATAAGGCTGCATATTCGCATGGGCGGCACTGGCTCCGGTTGAACTTATGGCTTGAGGCGCCATGGTTACATTGGCGGAGGAATTATACGAGTTGGGGGATGTCTTCGCCCAGACGTTGCCGGCAGGCGTGACCGCCGTGGCCGTATTCGAGCTCCCTGATGCCGTATGGGTGTGCTGCGGCATTTCCGATACGGTTAGCACGTGCGATTCCTCTCCGCCCGCTATGCCTAGCTTAAATTGGGCGTTCGCGCTAATGGGCGTTCTCCCCTGCAGATTGGGCAGGGCGAAGGTCGTTGTACCATCGCCGCCATAAGTTGTGCTAAGAACGGCAAATAGGGCTTGATTGGTTTTAACAGGAAGAAGAGCCCCATCACATAACATCCAGCCTTTTGGAACCATACCGAATGCAAAGGATCTGATTTCGCCTAAAAATGGTTCAGCCATCTTATAAACTCCTCCTCTTGTATGTTCATTGGAGCCTTTGTCGGGCTTCAAATAGATTCGATTGCTTTAATAGAGCTATCCAGCGCTTGGAAAAATCCCTTGCGTGCTGATAATAAAACTGATAACCATATAAGGCATCAGGTTCTCATGCGCCATGTTGCCCCCTACGCTGGATACCGCCGCCGAATTCATCGCCGCATTAAGAGTTGGGTTTTCCAGATAATTGGTAATCCCTTTCGTATTCCCCCAAAAAGCTCCTTCAGGGGAATCCTTAGCCGTCGCATCCGTGTTCGGCAGCGTGCTGGCCAAGGGGAGATGGGTATGAACCGGCAGTTGACTTGTAAGGAGAGTCACCGTCTCGGTCCCGCCTGATGCGCCTAATGGATAGGGGTGACTTATATGTATCGGCAAGCGGCCCCGCAGATCCGGAAGGGCGAATGTCGTCTTTCCATCTCCCCCATAGGTAGTGCCGAGTACAGTGTATAGAATCTGATACTCCTTGATGTTGAGGATCTGGCCGTCGCATAGTGCCCATCCCTCAGGCGCATACGCCCCGGCAAACATTCGAATTTCCCCTACATATTGATCACTCATCGTTATCCTCCTTCGACTTAGCGGTCTGGTAACCGGACTCGTAATTCCAGCGCATCGACAAGTACATACCTGCGTCATCGCAGCCTGTTTCCTTAAAGCCCAGCCGCTCGTACAGCCTGCGTGCCGGGTTATGCGTCTGGACGGAAAGCAGCAAATCCGCCTCCCGTTGCTTGGCCTCCTGCTGCAAGGCTTTCAGCAGAAGGGTTCCTAATCCTCTATTCCGGTAAAGCTGCATGAAAGCAATATCCACAATTCGTATTTGCCACGGCTCCTCGTTCAGCAAATAAGCGCCCGCCGCCGAATCGTTGACCGTCACCAGACGATACTCGGCGTGCGGATACTGCATCGCGTAGGACTGCCGCTTAGCCAGCCATTGCAGCCTAAGGAAGGCTTCGGCCTGCTGCGGGTCCCACCCCCAAGCCCTCACCTCCTCCCAGCGCGAATTCTGGTACAAAGCCTCAAGAAAAGGCCCATCCTCCGTTGTCGCGCTCTTTACCGTATACCGCATCGGGAAAACTCCTTAGATCAGGTTAGATTTCTGCAACTCGTTATTATGGAAGTGCTCGTATTTCCTGCGCCAACTGCGTTGTTCATCCTGTTGATCTTTAATCTGCCAGCCTCCTGTTTGCAATCCATGATCTTCCATCCAGTATACAAGCCAACTCTAAACAAAGAATAAACAAGAAAGGAACCCTGAACGTCTTGTTCAAGGTTCCTGCAACGATCGGGAGGCGATTCGCCCGATCATCCTCCGGTTTGCTTCAATTGATGAACGGCAATGTCGAAGGAGACTCTGGTGCCCTGGCCTTCCGCGCTCTGAATCTCAACGCCTCGTCCGTATAGAAGCATAATACGCTGACTGATGTTCCACAGCCCCACGCCCTTCTTCTCCCTCCCCGGGAGCAGCAGGGAGCTCCGCTTGCTCTCATTCATGCCGCAGCCATTATCCTCAACGACAAAGCTGACCACGGCATTCCGTTGCTTAATGGCAATAACGACCTTTCCCCCGTGAAGATTCGACATGAGCCCGTGCCGAATCGCATTTTCCACCAGCGGCTGAAGCACCAGCTGCGGAATTCGGATATGCAGATCGGCATCCACTACGTACTCCACCTGCAATCTGGCGCCGAAACGCGCCTTTTCGATGCTGACGTAAGCCTGCACCAGCTCCAATTCGTCCTTAATCGTCGAGAGGTAATCCAGATGCTCGAAATCAAAGCTGCTGCGCAGGTACTTGGAAAGCTGAATCGTTAATTCCTCGGCCTGCTGCGGCTCGACTACACAGAGCTCGGCTATCGAGTTAAGCGCATTGTATAGAAAGTGAGGCTTGATCTGCGAACGCAAAAAATCGATCTCCGCGTCCTTCGCCTGCTTGACCGATGCCTTCAGCCTCATCAAGCTCCTGACCCGCGCCAGAAGCTCCTCGGCCTCGAAGGGCTTGCCGACCACATCGTTGGCGCCCTGCTCCAGAGATAGCTTGATATCGACCTCCCTGTTCTTGGCAGTCAGCATCAGAACGGGCAATTCGAAGGGCGAGAAGCGCTCCCTTACCTTGGCCAGCACCTCGTAGCCCGACATATCGGGCATCATAATGTCCAGAATAATCAGGAAGAAATTCGGCTGCTCCGCGAGCGCGTTCAACGCCAACTGTCCGCGGTTCACCACAACGATAGAATAGTCCTCCAGCTTGAACAGATTAATCATCGATTGAAGATTGGCATAATCGTCATCCACGATCAGAATCGGCTCTTTCTTGCTCCCTTCGATGAACACCGGATAACTCGTATAAGGCAAAACCGCTTGCGACAGGGATGGCGTATTCGTATTTATCCATTCTCCGACCGGCTTCGGAGCCTTCCCCGATAAAGGAAGCGTGAACGTGAATACCGAGCCGTCCCCGGGTCTGGAGGTCACATGAATCGTTCCGCCCTGAAGCTCCACGAGCCTCTTCGTAATGCTCAGTCCGAGCCCCGTTCCGCCGCGGTTGCGGCTGGGCCCGGTCTCCGCTTGCTCGAAGGATTGGAAGATCGTCTCATGCAGATGCGCAGGAACCCCGATCCCCGTATCTCTTATTCGAACCTCAGCCCTGTCATGGATTGCCCTCGCGCTGATCTCTATTCGGCCTTGATCGGTAAACTTAATCGCGTTGCCAATCAGATTGTGCAAGATTTGAAGCAGCCGATTGGAGTCTGCATAGACTGCGGGCATCTTGTCTCCTATGAGATTTAGAAGCGTAATGGGCTTGCCGTCAAGCAGAAACAGATGAACCCGGATGACCGAATCAACAGCGGATTTAAGATCGAGGCTACTTCTATATAAGGCAATATTGCCATGCTTCATCTTCGAGTAATCCAGCAGCTCGCCGACCAGATGCGTGAGTCTCCTGCCGCTGCCCGTCACAATGGCGAGATTATGCGCTTGCCTGTCCGACAGTTTTCCCTCTGCTCCCTTCAGCAACGACTCTGTAATGTTCACAATCGCGTTCAGCGGCGTCTTCAGCTCATGGGAGGTATTCGACAGGAAATCGTCTTTAATCTTGTCCATCTCAAGCAGCTTGTTTTTCATCTCATCTATCGTTTGATACGCTTCGAAGAATCTCAGAACGACCAGTAGCATAATCGTGAGGTTAAGCAGCAAGAGATACACCTGCCCTACCCACAGATTTATCGGAGATGCCGATGCGAACAAAATCAGATTGAGGGAATATAAATTAATGCAAAGAATGGCCATGAACAGCAAAAACGACTTAAATCGCTCCACCCGGACGCTGTTCAGATACAGCTTCGCGACTCGGACGAGCAGCCAGATAATCAGCAGTTGGTAGAAGACGATAAGGAAAGTCTGAATCCAAACGTAAGCTGTGTTGGGGACGATTGCGAGCAAGAGAAGGCCTGTGCCTAACACAGCCGCGATAACCCCTAAAGCCCGCAGCGAAATCAGCCCTCTCTTCAATTGATAGAAAAAGAGGGAGAGCCCGATAAAGCTGGCAATAGATGAAATATCCTTCAGCTTGTACATCGTTTCGAACGAGATCTCGGGCAAGTACAGCAGCAGCGGGCGTTCGCCGATTAAGCCGTTATAGACGGCGTATAACAGACAAACGATCGAAAAAACGAGCAGGGAATAGTCCATCTTCCGATAGAAGGCTGCCGCGACGAAGCATACGAAATAGATGACGGCCAACGTGCCCAATATGACCGTTGCGCTGAATTCCTGTGTCCGGCTTTGCTGCTGATCCTGCAGCAGCGTCTCATGATCGCCGAAATAAAGAGAAATCGGAATGCCGGAGTTAATATAATCGTAATTGGCTACTTGAATGATAATTTCCACTTCATCCGACCGGGAGTCGAACAGTCCGAGCCCGGGTACGTTGCCCGACGTATAGGAGTCAGCCTCCAGCGAAGGCCGTCCATCCTCCAGAAGCTTCTCGCCGTTGACATAGATGACGCTTGAAAAGCGGATGTTGTTTTTCTTCAACGCCAATACGCCGCTGATCGGCACGTTCTTCAGAACGGCTCTGTAGGTTGCGGCGCCTTTTACAGGCAGTGGCCGACCGTCCACAACAACTCCGTTCCACGAAGAGGGGACCTTCATATACGCATTCGGAGATAACCGCGCATCGCCGGAGAATTCGAAGGATGCGGGGGTCAGCAATTGATTCCAGTAAAACTCCCACTCGCCGTCCAGCTTAATGACCTTATCAGAGTCGTAATGCCAAGCCGAGAGGTCCATTACCCCCTCTCTAACCTGCAGCTCGTTTCCCGGCTTATCGCTATCCATGAGGATGGACAGGGGGATGAGAGCGAACGTAGCTAACCCGATCAGACAGACGAATATCGCTTTCTTGAGCACATAATCCGCTCCTTAATGTCATGAAGCGCCGATGAAAGAAACCCGGTCTCGGCTAAATCTTCAAGATTATGAAGAGTATACCTTAGGCAAATCCAAAAGTTCAATTGCGATCATGCGAAAAAAGAACGATGAGATGCCTTGACAGCGGAGACCGATTCGAATAAATTTTATTTATTCCGACTGTTCAGTATAAAAAAGAAATCAACCATCGAGGTGAGCGAATGCCCAAGGTTGGCGCGGAACCCCATCGTCGCGCAGCTGTCCTCAACGCCACGCTAATGTGTATTAGCGCGCATGGAATCGAGGGCATGACTCTGGATAAGGTGGCCGAATATGCCTGTTGCTCCAAAGGCGTAGTCACTTATTACTTTAAGAGCAAGGACACTCTGGTGATCGAGGCTTTCAGGGCATTCCTGGCTTACTACGGGCTGAAGATCCATTCCGAAATTCGCAGCACCCTGAAGGCGGGAGAAATGCTCGATCTGACCCTGAAGCATATTCTCCCTGCCCACACGGACGAGCCGCAAGGGGCGATTAACGTCTCCCCGCTGGAAGGCCCGGATCAGATGCACATTCCCCATGAAGATCAGGCCAGGCTTTTTCTTCACTTCTTCTCCAAAGCGGCGCTGGATCCCCGCCTGCAGGAGGTTGTATCCTCGGGATATCAGCAGGACATTCAGGGCATTGTGAAGATCTTCGACTATGGCAACCTGACCGGACAGATGAAGGTGCAGGATTCCCCCAGCGCCGCCTACGGCTTGCTCGCCATGGTTGTCGGGCTCAGCTTCTTTCGGGTGGCGCAGATTCCGACGCTGAATCAACAGGATAATCGATACATTTGCGAGGATTATATCGCCAGGCTCAGTAATGAGCGCACATGAAGGGAGATTCGAAATGCAAATTACGACGATAACTGCAAATAACGTAAAGATTGCTCGTATAAGGAGCACTGAGATTCTGATAACGGACGTTCAGTCCGTGCTGGATTTGATTGGCACTGTCGGTTATGAAACTCTATGCGAGCGGATTCTGCTAGATAAAGCCGCAATCGCCGAGGAATTCTTCAACCTGAGATCGGGGCTGGCGGGAGCGGTCAGTCAGAAATTCATAAATTACCGGGTGAAGGTGGCTATCGTTGGCGATTTTTCCATATATGAGAGCAAAAGCCTGCAAGATTTCATCCGCGAGAGCAATGAAGGCAAGGATCTGTTTTTCTTGCCGGACGAGCAGCAGGCTGCGGATCGATTAAGCAAGGTTTAACGGGAGGGGTCCGCTTGACCAATGAACAAATACTGTCGGTCGATTATCCGATGATCCGCATCCCGGCTGGGGAAGTCGGGCTAAGAGACGATCGAACGCGCCGCGAATGGAGCGTCAGGCTCTCTTCCTTCCTTCTTGGCTCGTTTCCCGTAACGTATGAGCTGTACTGCGCGGCAACGGGCAAATCTCCACCTTCTGCCGACGCTGCTCGCCAACCGGTCGTACACATTTCCTGGAACGAGGCTGTATGCTTCTGTAACCTGCTGTCGCATAAGACGGGATTACAGGAGTATTACGAGTTCCGCAATGACGGCGAAGACATTCGCTGCAATCTTGATGCAGACGGCTATCGTCTCCCTTCGGAAGCGGAGTGGCAATATGCTTGTAAAGCGGGAGTTGCAGGATACCGATACGGGGACCTGGAACGGATCGCCTGGTATCAGGGCAATTCATCCGGCCATATTCATGGAGTCGGCGAAAAAGAGCCCAACGCCTGGGGACTGTACGACATGCTGGGAAATGTGTGGGAGTGGTGTTGGGATGTATACGACCCGGAGGTCTACGGCCCTTATCGCATTTTTCGCGGCGGCAGTTGGGCGGAAGAGGCTAGGGGCTGCGGCGCCTCGTGCCGTCGCCGCAGCCATCCCTCCTTCGGGATAGACGACTTGGGCTTCCGCCTTGCCCGTAGTTCCCCGCAGTCGCTGGGCTAATGAATGCAGCCTTCCGGCAGCAGCCGGAAGGCCTCATATCCCACTCATTCGATAGCCAAGGGCTGCCTTATAGGGCAGCCCTTTCTTGCGCTTCATACAGAATCAGGGCTCAGTTCCCCATACCTTTGCGCCGTTCTGATACAAGGTCACTTTGCTCCAGTCGGCGTAAGACGTTTTGCCCGGATCGAAGGAATAGTCGTTGGCCTCGTTGAAGTTGGTCCAATCCGTCTTGGAGATGCGCAGTTGAATGTCCCCGCTCTGCCCTCCCGCCGGAATGGAGCCCGCTCCCGACGTGAAAGTAAGCTCGACATAGGTATCGGCGTTGGTGCCCGAAGCGCTTCCGAATGTCCGTTGAATGTTGGCTCCGCCGACTTGCGCCCAATCGATCCAGGAGTCCAGCGCCTGATTGCCGTCTTTGGTGAAATAGTAGCGAATTTTCAGCTGACTCAGACTGACCGCCGAAGTGCCGTTATTCTTAATATTGAAGAAGGGCTTGATCTGGTTGTCGGTCGCATTCGTGTCTCCCGCCTTATACTGCAGCACCAGATTGCCTGTCGGCGTCGTGGTCGTCTGCGGAAGCGCGCTGACCTGGGCGGAGTTGGCGCTGGAGCCTGCGCTATTCGTCGCGCTAACCACATAATAATAAGTCGTGCCGTTGGTTAGTCCCGTATCCGTATAGCTGGTTCCGGACAAACCCGTCGCGATCGTCGTATAGGGACCGCCGCTTGTTGTCGAGCGCTTCACCGTATAGCTGGCAGCCCCCGCCGATACGCTCCAGCTTAAGGCTGCCTGTGCATTGCCCGCCGTCGCCGCGAGCCCCGCAGGAGCCGACGGAACCGTGACTGTCGTATCCGGTACAGGCTGATAGCCCGGAGTCGTATAGATGCCGTTGAGTTGAGAGGTCGCCTTCGTGCCGTAAGTTCCGTTCACGACCGTCTCGCCCCAAGGCTTAAGCCCGCCCCCCGGACCGTTGGCCAAGTCTAGATACTCCACTCCCCCGCTGTTGCCATACCAGGACCATGCCAGCCAGCCCACGCCCTTCTGCTGGGAATAGCTCATAATCGTGGCCTCATCTACATCGCCGCCGGAATGAAGATGACCGAACTCCCCGATAATGACAGGCACTCCAATGGCTAACGCGTTATCGATGTTGCTTTGAACCGTAGCCGCGTTGCCTCCCGCGTATTCATACATATGAATCGAGAAGATCGTGTTTCGGAGCGTATCCGTATTGAATACCGATAATCCGCTGGTAAAGATGGAAGTCGGATATTGCCCCCAGCCCGCCGCATCGACGACAAGCGTATTTTTGATCCCTGCGTTGCGAAGCGCGGGAATGGCCGCCTGATACGCGCTGGCCCAGCCTGTCGTCCCCCAGGAGCCGTGCCATTCGTTGGCAATGTTGACGATAACCCGGTCCTCCTTGCCGATCAACGCATCCTTAATGCTGATCCAGTAGTCGACCGCGCCGTTCAGTGCCGAGGCATTGTCGCTGCCCGTGGCATCGTGCACTTCAAGCATGGCAATCAGTTTGTACTGCTCGCAAAGCGCGATGATATTTTGTACCGAGGCGAGGTCGTCTCTCGTCCATTGGACGCCATTGGAAAGAACGATCCTCACCGTATTCGATCCGGTTGCGGCAATAGCCGGAATGGCTGCAGCCAGATCGTTTTTATACCAGGTATGCGCATGGTTGACACCCCTCATCACAAACGGCTTGCCCGTCGCGTCGTACAGCGTAGTGCCGCTTACATAGAAGCCTTTCACAGGCACGCCCGCTGCCGAGACCGGCGAGACAGGCGTATAGTACGCAGAAATCATCACCAGCGCCAAAATGGCCGCAATTTGTTTCCTGAATCTAACTAATGCTTGCCCATTCATCATCCGATACCTCCGTTTAATAAATTCCACCCTTAGGTGAGCGCTTACTTTATTGGGCTCACCTCCTTTCCAACAAGTTGCATCCGTTGTCTATCCTCAATCGTAGATGTCTCTTTCCCCATGAGTAGATAACCGTATTGATCAGGTTAGACTAACATCATCATATATTATTAGCCAAATTTTAGCTATATTTAAATAACAATTGGATACCAAATGCACATTAAAATGAAAATAACAGCCCAAATAGCCAAGGGCCGTCTCGTGAGAGGGCCCTTGGCTTATAGTTACTTATATACGATAAAAGAGATTGTGGTTCCATACCCAAGTCTGCTCTTGATTTGGAGCCCTTTTCCGTAACGGCGCTTTAATCGAAGATCCGTATTGATCAGACCAACCGTCGAGCACGAGTCGGAAGGCTTGTCGGAGGTCCGTTGCAGCAATCGCTCATCCATTCCGACGCCGTCGTCCTTCACTGAAATCTCCGCATGGGTCTCGAAGCTGGAAATGCGGATCGTGATCTTCCCTCCGCTCCGTCGTTTCATGATGCCGTGCCTGATCGAATTTTCAACTAAAGGCTGAATCGTAAGCAACGGAATTTTCAGGTCGTTGCACTCGTCAATCTCCCAAACGACTCGAAGCCGATCCTCATATCTTTCCTGTTCGATATACAGATAAGCGCGGACAGCGCTCAATTCGTCTTCGACAGGGACAGGCTCGTCGATGTTATGAAGCTTGAATTTGTCTCTCAAGTAGTTTCCGAAGGCTTCGAGCATATTGCGCATTCGACTCAAATCGATTTCGCTTAGAGCTCGGATTGCGGTCAGGGTATTAAACAAGAAATGCGGCTGGATCTGCGCTTGAAGCCATGCCGCCTCGATCCGCAGCCGTTCCCGCACGGATTTCTTGACATCGGTTAACGCCTTCACTCGGGATCTCAGCACAACTGCCTCTACCGGCTTGGTCACGTATTCGTTGGCTCCCGCCAAAAACCCGTAAACGATGTCCTCGGCCTGGCTTCTTGCGGTAAGAAGCAAGATCGGAAGCTCCGAGATCGTAAACCGATCGCGAATCTTGCGCGTCAGCTCGTAACCGGACATCTGCGGCATCATCACGTCCGATATGATCAGATCCCACTCTTGGTTGTCCAGCACCTCTAACGCCTGTTTTCCGCTTGTTACCGACATCATATTGTAGGGCTCTGTGGACAGAATCGATTCGAGCACTTTAAGATTTACAGGGTCGTCATCCACGAGCAGAATTCTGGGACGATCAACGAATGCTCCCCTCTGCTGCACTTGCAGTTGAAGAAGGGAATCCCGGGACAAGCCGGTCGTGGCAGCGGCCGCTTCCGCTAATCCTATCGTAGCAGGAATGCTTGGCTGGGCTTCTCCTTGCATAGGAGCAGGATCGGCAATCCGCAAGGTGAAGACGAACTCCGACCCTTGTCCGGGAACCGAGCTCACCTGCAGCGTCTCGCCGTGCAGCTCTACCAGCTGTTTGCTAATGCTGAGTCCCAGACCGAAGCCTCCTTCGACCATCGTCTTATCCGGGCTGGCCTGCTCATAAGGCTCGAATACTCGCCTGATCGTTTCCTCGTCCATGCCGATTCCCGTATCCACGATCGCAATGTGAGCTAGTCCCTCCTTCACTTGAGCCCGAATGGCCACTTCGCCTTCGTTCGTGTATTTCACCGCATTATGCAACAGATTGAATACGATCTGGATGACCCTGTTCTCGTCTGCGTACACCATAGGGAAATTGTCCGGGATCTCGTTGACAAGCCTTACCGGCGTTCCTTCCCTCATGGAAAGAAGCATATCCAGCACTCCCGTCGCGATAGAGTGAATGGAGAAGTTGCTGTAATGCAGCCGCGGCGCATTCTCCTTCAGCCTCATCGTATCCAGCAGATCGTTCAGGATCAGAGACATGCGGCGCCCTACGGACAGGACGACCTCCAAATCCTTGACGCTGTCGCCCTTCAGCGAGTACCGCTCCCTCTCCAGCACGCCTTGCGAAATGTTAAGAATTCCGTGAAGCGGATTCCGCAGCTCGTGGGACGTATTGGCAAGAAATTGATCCTTCATCTTGTCCGCCCGCTGCAGCTTCGCGGCCAGACTCTTCGTCTCCGCATGCACCTGAAAATAATGCTTGAACCACACGGACGCATAACAAGCGGTTGAAACGATCAGATCGAAGGGATAATAAACCCCCTTAATCCCCATAGCCACTAGAATGCTCCACCAAACGAAGTTGCTCGTGAACGCCAGAAGAGAGAACAGCAAAAGCAGGTTATCTTGGATATCCTTCAAGGAAATACGCAGCATGGAGAAAATGGTAACGAGAACGGATAACGAGATAAGGCTGCCGAATAAAGGCTGCAGCATCAACACTTGCTGGGCAGGAAGGAGCAATGCCAACAAGGCCGCGCCCCCGCATATCAAGGAATATCCGGGCGATACTTTGCTCCAAAAGGCGGGCAGCTTATGCGCCACGCACTGGAGCAGGGCGTAAGCAATGGCAACCATCGAAAAATGGACGAGCTTAAAACCCCAGTCATAGCCGATGGAGAGATACTGATGCAATAATTTCTCTTCGCTGCCCAGAGAATCCATCACCATGGCGCCGGCGGTGAGCAGAGCGAAGTAAAGCAATCGCTTCTCGCGGGTTCCCATCAGATATAAGATAAGAGCATACACGGCATGAATCAGAAATACGACGGCGGCCAATTGCTGCATAGAGACGGATAGCTGCGTCTCCCTTGCAATCGCCTGTTCCGTTCCGAACTTGATGGACCGGACAATGCCGCCTTCTCGAATGTCTATATAATTGGCCGCCTGGACGATCACCTCGATTACGCCCTGACCATTGGCCGAGAACGATGCCGTATAAGGAAGATTCATTGCGACATACGTCTTCTCGCTGTCCCCAGGCTCTCCCGACTTGGCCAGCAATCGCCCATTGACATACAGCGCCGACGAGCTCCGAACGCTGGACACGCGAATGCTGAAGGTCGCATCGAGCTCCGGATCGACGAGAATTCGCAGCCGATAAGAGCCGTACCCGAACGAGCTTTCCTCTTCCGGCTGCACATAAGCATTCCAGCTTCCCGGTACCGGAATCATTCGGGAAATCGACGGCTCACGTTCGGGCTCGTTGCCAGGCAGCCATTCGTGGGAATAAAACGCCCACTGTCCATCCAGCGTAATCGTTTCTTTCTCCAAGCCCGTCCAGTCCCGCAAATCCAATTCTCCGTTCACCGCATAAGGCTGATCCGGCTTATCGAAATAAGAGATCCATGCCATGCGCACGCCCGAAAGAACCAATACAAATAGAATGACTAGAATAGGTATTTTCCATTTTCCGATCCATTGTATCTGATTAGACAAAATGATCTGACTCCTTGACTTGGTTACTCCGCTGCTCTCTATCCAATAGCAAGATGATTCAAGATTTAACTAAAGTTGGGACAATCATGATAGTCCTCTTTTACTATACAATTCTGATCTGAAATTTTTCTTACAGCTCGCCTAACAAGAGCTATCCAGGCATAATATATCGCTATTCCTCTCAAAAAAATATCCCCCGTTCGGGAGGAGAGGGACGTAAAAAAACAGACATAACCGCGTAGCTGCAAGGCTTCGCGGTTATGTCTGCGCTGAAGGCGTAACACTCATTCGTACGATCGAATTAATCTACTCGCGCCCCATAGGATCGCAGGAAAAGAACGGCTTGCCCGGCGTCCATTCGCACGCCCTTCACATCAAGGCCCTTCAAATCGACTCCCTCCAAGCTCGCGCCGCGAAGATCCGCCCCCTGCAGCTTCGCTTTGCTGAACGAGACCCGGGTCAGGTCGCAATCTCTTAGATCGGCCTTTTCCAAATTCGCCTCCGTGAAGTCAGCCTCCAGAAAGCGAACTCCTCTGAACACCTGTTTCCCTAATCTGGCGTGTCTTAGATTCGTATATGCCCAATCCCCCTGATCGATTGTTATGCCGTCCATCTGAGCGCCTGAAAAATCCGAGCCGGTCATCTTGCACGCGGTGAATTTGGACACAAAGAGATTGGCGCCGTTGAAATTACAGTTTTCAAAGGCGCTCTCTGTATGAACGGAACCGTTCAAAGCCGCTCCGCGAAAGCTGCATTCGACGAAACGGCAATTGGCGGTGGCCATTTCCTCCATGGAAGCGTTCATGAATGTACATCTGTTAAAGGTGCAGCGAATGAGTTCGCCGTAGCGCAAATCCCGACCTTCAAATTGAACCTCCTGATAGGTCTGATCCTGATATTGGTACAATTCAACCAGCCTCCTGCCCGCAATAAAATAACGTCAATGCCGTTAGCACCTTCCAACTTACCACACAGAATGTTGACAGCATTATGTCATTATTTTAAATGCCAAAATAAAAAAACTAACCGATGTCATTGAAGGTTGAACGACCTGCTCGATTGCCATGCCGCTAAGCCTGGGCGGTAAATGCGAATGCTCGGGACTAGAGGTCTATCAGCACTATTTACACCCTTTAATAATTGGTATATATTTGCAATAGAACGTGTTTTTTCAAAGCCGTTCATCTGACTGCCGAGGAGGAGATCATCCATTTCGCAAGGCTTTTCGTTCAGCTCCAAGCAAGCTTGGAAACTATCTATTTCTGAGAGGACGGATGATTAATGAACAAATTAACCGCCAAGCTATTTGTAGTCCTGATGGCTGTCTCTTTGCTGTTCAGCATAACGGCATCAGCCAATCCGGCCATCGTGAGCTACGGCAGCACCTACTCCAATACGCTCACAGCCGGCCAAGGCTATGCCTACATTCTTCCTAACGCCAAAACTACCGGAACAAGCATCAAGATTACGGCTTCCGCCGCGAATGCGCTTCGGCTCCATTACTACTGGAGCTACAACAATACGACGCTCGATCTTGGCACGGCCGTCGTGAACAGCACCAATTACAACGGCGGTTCAGGCTACTTCAGTCCCGGCACGCTGGTTACGGTTATAGAGCGCGTGCCGGATTCCACAACCGCCTATCCTTCCGTTTCCTACACGATAACTTTCAATTAATTGCTCTCGATTGGCAACATTCAGAGCGGGAAGAGCTCAACCAAGTAAAAACGGCTCCGCCGTCCTTAGGTAAGGCGGCAGACGTTTTGTATCGAGCTATCAGATGGGGATAAGAATGTCTAAATGTTATACTTTCTGATATTGGAACAAAATAAGCTCAAGCGTCGGCAGGAATGCCCGGCGCTTGAGCTTGGTATATTTGGAAGGTTCTTCCTGCGGATATACGAAGCTTCCCGCTTCTTATTCGACCCGATTGACTCAAATCCTCGTTAATCGGATCGCCATGAATTGTCTGCCCGGCAGCTCGATTCGGAACGTCCCCTCATAGCTGCCCGGCAGCTTCTCAATGGTCATATTCCAGGTATCGATCCGTTCAACCTGATATCGGGTTCCCGGCCTCCGGCTGATCATGCGGAATTTCGGCTGGTTAAACCCGAAATAGTACAAATAGTATTCATCCCTGATTCCCGCGCACGGCGTATCCCAGTCTGAAGGCAGCGGATTAAGCACGCCTCCCGGGCTCTCTTCCATGATCCTGCGAAGGAAGGCAATCCGGGCCGGACTAGTCCCCGTAAGCTTGCCGCCCTTGGACCACCACAGAATCTCCTCCGGATTAAGGTACGTCTCCCCGTGCCCGACGTAGCCGCCGCGAATCGCTCCTTCCCAGAAGCGGCGCGTCATCTCTTCTCCGGTAATATTGCCCCAACCCTGGTCGATATCTCCTTCGTATCCGCACTCATCGATCACGACCGGCTTATGCCATTTTTCCCGCCACTCGTTCGCAGCTTCGGAGGTTTTGTACACATCGACGCGCTGAATGCTGCAATGCGTAACCCATGGCTTGCTGAAGTCATAGAAGCTGAAGCAATTATGATTCGAGATCAGATGTCCAACTGGATCGTTCTCCGTCACAATTGCGGCAAAACGCTCCCAATCCTTGTCTTCCTTGGACCACATCAGATCATATTCGTTCGCCAGTGACCACCATACGTTCCGGTAAGCGGACAATCGGGCCACGACATAGCGCAGATAACGATCGTCCGTCTCCGGGCTCATCTCCGAATAGCCCCAACGATCGTACGGATGAAACAGGATCAAGTCGGCTTCAATCCCACGCTTGCCAAGATCGGCGATTCTGTTCTCGAGATGCCGGAAAAATACCGGGTTGAACCGGGTATAATTCCATCCCTCATCCAGGGAGCCTTCGAACGGGTTATGGATCGGTTCATTCAGGTTGAACAGATAGGATTTCGGAAATACGCACATCCGCATCTTGTTGAACGGGGAAGCTTGCAGCGTTTCCAGCGTCTGCTCCTCCAATTCGCCGCCTTGATGTGTCCAAGCGTAACATGTCGTCCCCACGGGGATGTAAGAAGTTCCATCCTCATAGGCGAAATGATAAGTATCCTTTACGCGCAACGGCCCGTGGTTGCCGGAAGAGGGCTCGACGCTGCGAAAAGCACCTTCGATGCCATCGAGCGATCTGGCCGTGCTGTAGGTTCTGAAGGTCCAGGCCCCCTTGGCGTCCGGCATAAATCGGATACGATAAACGCCTTCGCCGTCATAGAATCCCGCCACGCGAACAGATCGGTCTTGCCAACAAAACTCGGCCTCCAGAGACACATCCGTGAACGGATTGCCGTGGCTGGGACCACGCAGCTCGATCTCGTACACGGACCATTGTTCTCCCTCGGTTGGCGCATGAACGGCCGCCGAACCGCGAGGCACGCTAACCGCTTCATACTCGATCGAAGGAGCGATTGCCGGCTCCGCCTGCCGAGCCTCCGGCTGCAACGAAACCCGAGACAACTCCAACATGGTTTCCTCCAGCCAATTCGTTTGGGACAATTCCTCATGATTGAACTGATAAAACTTGGCCAAAGACAAGCTCTTCAAGAGGGACACCATATGCGGAGCCGATGTGAGCAGGCTGGGAATCCGACGAAGCAGAATCGCTCGCGCCTCTTCATGCCTCAACAGGATGCCAATACGAGTGTCTCTAGTGATTTCCATCTTATTCATCCCCTTAAGTCTGAAGTAACGGTCTTATTTCGCAAGAGCATCGCAGCTTCCGCTTTATCCGTTCAGCTGCTTGAGCATTTCATTCAGGTCTTCATCGGAGAGCGCTCCCCCGCTGAAGCCAATCAGTCCTCTCAGCGGCATATACCGCAGCATGGCGGAGATCATCTCCGAGCCGGAACCCTCCTCGGAAGCCATAGCTCCGAATGGCGTTCGCGCGACCCATTCCCGGATGACCGCTTCCCCTCTAGAATCGCCGGAAAGATCGCCGACCGTGGTGTTCCGGGTGTATACAGGCTTGACGACAGATGTCGATTGAACATGCAAGGTATCCGTCAGTCGCGCATCCTGCGATGAGCTGCCGATAATAATCTCGAATTCTCCCGTCTCAACATGCCAATCCTTCAAGTCAACGCTATAGTAGGCGAAAGCACGCTTGTCCAGCGTGAATGAAACGGTCCTCGTCTCGCCCGGCTGCAATTCAACCTTGGCAAAGCCTTTCAGTTCCTTGGACGGACGGATCATGGTGCTGTGGACATCGCGTACATACAGCTGAACGATTTCCTTGCCCGCGCGCAAGCCCGTATTGCCGATCTCGACGGAAACCGTAACGTGTTCGTCGTCGCGGAGGCTTTTGCTGCCAATAAGCAAATTCTTATATACGAAGCTTGTATAGCTTAATCCGAAGCCGAACGGGAACAGAGGTTTAATCTGCTTGGCGTCATAATAACGATAACCGACGAACAGACCCTCGCGGTATTCCACGCGATCCCCCTCGCCCGGAAAGCTGAGCTGCGAAGGATTATGCTCCAGGCGTTCAGGAAATGTCTCCGCCAGCTTGCCGCAGGGGTTGGCGTCGCCAAACAGCAGATCGGCAATCGCACCGCCTAGGGCTTGGCCGCCGAGATAGGCTTCGAGCACCGCCTTGACGCTGCCGAGCCACGGCATTTCGATCGGGGCTCCATTGCTCAACACAAGGGCGAGATTCGGCTGTACTTCCGCAACGGCTAGAATAAGCTCGATCTGGTTGTCCGGCAGACGGAGATGAGTCCGGTCGAAACCTTCCGATTCGTAACGCTCCGGCAATCCGACGAACAGAACAGCCGCGTCCGCTTGAGAAGCGATCCGCTTCGCATCATCGAGAAGCCGATCGTCCGAAGCGTCCGATTGGAGCTCGTAGCCTTGAGCATACGCAATTTGCGCGCCTGCACCTGCGGATTTCACAATCTCCTCGCGGATATCCTCCAGCCTGGTCGGCTTGATGTGGGAGCTTCCTCCCCCCTGATAGCGCGGCTTGACCGCAAGCTCGCCGATTACGGCAAGATGTCCTTCCTTGCGCAGCGGCAGGATGCCGTCTTCATTTTTCAACAGCACCATGCTTTCCCGCGCGACTTCACGTGCCAAAGCGTGATGCTCCTTCGCGTCGTAGGCTGCCATCTCTTTACGGTTGTCTACAGCCATGAATATGATCCGCAAGAGGCGCTCTACCGCCCGATCCAGCTTGTACTCCGGCAGTCGGCCGCTGCGTACGGCCTCGATGATTTTGCGTTCTCCCGCTCCTCCGCTTGAGGGCATTTCGAGCTCTAGGCCTGCTGCCAGTCCGTCCGCCCGCTCATTCACGGCGCCCCAGTCCGAGACGACAAGCCCTTCATGCCCCCACTCTTCCTTCAGAATATCAGTCAGCAAATACTCGTTCTCGGAGGCATAGATCCCGTTCACCTTGTTATAGGAGCACATCACCGTCCAAGGCTGCGCTTCCTTCACGGCCAGCTCGAAGCTGGCCAAATAAATTTCCCGTAAAGTCCGTTCGTCGACAATCGAATCGCCGGTCATACGGCGATGCTCCTGATTATTCGCTGCGAAGTGCTTCAGCGAAGTGCCGACGCCCTGGCTCTGCACCCCCTCAATGTGGCTGGCCGCCATACGGGAAGACAGATACGGGTCTTCGGAGAAGTATTCGAAGTTGCGTCCGCAAAGCGGCGAGCGCTTGATATTCGCTCCTGGACCGAGAAGGACGGCAACCTCCTCCGCCTGGCATTCCTCTCCAAGCGCAACCCCGACCTTGCGAATCAGCTCCCGGTCCCACGAGCTGGCCATGCCCGCAGCCGAGGGGAAACACGTCGCCGGGACGCTGTCGAACAAGCCGAGATGATCCGCCGAGGCCCGCTGCTTCCGCAGTCCATGGGGCCCGTCAGTCAGCATGATGGACGGAATGCCCAGGCGCTCGACTCCTTTCATATGCCAGAAATCAAGACCGGAGCACATTCCGGCCTTCTCTTCCAATGTCATTCGGGCAACTAAGCCTTGAATATCCCTTGCCATTGCAGCACCTCCATTAGAATCCTGTCGACATGCTCTTCGCCGGCCGAAGGCCGGATAATAAATTCCCTTCCTCGAAACAGCAGTTCCGAAGAAGGGAGGCTTCACGGGGCGGAGGACGAACGGTTATTGGATGTTGTTCTCCTTAGCCCATGCATCCAACTGCTTCTGCTTCTCGGCAATGATCTTGTCGAGGCCAGCAGACTTCAGCTTGCTTAAGAATTCATCCAGCTTGGCTGGATCAATCGTCCCGGATTCCAGGCCAGCCTTGTACTGATTATTGACATTGGCAACCGCCGCTACTTCGGTTTTCACAGGAGTAGCATCAAACGAGAAGCCAAGCGCCTTGGAGAAGGTTGAAGCCTTGTTGAAGGCTTTCGTTTGTTCCCAGATGTCCGGCGGCGTTCCTTCCCATACCTTCGCCAAGGCATTGTTGCCAACCTGCCATTGGTTAAAGATATAGCTGCTTCCGCCCTCCGGCGCTTTGATGAGATTGTCCCCTGCGGACACGTAGTGCTTGCCTTCGACGCCGTTGGCGATCAGGTTAACGATATCCTTGTCCGTATAGAGCAGATTCAACAGTTGAGCGGCGCGATCGGGATCCTGCGTATTCTTCGGAATGGACATCATAAATCCGGTGCTCGAGTCGGACGTGGAGATCGGCGCCACAAACCGGGCAACCGCCACTTCATAGCCTGTGATTGTCTTTTCCTGGGCTTCAAATCCCGGCTTCAGATTGGCCATGTAGCTGAACGCTTTGCCTGCGCTCGTCAAGCTGGTGTTAGATTCCTGCGAGGTGGCCGCATCCGGCATAATATAACCGGCCTGGTACCATCTTCTGGCCAACTGCAAAGCATCCTTGTAGATGGGCAGCTCGTAGAGGTTAACGACCTTCAAATCCTGGTTGTTCACCAGAAGCACCCCCGGGGTGTCCCCCATCTGGTCAATATATCCCCGAACGATTTCGTAAGCAATGGTGTTCGTCTGAGAGCGTTGCACCAGTGGGTAGATGCCCGGCTCATTATCTTTGATCGTCTTGAAGATCGGGTCCAGATCCGCATAGGTTTTAACGTTATCGAAGTTGAGACCATACTTGTCCATCAAGTCTTTTCTGGCCACGAAGCCGTGATCGGCTGCCGTATCCCGCACGCTCGGCACGCCGTAGCTCTTGCCGCCGACCTTCGTTGCATTAAAGATTCTCGGCTCCATCGTGTCCTTGATCGCTGGGCCGTGTTTCGCGACAAGCTCATCGATCGGAAGCAATTGCCCCTTGGCAACCTGCGAAGAGAAGTTGAAGAAGGAAGACGTGACCAACAGGTCGAGCGGCTCGTTGCCCGCCAGCATCAGATTCACCTGCTGCACCCATGCGCCGATGTCTATCGGAATAAGCTTGACAGTCGCATTGATTTTCTCTTTTGTAATTTTGCTCATTTCCTCCTGTACGAGGTTCACTTCCTTCATATTGCCAAGCCCGATAAAGGCCAGCTTCAATTCCAGCTCCTTCTCGTTGTTCGGACCGGAGGCGACGCCTTCCGACGAAGAGGCCCCGCCGCTCGCAGCGGGAGAGGAAGTATTGCCCGAGTTGCTGGACTTCCCGCAAGCGGCAAGCAGTAAAGACAGAATCAATACGACGGAGAGCAGAAGTATAGAGGCCTTGGACTTTCTTAACATGTGTATTCCCCCTAAATAATTGTATACTCATCTATACCAACCGGGCCGGAAGCCCGAGAATGGCCAATCATTTGACAGCACCAATGGTGAGGCCTTTGACAAAATACTTCTGAAAGAACGGATAGATCAGCAGCAGAGGCAATATCCCGATGACGGCCATCGCCATCCGAACCGAGTTCATGGGCAGGTTGGCGGTCACGTTCTGGCCTCCCAGGTTATTCTGCTGAAGGAACTGGATGTTGACCAGCATTCGGTTAAGCAGGTTCTGAATGCTGAACAGGCCCGGTTCCGTGACATAGATAAGACCGTTGAACCAATCATTCCAGTAATTGATCGTCAGCATAAGACCGATTGTCGCCAGAATGGGCAAGGAGAGCGGAAGCACCATGCGGTAAAAAATTTTGAATTCCGACGCTCCGTCGATGTACGCCGACTCAATGATCTGTACCGGAATGGAGTTGGCGAAGAAGGTTCTGATCAACAGAATAAAAAATCCGTTGGTCAGCAGTCCTGGAACGATGAGAGATATTAAAGTGTTCTTCATATCGAACACTTCCGTGTAGATCAGGTACGTCGGCACGAGTCCTCCGTTGAACAGAAGCGTGAAGAACACGAGGAAGGACAGGATGCCTCGCATAGGCAAGTCGCGCCTGGACAAGGGATAGGCCAGCAGAGCGCTGATCAGCAGACCTACGAAGGTGCCTGTAACGGTAATCAGAACCGTGATGCCGTAAGCGTTGAACATGGACAGCTTTTGCTTCCACAGGTAGCTGTAGGCCTCCAAGCTGAAGTCGCTCGGCCAGACCGAATATCCATTGCTTATGATTGCGCTCTCCTCCGTGATCGACGACATGAAGAGCAGAAGGAAGGGAAACAAGCACAGGATCGCGAGAATGACGAACACCGTGTGTACGAATGCCTGGTTCATATTGTTTCTCATTGCAGTTCACCTCTTTCGGTTTAGAACAAGGCATTATCCTTGTTGCGTTTGCTGACGATGTAGTTGGACAGCAGCACCAGAACAAATCCGACCAACGATTGGTACAAGCCTGCTGCGGAAGACATCCCGATGTCGCCAAGCGTCATCAAGCCCCGGTACACATACGTGTCGATCACGTCCGTAACCGGCTGCAGCGGACCGGAGTTAAGCGGAACCTGGTAGAACAGGCCGAAATCGGAGTAGAAAATCCGGCCGATCGCCAGCAGGGTCATAATCGTGATCGTCGGCGTAATCAGCGGGATCGTAATGCTCCTGATCTGATGCCACTTGCTTGCGCCGTCGATCGTTGCCGCTTCGTAGTATTCGTTATCTATTCCGATGATCGACGCCAGGAAAATCACGCACAGATATCCGGTAGCTTTCCACAATTGGACAATCGTTAAGATATAAGGCCAATATTTCGGTTCAAAGTACCACGAGATCGGTTCAATGCCTAACATCGGAAGGATATTCATATTGAGATACCCGTTCTCGGAGCTTAGCATCGAGAGCACCAGATACCCGACGACAACCATTGAGATGAGGAACGGCAGCAGGATCACGCTCTGGTAGAATCGGGCGGCCAGCTTGCTGCGAACTTCATTCAGCAATATCGCAACGCCTATGGCCATCACCGTATTGAGGATAATGAACGCTCCGTTATACAGTATCGTGTTACGGGTAATCGTAACGGCATCCTCTGTCTTGAACAAATACTCGAAATTCTTGAACCCGATCCAGTCGCTTCCGAGAATCCCTTTTGCATAGTTAATGTCCTTGAAGGCGATGACAACGCCGAACATCGGCATGTAATTGTTGATAATCAAGTAGACGATGCCGGGCACCATCATCAAGAACAAGGCACGATAGCGTTTCATTTGTTTCCATGTACGAGCCCATCCTGTCTTCGCCATGTGGAACTCCCCCTCTTCCTTGCCTTTCGTTATGCTCTCATTCTAAGGGAGTATCGGTGAGAGCGCTTACCAATAAAACGACTTCTCGTTTATAAAATTCCGACCTCTTCTGCTCGTATATACAGAAAGCCGACTCCTTGTTAAGGAATCGGCTGTGGAGCTCTAATTCGTCTGCGATCGTCTGCGGTAATCAAGCGGATTCATGCCGGTCGATTTCTTGAAAATCGTCGAGAAGTAGGACAAGTTCGAATAGCCCGAAGCGAGCGCGATATCGCTGATCGATTGACCTGAATGGACAAGAAGCTCCTTGGCATGTTCAATTCGACTCTGTTGGAGGAAGTCCGAAAGGGATAGCCCCGTCTCCTTCTTGAATATACGCGTCAGATAGTCCGGATTGAGGAACACGTGATTGGCGATATCCTCGCGAGAAAGGCTCTGCTCCCCGATCTTCTCGGCAATAAATCTCTTCACCTTGTTCGCGACGGATAAGTTCTCCTCGATCGAATGGATATGGTTTAACGCAACCTCCACGATGAAGCCCACCCATTCCTGCAAGGCGGTCAACGAACGCAGCACAGATTCCGGCTTGTGCGTGAGCAGATTGCGCGCAAACACCTGATTGGCCTGCAGTCCCTTGGACTGAAGAACGAAGTAGATCATCTGCATGAAGTCCTGATAGAACGAATGGACGTCCTCCGCATCCACTCCGCCTTCAAGCTCCTTCCACGATTCAAGATAGCGGGAGATATGCTCCCTTAATTTGTCGCGGGCCCCCTGCTTCATCCATTCTGCCCATTCCGCCAACGGAGCGGTCGGTATCCGGAGCTCTCCCCTCTTCGATTCCCCCAGAAAAATCGTACGGTTAATCCGCGTCACATTGTTCTCTTCCAGCCGTTGCAGCGTATACAGCATATCCGCCATCTCATGCAGCTGTACCGGATCGCCGACATAACAGCTAATATCGCAATACAAGTATTGATTGCAATTCTGGATGAAGGAATCGCAATCGCTGCGAAACTTGGGCTGATCTATCGGCGCATCAACGGGAATAACCGTCAGCAGCGAATCGTGATGCACAGGAATAATCGCGGCCCCTTCCACCTGATTCATGATTTCCTCCAGCACATTGCGCAGCGCGTATTCCATAATCCGCTGATCCCGGTCTGACAGCTCCTTGTTCCAGCGCTGAACACGCGTATAGACGGGCAGGTATTTCCCTTCCCGATAAGACAAGCCGGCGCTCTGCATAGCCGCACCTATCGTCTTCGGAATGGCCGGAAGCTTCTTCTGGATCAGATCCTGCCAGAAGCGGTCCGCCACTACCGGCTTATGAGCCTCCCACAGCTGGTGATAGCGGTTGTGAACCTCCTCGAACGAACGGAGCTCGCTCTCCTTCTTGATCTTCCCCAGGGCTTTGGCCAAGACCGTCTCCAGCTCCGAATAGTCTACCGGCTTAAGCAAATAATCGAAGCTGTTTAATTGAATCGCCTGCTTGGCGAAGGAGAAGTCGGAATGACAGGTCAGGAAGATCGTTTCCGTATCCGGGTATTGCTCTCTGACCCAAGCCGTCAATTCGATTCCCGAACCTTGAGGCATCTCGATATCGCAGATCAGGAGGTGAATCTTGCGGTCGCGAAATACGTCCTGGGCCTGCCTCAGACTATGCGCCGTATGAACCTCGTCAACGGCCAGCTTATCCCATTGAACCCCGGCCTGCAGCCCTCTGACGGCATGGACCTCGTCATCTACAATCAACACCTGAAACATCTATCCCACCCCGTTCATTCCTGCATCGGAATTCCGATCCGCACGACAGCGCCCTGCCCCGGCTCGTTGTAGAATTCAATTGTCGCCCTGTCCTGGTAGAGCAGCCGAAGCCGCCTTCGCGCATTCCAAATGCCGATCTGCTCTCCGTTCTCGCTGGCGGCACCTTCCCGTTCCTGCGCCAGCCACTCCAGCACCTCGTCGGGAAAGCCGGGACCGGTGTCTTTAATGTGAAGAAGGAGACGCGAGGGGCCCTTGGCCGACTCCTCCTTCCCCACTTCGACCGAAATATAAATCAGCTTGTCCATGTTCACCGCATATTTAATCGTATTTTCCACCATCGTCTGCACAATAAGCGGAGGAACCTCCTGATCCAGGAAGGCCTCGGGCCGATCGATCCGATATTGGAAAATATCCGGGAATCTCAGCTGCTGAATCCGCAAATAATTAGCAGTATGGTTCAGCTCGTCGCGCAGCGGAATGAGGTAAGAATTGCTCCGGAACATGAACCGGAAGTACGACACGAGACACTTGGTCATCTCCTGAATGAGGGCGAAGTCTTTGACCGTCGCCAGGTTGTAAATAATATTGAGCGAATTGAGAAAGAAGTGAGGATTGATCTGCAGCTGCAGATGTCTCAGCTCCGCACGCTGGTGATTCAGCTTTTCCTCGTACACGTTGATCTTAAGATGCACGATCTCTTCCATCATGCGATTGAACGTTTCGTTCACGATTTCGAATTCGGTTGACGCAGGCTTCTGCTCGATCCGCGATTCCCAGTTGCCGTCTCGCAGCCTGCGCATCGCCATGACGATTCGCTTAATCGGCTTCAGGAACATATGCCGCATCAGGAAAATAAACAGCAGCAGGAAGAATACGCCGGCAAGGGTAATGATGGAGGAGATCCGCTGAAGGTAAGGTAGATTTTGCAAAATCGTGCTTTCGGGAACGAGCGCGACCAAATTGAAATTGCCTTGCGTCGAGGGCTCTCCCATGACCAGGTAGGTATCGTTGCCTTGGCCTGTGAGCGTATACGATTGCTTGGGAAAGTTCAGGCTGAGCTCCTTGTCATTGACGAGGTCGACATGGCTGATCGGCTCCGATTTGTCCGTCGTAATGAGCGCGGCGCCGGATTCGCCCAGATCGATGAGATTTAATGGAACCATCAATTGGCTGCTGTTGATCCAGGCGCCCATATAGACATTGCCGGACTTCAGCAAATGAAATAAATAATAATTCTGTTCTCCCTTCCAGACATGCCAGTTGGAATAATCGTTGGTCTCCATTTCCTGCTCCAGCATCCTCAGAATTTCTTGGCGCGATTGTTCGCGCTCCTCGAAGCTGCCTTGGTTATTTTGCGCAACGATCAGCTCCTGATTAAGCGCCGAATAGACGAAAAACGATTCGAGAATCGGGTAATAGCCCATGTTATCCTTAAGGGTATTGAACATGCTGATTTTCGCAATCTGGTATCTGTCCGAGTCGCGCGACTTGGGAAATTCCAGATCCAGTACGTTCAGATTGCCCTCCAGAGTCGGAAACATATACTTGTCCACTTCCACCAGGTTGCGGTCAATCTGTCCCATGTACAGACTAAGCATATTTTTGTTGGATTGCGCGACCTGGCTGCGGACAACTTCAACGGAGTATAGATTGTTTACGACCAGCATCGTGGCCAGAGGCACGAAAATGACGAGCACGGCCGCAATGAACTTGAAGCGCAGCGAGTTCAGATAAGGTCTAATTCTACGCACGGCCGCTCCTCCTCCTTGAAATCCGCCTATAATCTGCTTGTCCTCATTTTATCCGAATGGGGCGGACGTCATAAAGAGGGCATTATGACCAATGCCCTCTCCAACAACCCTCGTCGGGTTACCTTTTGTATTTAACCGCGCGGGCATCCTGAATGACGCCCTTCCAATTCAATCCGTACGCAAAGTCATACGCGCGGCCTGCCGAATCAACATACGCTTCCATGTCATGCGGTATATCTTCCAGCTGCGTCTCCACCGTCTTCATACTGGCGGGCATTTGGAAGGGAAGCAGCGCTTGCGGCTCGAAAGCGCCCGATACAATATCGAGAATCGCCTGATCCTGTACGCCGAAGTGGGCAATGATCGCATCGGCCTCGGGCTCCAGCTCCGCCATCACCGCAGGGTTCGACAGCAGCATGGACACGACGACCGGCTTGCCGTTCATCAAGCGTTTGGTTCGAACGACCAAATCCAGATCGGAAGCGTTCGAGACGGTCACCGTTTTGCCCCGGTACGAGCGGTTCAACACATCGCGCGGGTCACCGGCGAGACTCTCTTCGCGGGCATGCTCTGCCGTATAAGGCCTGTATTGGAGACTGATCGGTACATACCCGTTGCCTCCCGCCTCCGCATCCGCTTTACTGTAGCCCTTCGTCGAGCGGGGACTTTCGATGCAGACCAGCGCGAAATCCGCCTTGTCCGGATCGTCGGTCAGTTCGAAATATTTCTTCACGACATCGAGGCGGATCGGAAATTCCTCGGATGGCGGAAGCGGTATTCCCATCCAATCCGTATCGGCCGGCAGAGATCTCCTCGGAATATATACGGTCTGCCTCTTCGCAAGCGGCAGCGCCCGCTCATTCTTCAGAAGCACGATCGACTTGAGCTGAGCCTGATACCCGTGTTCCATAAAAGCGGGAGATCCGACTCTGACTGCCGTTTCTTGCTGCTGGACATAGGGATTCTCGAACAGGCCCAAGCGGAACATGTTCAGGAGCAGCCGCGCCGCCGATTGCTCGAAGCGCCTCCTCATGAAGGCTTCGCCATGCTTCTGGACGCCTATGCGATACGCCTCCAGCACAGGAGCAGGCTCATTGCTGCCTCCGAATTGGTCGATACCGGCCATCAGAAGCTTGTAGTGCCGTTCAGCAACCGTGTAGCCTTCCTCTACGCCCCAGCAGCGTCCCCCGGGGAACAGACGGGTGATGTCTTCGCCTTCGTCTGCGACAATGCCCCAGTCCGTGCATACGACGCCGTCGTAGCCGTACTTCTCCCGAAGGAGCTCCTGAATGAGATAGGAGCTGTAGGCGTTGCCGACATCCTCTCCTCCGATCGGATCCTGACCGACGGATATCGTGTAATACGGCATGACGGCGGAAGCCTGGCCCGTTCTGCCCGACAAGCGAAAGGCTCCTTCCGTAAACGGAATCAGATGCTCCTCAAAATTATTGCCCGGGTACACCGCGTATTTGCCATAGCCGAAATGCGCATCCCTTCCGGCTTCGCCGGACCCGCCGCCGGGCCAGTGCTTGACCATGGCGTTCACGCTGTCGTAACCCCATCCGTCCGCGATTTCGGCCTCTCCCTCCGAAGTCTGAAATCCGTCAATATAGGCCTGCGCCATATCCGCCGCCAACCGCGGGTCTTCTCCGAACGTCATGCCGAAGCGGAACCATCTTGGGTCCGTGGCGATATCGATCTGCGGCGATAGAGCCGTTGCCAGACCGAGGGCCCGGTACTCCAGTGCCGCCACCTCTCCGAATTTACGGGCGGTCTCGGGATCGAAGGTGGCTGCCAGCCCCATGCTCTCCGGCCACATGGAGATCGTTCCCCCTGCGCCCGCATTGAACTCCTTGGACGCATCCGAGCTATGGCGCGGATCCGAGCTGTTGTTCGCCGGGATGCCCCAGTCAAGGCTCTCCGCATAAGCCTGAATGTTGTTGTTCCAGCGCGCGGCCGTCTCGGGACTTTCTATGCGCGTAATCAGCAGATGACGAATGTGGTCGTTCGCAAGGAAAGCCATCTGCTCGTCGGACAGGTCGGCCGAATCGGCTCCGCTAACCGCGAAGTCTTGACCGCCGTAGTGTGCAGGAAACCACCCTTGATTGCCCGGAATCGCCTGATGGCTGCTATACAGCATCAGTCCGGCGATCTGCTCGATCGTCATTCGGGAAGCCAGATCCTTCGCGCGCGCTTCCGGGGCCAGCCTCCAGTCCTCGTAAGGGAGCAGCTCCTCGTCCCCGCTATGGCTCTTGAAAGCCAAGCCGTCCGAATGCACAATCCGAACGCCCGAAGCCTCGGAATAGCCGAGCTTCGGCCCTCGCTCATTGTGAACGTACAGCACCTTGATGTCGCCTGTGTGTCTCATCGGAATCCCTCCTGCTGCGATCTTGGATCAATGATCATTCGCGGATCGAGAGCAGCTCCGCAAGCATCGCCTCATACTGCTCTTGCGAAATGTAGCTTCCCATAGGGCTATTCGCGGCACTGGCCAACGGCATCCGGCTCATAAATCCCAGATTGTCCGCAAAGCCGGGAGCATGCCGATCCATAATCCGCTTTGCCGTGTCCCATTGCGCCATTTCCCCTAATCTCATGCCTGCATGGTAGGTTCGATAGGAGGCCTCCGGCCTGTCGTAGATGAAGCTGTAGCTGCCGGAGCCCGCTTCGACCCGTACTCCGTCCGCCTCTTGCCGAAAAAGCAAGATGCCGTCCGCTTGCGCAAGAGCGACTCCTCCGACTTGAACGCGATCCGCTTGCGCTCCGCGCAGCAGGATGGATGCCGTTGTATTCGCCGGTATCGCGACGTTCACCTTCAGGCGATCCTCCTTGAACGCCCACTCGGACTCGATGAGCCCGTACATGGATTTGAAGGATGCCCGGGCATGACTCAACCTGCCCCCCGTGAAATCCGGCTCCACACGAATTCGCTTATAGCCCGGCTGATCCGTTATCGGCGCCAGACCGGCGATTCTGCGGTACATCCATTCCCCCACGGCGCCGTAGGCGTAATGGTTAAAGGAGTTCATATCCTCGCTCCAGAACGAGCCGTCCGGCTTGATGCCGTCCCAATGCTCCCATATCGTTGTCGCTCCTTTAGACACGGAGTACAGCCAGGAAGGATATTCCTTCTGAAGCAGCAGCTTGACCGCGGTATCATGGTAGCCGTTGTCCGACAACGCGAAGCAAAGATACGGCGTCCCGACAAAGCCGGTCGTCAAGTGATATCCGTTGTCCACAATCATCTCGTTCAAATCGCCGGCGATCCTCGCGCGATCCTTGCGCTCCGCCAGATCGAAGACAAGCGCGAGAATGTGGGCCGTCTGCGTCTGGGCGGCGACCCGCCCGTTCGGCGTCATGAATTCATCGCGGAAGGCTGCGGCAATGCGCTCGGCCAGTTGTCCGTAATAGGCCGCATCCTCTGCGCAGCCAAGCACTTCAGCCGCATCGCGCACGATTCGGGTTGAAAGCGCGAAGTAAGCCGCGGTCACCATATGATTCGGCGTGGCGCCCATATAGCTCCCCTCCTTTGCATCCAAGGCGAGCCAATCGCCGAAGTGGAAGCCCGTATTCCAGACGTGCTCGTGCTCTCCCTGAGCGCGGATGTAATCAACCCAGCCCTTCATGCTCTCGTATTGCTCGGCCAGAATGCGCTTGTCCCCCAGGCCGGCGTAGACCGCCCAAGGAATGACTGTCGCCGCATCGCCCCAAGCGGCGGAAGAATAGCCTTGGATGATGTTCGGAACGACGAACGGAACGCCGCCGTCCTCCAATTGGTCCGCCTTCAGATCGCGAAGCCATTTCGTAAAGAAAGACCCGGCGTTATAGTTGAACAACGCGGTTCCCGCAAACACCTGAGCGTCGCCCGTCCAGCCAAGGCGTTCGTCCCGCTGCGGACAGTCCGTCGGCACATCGAGGAAGTTCCCCCGCTGTCCCCAGACGATGTTCCGCTGCAGTTGATTGACCATCGGGTCGGAGCATTCGAAGACGCCAGTCGGCTCCATGTCGGAATGAAGCACCTCGCCGATGAAGGCCTCAAGAGGCAAGCCTTTTTCCTGCCCGGGATATCCATCCACCTTGACATAACGAAAGCCTTGGAATGTAAAGTGCGGGGCGTACGTCTCCATGCCGGTCCCCTTGGCGATATATATCACCTGCTGCTTCGCGGTTCGAATATTTCCCCTGTAGAAATTTCCGTCCTTGTCGAGTACCTCCGCATGGGTCAGTTGAATTGTTGTACCTGCCGGAGCCGCAACGGACATCCGGATTCTGCCGACCATATTCTGCCCCATATCAAGAATCGTCTCCCCGGCCGGCGTCCGAACCACGGCCTTAGGCGTTAACGTTTCCGTTACCCGCACAGGCTCGTTCTCCTGGGCTGCCAGATGATGCAGCGGCAGCTCGACCTCCACAACCGGACTCCAGGAGCTGTCGTCAAACGCCGCTTCGCTCCAACCCGTCCTCTCATCCCGTGCATCGTACGTCTCACCGTCGTAAATCTCGGACAACCGAATAGGACCCAGAGTCGCCTTCCAATCCGAATCGGTAACGACCGTCTTTTCCGTCCCGTCCGCATAACGAATGTGCAGTTGAAGCAGCAAGGCTCTCCGGTCTCCGTAATGTCGGGTTTTGTTCTCCCAGCCCAAGCGGCCTTTGTACCAGCCATCCGCCACCATCGCGCCGAGAGCATTGCTCCCGTCTCGAAGCAGCGCCGTCACATCGTAGGTCTGGAATTGGAGACGCTTGCGATAACTCGTCCAGCCCGGCGCGAGCACCTCGTCGCCAACCCTTAGCCCGTTCAAATAAAGCTCGTATACGCCTGCCGCAGTCGCATAGATACGCGCCGACTGCACCGGCTTGCTGTCCGACTCGAAAGCTTTACGCAGCATGAAGGCCGGATCCGCATCCGGATCGATCGCTATCGGGTCGGGCGTAATCCACTTTGCTTCCCACTCCTTCGCGTGGAGGAAGGCTGTCTCCCACCACTGGGCCTCGCACCAATCGGACTCGCGGCCGAATCGATCCCAAGCCTTGACTCGAAAGTAATAGCGAGTTCTGGATGTCAAAGGCGCCCCTTCATACGGAATAAGCACCGATTCCTCCGACAATACCCGTCCGCTATCCCATACGGGGGAACTGAAATCCGTGCAATGAGCGGCTACCTGGATCTGATAAGCCTCTTGCCGAGTGGCTTTACGGTCCGATTCCAGCCGCCAGCTGATTCGCGGACGGGCGACGTCCGTACCCAGCAGATTTTCCCGATATTCTACGGTCAAGCCGTGCACGTAGAGTGAATTCATGTCTTGATCTCCTCCGCTATCCTGAGATTTGATCCCTTCCATTCTCCTTTTATTCTACCGGACGGATTCCGCAGCCAGCTTCCACTATAACGACCAGAGTTTTTGTTTTGCCGACCAATTCCGATCGAGGCAAACCGGAAGATTCGCAATCTCGCGACATTATCGCAGCATAATGAAAATGATTCGCAATCTCGTATTGACGATGACCCATTTTATGGGTATGATGAATTTGCCGTTAATCGTAATAATTACATTTTAAAGACGAGTGCTATCAATTTAAAGTCTAGAGGGACGTTATGGGAAAACACGAAATCGAATTCGTAAAGCTTAATCCCACACAGAATATGACTCTGCTTGTGACAACGAAGCATTCACCGGAAGATCAGCCTCGCATCGCCGCTAGAATGATGGCTTACGATCACGTCCATGGCGAGCAAGTCGGCTTTATCGAGGAGCCGCTTAACGGCGAAGCTGCCGCCAAGCTGCAGATGGCGGGAGGCGAGTTTTGCGGCAATGCCTGCATGGCCTTGGCCGCGTATCTTGCAGCGGAACGCGGCCTGCGCCATGAAGATGCAACCGACATTGTGCTGGAAGCCTCGGGAAGCGACCGGTTCGTCGTATGCCAGGTTCGAAGAAGCCACGAAGCGTATGTCTGCCGGGTTGACATGCCGATCCCTCGGCAAATTGAACAAAGAGCTGTCCGCTATGAAGGCGAAGAGCTGCTGCTGGCCATCGTGAGGTATCGCGATTTTCTGCATGTCGTTCTTGAAGTCGATCAAGTCGACAAGTCCGTGAGAAGAAAGGCCAAGCAGCTGGCCCGTCTGCTTGGAGTCGCACTGGGAACCAGCCTGATCGGCATTCTGCTATTCAAGCCCGACTCCCATGAGCTGGCTCCGCTCATTTATGTTCCGTCCCTGGACAGCATGGTCTGGGAAAGAGGCTGCGGCTCGGGCACGGCATCCCTCGGGGCCTACCTTGCCTGGAAAAACAAAGGAGCCGTCGCCGTTCCAGTCAAGCAGCCCGGCGGCACGATTCAGGTTACGGCCGATTGCGAGCGCGACAAGGTGACACGGCTGCTGATCGAGGGTACGGTCGGCATTGTCGCGCAAGGCAAAGCCTACATTGAAGCTTAAATAGCTGCAAGGGAGTGGAAAAACGTGAATCTGGAGCAGTTTCAACGACGTCTGGCCGATTATCAGGCAACCTTCTCGGCCTTGGCCGATCAATACGACGGTGCGATCAGCCGAAGCTCGGAGCTGGAATCGGTCATCGACGAGTATTCCGCATTTGTCACCAACGAGGAGCATCGCCAAGTATGGACCGAGCTGGAGCGGCAGCCTTCCCGCGAGAATGTCGAGCTCATTGCGGAACTAAGGAAGTCCTCGGCGCTGTGCGTGGCGACGATGGAGAAGTATCGCGCCTTGAAGCTGCTGAACGGCGAGTCGGAGCGCTGCGATTATTTTCATAACATTGAAGCCTGCATCGAACAGGAATTCGGCAGCTTCCAGGTTACCGGCGATTCGAAGGTGCTGCTCGTAGGCTCCGGCTCGTTCCCGATGACGCCCCTGTTCATCGCCAGACAGACAGGCGCGGCCGTAGTCGGCATCGACATTGACGAGGAAGCCGTCGCGCTTGGACGGAAGGTCGTCGAACGATTGGGAAGCGGCTTACGAATTACGCTTGTTAACGAAGTCGTCGAACGGCTAGAGGGAATCGAGGATACGACTCATATCATTTTTAGCTCGACGGTCTCCGAGAAATATCAGCTTCTGGACCGCTTGCATGAGCGCACCTGCGACCGGGTTGTTGTAGCGATGAGATACGGAGACCGGCTGAAATCGTTGTTCAACTATCCCCTGCAGGCGGTCGACGAGCGCAAATGGCGGTTGGCGGATCAGGTCTTGAGGCCGGATCATGTATTCGATATCGCCTTGTATCAGAAAGCCTGATGGCCGGGATTTCCTTTAAGGAGGTTTGGATATGAGCGATAGGCAACGCATCTTGATTGCGGGAACAGGCCCCGCCTCCATTCAGATGGCTGTGCTGCTCAAAGGCCGCCTGGATTGCTGCATTGGCATCGTCGGACGGCGGTCCGTGCGCTCCGAGCCTTTCTTTGCCGCGCTTGAGCGGAACGACCAAAGGATTCGCGTCGACATTCAGAACGAGAAGCATCTCGCGCTTAGAGGCGAATGCCGAATCGATCATGTTTTTCAAGGCTACGACAGCGTTCAGGGACAATGGGACACCGTGATATTAGCGGTTACGGCGGACGCCTATACCAAGGTGCTGGAGCAGTTGGACGCAGGCGTTCTGCGGCAGCTCCGATGCGTGGCGCTGCTCTCTCCGACCTTCGGCTCGGGCGCGCTGATTCGCCATTGGATGAACAGCCGGCATTCGCAGGCGGAGACGATCAGCTTTTCTACTTATTTGGGAGATACGCGCTGGGCGGATGCCCGTCCGTCAAGCAACGCGATCACAACGGGGGTCAAGCGGAAGGTGTTTATCGGCTCGACCCGCGCCCCCTCCCGACAGGTCGAGCAGCTTCGGACGCTATATGAATCGTCGGGCATCGCCTTGGAGGTCATGAATTCGCCGATCGAGGCCGAAGCGAGAAATATTTCGTTGTATGTCCACCCGCCGCTGTTCATGAATGATTTTACGTTAAGCGCGGTGTTCGACGAAGCCTCCGCCAGGAAGTATGTTTATAAGCTATTTCCCGAAGGGCCTATCACACCCCAATTAATTCGCAGCATGCTCGCCGCCTGGAGGGAAATCTCGGCGATCGGCGAGAGACTGCATCTGAACGGCGTTAACCTGCTGAAGTTTATGACCGACGACAATTACCCGGTGAGACCGGAAAGCTTATCGCGGCACGATATTGAGCAATTCGTTCGCCTGGAGGCGATTCACCAGGAATACTTGCTGTACGTCCGCTATGCCTCCTTGTTGATCGATCCATACTCGGAGCCGGATCGGGACGGCAAATATTTCGACTTCTCCGCCGTCCCCATTCGATCGATCTTCCGCAACAAGGAAGGTCTCTGGGACATTCCGCGGATGCCCAAGGAGGATTACTACCGGATCAAGATTTTGCAAGGCATCGCAAGACGGCTCGATTCAGCCTGCCCGACCCTCGACCTCTTCATCGCAACCTACGAGCGCAGCCTGGCGGAAGCTGCGCTCAAGCTTGCGGGCGAGCCCTTATCCGATGCATTTGCCTTGCAAAGCTTTGAAGAGGATATCGAAAGGATATGCAAGGAAATCGGCATCCATCAGAGCCGCACCCCTACATGAGCACGATTACTGGAGGATATGACATGAACAACAAATTTGCGATTTTGATTTCTTCGCTGGTTGCCCTGGTCCTGCTTGCAGGCTGCAACGGCGGCCAGACGGAGAATGTGAAGGAATCGGCTAAAGGCACGGAACTCATCTATGCGACATCCAAGGATATCAATGACATGAATCCTCATCTATATGCAGGCTCTATTCCGGCGCAAGGGATCGTGTACGAATCGCTTGTCGAGAACACCAAGGACGGAATTCGGCCGATGCTGGCCGAATCGTGGGAGATTTCCCCGGACGGCAAGACCTATACCTTCCACCTGAGGAAGGGCGTTCAATTTCATGACGGTGCCCCGTTTAATGCCGATGCGGTGAAACAAAACATCGAAGCGGTCCAGAGCAATCCGAGCAAGCATTCCTGGATCAAGCTGTCGACCAAGATCGTAAGCGTGGACGTTCTCGATGAGCATACGGTCCAGCTGGCGCTTTCCGAAGCGTATTATCCGACACTGCTGGAATTGGCGATGACCCGCCCGTATGCGTTCCTGTCCCCTAAGGATTTCGACAACGGAGGAACCAAGGATGGCGTTAAGGGCTACCATGGCACCGGTCCCTATAAGCTTGGCGAGCATAAGACGGATCAATATGCCGTGTTTGAAGCTAATGAAAGCTATTGGGGCGGCGCGCCCAAGGTGACCAAGATTACGGCCAAGGTGCTTCCCGCCGGCGAGACGACCTTATTGGCGCTGCAGAAGGGCGAGGTCAATTTCATCTTCACGGACGATCGCGGCGCAGACAGCATCGATGTGGAGGCCATGAATCAGCTGGCGGAGACAAGCGATTATCAGATCGTGCGAAGCGAACCGATGAATACGAAAATGCTCGTGGCCAACAGCAGCAAGACCGGCAGCCCTATCGTGGAAAAGGCGGTCCGGGAAGCGCTCTGGCATGCGATTGACCGGGAAACGATCAGCAAGCAAATCTTCAGCGGCACCGAGACGCCGGCCGATAGCCTGTTCTCCTCGAACGTCAACTATGCCAATGTCGAGTTGAAGAAACGCGGCTACAGCCTTGAGACGGCGAAGTCGATATTGGAACAAGCCGGCTGGCTTAGCGATCAGGGCGGCGAGCTCCGGGCGAAAGCCGGAAACCGATTAACCCTGAAGCTGTACTACGACGCGAATTCGAACTCGCAGAAGACGCAGGCCGAATACATCCAAAGCACCGCCAAGCAGATTGGAATCGGGCTGGAGCTGATCGGCGAAGAATCCTCATCCATCGCCAATAGAAGGTCGACGGGAGACTACGATCTGCTGTTCAACCAAACGTGGGGACTGGCCTACGACCCGCAGAGCACCATCGCCGCCTTTACGTCCGAATCGGCCTATGCCCACACGACCAAAGGCCTCGCGAAAGCGCCTGAGCTGTACAAAAAAATCGAAGAGGTAATGGTGTCTGCGGATGAGGAAACGCGGAAGTCGTTGTACGCGGATATTCTGAACCTAGTCCATGACGAGGCGGTATTTATTCCGCTTACGAACGGCAATGTCACCATTGTAGCGCCAAAAAGCTTGCAGGGCATTTCATTCAAGCAAACGCAATATGAGCTGCCTTTCGAGCAAATGTACTTCGAATAGATCAATAAAAGGGGTCTTCCCCTTTTATTAGGTCTGACAAGGGAGATTGCGATGGGCTTATATATTCTCAGACGTTTGTTGATAGCGATTCCTCTGCTTGCCGTCATTTCGTTTATCGCCTTTATCCTGAGCAATCTGTCTCCTATGGATCCGGCCGAAGTGGTGCTGCATGCGCAAGGCATACCGAGCATTACGGATGAACTAATCGCCGAAACAAGGGCTGCGCTCGGAATGGATCGGCCGTTCATGCTGCGCTATCTGGATTGGCTGGTTTCCTGTCTGCAGCTCGATTTCGGAAGCTCGTATGTCACGGGAAAACCGGTATGGTCTATGCTCGGCCCGGCATTCCTGAACACGCTGAAGCTGACGATTGTTTCCGTAGCGGCGATTGCCGCGCTGTCCCTCGCGCTCGGCGTCTTCTGCGCCTTGCGCGAAGGGAAGTGGTTGGATAAATCCGTCAGAGGCCTCGCCTTTTTACTGACGTCGATGCCTCCTTACTGGCTTGCAGCGCTTCTGGTCTGGTATTTCTCCGTCAAGCTGGATCTTCTGCCGACCAGCGGCATGGACGATTACTCAAGCTATATTTTGCCGGTTACGGTGCTCACGATCAGCTATGCGGGCATCTACTTCCGAATGATCCGAACCTCTATGCTAAGCAATCTGAATGAGGACTATGTGCTCTACGGAAGAGCCTCCGGCTTGCCGGAAAGAAAGATAACGCTGCACGTTCTGCGGAATTCGTTGCAGGTCGCCGTCTCGGTATTCGGCATGGCGATTCCCGTCATTCTCGGAAGCACGGTTGTCGTGGAAAACCTGTTCGCCTGGCCGGGGCTGGGACCGCTTAGCGTCAAATCCATCCTGAGCAGAGACTTCCCGATCATTCAGGCCTATGTTCTGGTGCTCGCCGTTGCCTTTGTCCTGTTTAACACCGTTGCCGATATTCTCAACGCTGCGTTGAATCCCAAGCTAAGGAAGGATCTCTAATGAAGCTGCTTAGACAAGTGTGTAGAGAGCGGTTGGCCGCTGTCTGCCTGTTCTTTCTCTCGGCAACCTTTGTCGTCGGAATTTGCGCCCCACTATTTGCGCCGCATAACCCGGAGGAAGTCCATATGGAGCTTCGCTATGCAGCGGCGTCATGGGAATATTGGTTAGGGAACGACCATCTGGGCAGATGCGTGCTATCCCGTATCATTTACGGCATACGTCCCAGTATGCTATGGGTTGGGGCCGCGCTGCTCGCATCCGTGGGAATAGGCGCGATCGTCGGTTTTATTGCGGGCTACTTTCGTGGCAAGATCGATGCCGTTCTGATGAGAGTTTGCGATGTCATGCTTTCCTTTCCGGGCTACGTGATGACGCTGGCGGTCATCGGCGTTCTGGGCGCAGGTCTTGAGAATATCCTGATCGCGTTTGTACTGATGAAATGGGCCTGGTTCGCCCGCATCATTCGAACGTCCGTCATGCAATATGCGGATGCCGAATACGTGAGGTTCTCCAGAGCTATCGGCACCCGCAGCTTTACCCTTGTCCGAAAGCATCTTCTGCCCGTCGCGCTTCCGGACATCGCCGTCATCTCAAGCAGCGCGTTCGGCTCCATGATCCTGCAAATCTCGGGCTTCTCCTTCCTTGGTCTGGGCATTCAAGCGCCGAATGCGGAATGGGGAATGATGCTTAACGAGGCAAGAGGCGTCATGTTCTCGAAGCCGGAGCTGATGCTGGCCCCCGGAATCGCGATCATCCTGATCGTATCGGCCGTCAACTTCCTGTCCGACGCGCTGCAGAAGGCATTGGACCCGAAGCTGATGACCTCCCGGCACAAGCGGCAGAAGCAAAGCGTCTCCATAACCGCGCAACTTCAGGGAAAAGAGGTGGCATGATCGCATGAGCAATCTGGAAGTATCCAATCTGAAGGTTTGGGACCGCCATACCGGCAACGCGCTGGTCTTAGGCAGCTCCTTTCAATTAAAGCAAGGAAGCTGTCTGGCCATCGTAGGCGAAAGCGGCAGCGGAAAGTCTCTGACCTGCAGAGCCATCATGGGATTAAATAAAGCCGGAATTCGCCAGTCCGGCGACATTCGGCTCGGAGAGCTTGACTTGTCCAAGCTCTCCGAGAAAGAGATGCGGGCGATAAGAGGCAAGCGCCTCTGCATGATTGTACAAAATGGCATGCGCGCCTTCGATCCCTCTTGCATCGTCGGGGTTCACTTGCAGGAAACGCTGGCCCTTCATTTCGGCTGGAGCCGGGATGTGATCGTCGCCAGAATGGGTAAAGCAATGGCAAGCGTGCTGCTCAAGGACCCTCTCGCCGTCATGAACAGCTACCCGCACCAGCTGTCGGGCGGCATGCTGCAGCGGGTCATGATTGCGCTGGCCCTCGTGCTGGAGCCCGATGTGGTCATTGCCGACGAACCGACTACGGCGCTTGATACGATATCGCAGTTCGAGGCCGTCGAACAGCTTGTTCAATTGCGGGCAAGAATCGGCTGCTCGATGCTCTTCGTGTCGCACGACCTGGGCGTCGTCAAGCGGGTCGCGGACGAAATTCTTGTCATGAAGGACGGAGAGATCGTGGAACGCGGAACGTCCAAGGACATCTTCAGCGCGGCCCGCCATGACTACACCCGTCATCTGGTCTCGGCGAAGCTGGCGCTGAGCGAGCATTTCAAGAAGCTCATGGGAGGCGAGCGAATTGTTTACCATTGATCGCGTGGACAAGTCCTATCCGGAGGGCGGCCTGTTCGCCAGCAAGCGAAAGCAGGTGCTCTCCGGCATCAGCTTCGATTGGCGGCCGGGAGAATGCCTGGGCATCATCGGGGAAAGCGGCAGCGGCAAATCGACCTTGGGCCGATTGCTCCTGGGCATCGAAAAGCCAGATCGAGGAAGCCTTCTATGGGAGGGGCGGCGAATCGAGGAGCGTACAACAAGACTAGGCAGCATCAGCGCCGTATTTCAGGATTATTCCTCCTCCATCAATCCGTTCTATACGGTAGAGCAGGCCCTGATGGAGCCGTTAAAGCTGCACAATGAGCCTCGCCGCGGGCTTCACGACAAGATCGATCGGTTATTGCGGCAGGTCGGCTTGGACCCGTCCTATCGCAGCAAATACTCGCACGAGCTGTCGGGCGGGGAAGCGCAACGGGTGTGCATCGCAAGAGCCGTGTCGACGGAACCGCGTTGCATCCTGCTGGATGAAGCGATCAGCTCTCTTGACGGCTCGGTTCAAGTCCAAATTCTCGATCTGCTGATACGCCTGAGAACGTTGTACCGCATGGGATATATCTTCATCACGCACGACATACAGGCGGCGGCTTATATTTGCGACAGAGTGATGATCATGAGAGCGGGCCGGATTGAGGAGATTGTTCCTGTCGAGCGCTTGAAGGATGTGGAGTCGCCGTACGCAAGGAAGCTGCTGAGCATGATCATCGCTTAGCGATGCTCCGGCTCAAGCAAGAAAGCCGCCAAGAAGCTTGGAGAAAGGAGCAGGCAGGTTGAAGGGAGCGTTGTCTTGGCCTTTTCTGCGGTTATACGCACTAACGCTTTTGTATTTTAGCGCGAATGCCCTGTTGAATGTTCTCATTCCGTTGAAGGGCGAATCGCTGGGCGCTACCAATACCACGATTGGGCTCATCATGGGAGCTTACTTGTTTACAACGATGTTTTTTCGTCCCTGGGCGGGTCTGATCATCCAGAAATACGGGCCGATCAAGGTGCTCCGCGCGATTCTTGCGGTTAACGGCGTGGCGCTGCTGCTCTATACGTTTACTGGCTTGGAGGGTTATTTCGTTGCTCGCGTGCTGCAAGGAGTGTGCACCGCGTTTTTCTCGATGGCTCTTCAGCTTGGCATTATCGACGCCTTGCCGGACAAGGATCGCTCGCAGGGCATCTCGATGTACTCGCTCTGCGCTTCCATGCCGGGAATCTTCGGTCCCCTTATCGCTCTTGGCATCTGGCAGACAGGCGATATGCAGGCTTTTACGGCTGCGATGATCGCGATTGCCCTCCTTACCGGAGGCGTTGGCTATAGCGCCAAAATAGAGCGGCAAGAAGTCAAGACCGCCGCTGCGGGTCAGACGAAGCCAGGAGCAGCTATGCTGAAATCGTTCAGCCAGCTGGTCCGAAATCCGCATCTGCTAAGGTGCAGCCTCCTGATGCTGAGCGCTTCCCTTGTGTTTGGCGCGGTGACCACCTTTATCCCGCTATACGCCGAGCAAATCTCGCACGGTAACGCGGCCGTCTATCTGATGCTCCAGGCAAGCGTCGTTGTGTTGGCGCGATTTGCTCTTCGCAAAAAAATACCGTCGGACGGAAAATGGCACTCGGCCTACATCATGGTCATTATGCTCATCGTCGCCGCGGCGGCGCAAGCCGTCAGCTTCTCGGTTCTAGGCGGAGCCTCATTCCTCTATATCGGCGCCGTTCTGATGGGAACCGCGCAAGCGCTGCTCTATCCGACTCTCACGACCTATCTGACGTTCGTGCTGCCAGGGGAAAGCCGCAATGTGCTGGTGGGCCTGTTCATTGCGATGGCGGACCTGGGCGTTTCGCTGGGCGGGGTTATGATGGGGCCGATCGCGGATCTTTCCTCTTATTCTACGATGTATATGATATGCGCGATCTTGGCCGTCGCGATGCTTCCCGTCGGTTATCGGGGACGCCGGCGGCTTGCCGAATCAAAGTAAAACGTGCGGAGAGGCCCTTCAGCCTCTCTGCGCTTACTCAGGTTCGACCGGGCTCAAGGTATGTTTTGACAGAAGGAGGAGCATAAGCCTTGAATTGAGCCAACAGGCCTTGTGCCGTCGTGTCCGTAATCGCCATGGAACGATATTTGTCCTGCATAAACTTCTCTTGAATCATGAGATCGAACATGGCGATTAAGCTGTCGAAATAATGATTGATATTCAGAAGACCGCACGGCTTCTCGTGCAGCCCCAATTGTCCCCAAGTGAAGATTTCGAAATATTCCTCCATTGTGCCGGCCCCGCCGGGCATAGCTATAAAACCGTCGGCCAGCTCGGCCATCTTTGCTTTTCTTTCATGCATGGAATCGACAACGATCAGATCTGTAAGCCCTTTGTGGGCAATCTCCCGGCTCTGCAGAAACCCGGGCAAAACCCCGATGACTTCTCCGCCTTGCTCCAGTACGGCATCGGCAACGGCCCCCATCAAGCCGACACTCGCGCCGCCATACACAAGGGTAATGCTCCTGTTGGCAAGCTCCCTGCCCAGAAGCTGCGCGCCTTCCTTATAGATCGGATTTGCTCCGTCACTGGAGCCGCAAAATACCGCTATCTTCTTCATTCTTGTTCAGTCTCCTTTGAGCTTGAATATCTGTGGTCCAGCTTTGTCTGATGAGAAAGGAAGATCTCCTCCAGGGAAATATCGTACTTATTCGCAATGACGATCAGATTCCCGAGTACATCGCCTAGCTCTTCCGTCAACTGGGCTTTGTTTTCTTCATAAGAACCGATGGGCTCATCGGGACGGTCTCTGCCGATTTCCAGCGCCCTTATCGCTCTTGCCACCTCGCCGGTTTCTTCGGCCAAGAAGCCGATGCGCACGAAGATATCCAGCTCCGCCCAGCCCCGCTCCCGGTAATATTGTTTCACCCATTGTTGAAAATTTGCAATATCCAAGATTAATCCTCCGGTCAGAGAGCATGTATTTATAACAGTCTATCACATCTCTGTTGCCCTCAGATACACAGAAACATCTGCAACGGCAGCACAGAGCGCTATGCAAGCGGCCCGTTGCTCCAGACTAGCTGCTTTTCAGCAATCCTCCCTGCCCCATATCTGTGTCGGGGTCTTTAAAATAGATTTCGTTCAATATATTTACATGAACGTTGACCTTCTGCTCCAACATGGGAAACCATTTGGATTTCCATTTCATGAGGTTCTTTTCCGACAGGTAAGGGCGGAAGATCAGACCAGTCCCCAGCACATCCGATTTATAGCCGCGGATCTTGTTCAACGTATCGTTAAATTGTCGACTCAGCTGTTCGCACATCTCTTTCTCGATTCTCTTGTTGCTTTTCCCTTTGGGCTTTTCCGTAATCAAGACGTTCAGGGTCACCTCAGTTATGAGAGACGGTCCTTGCTCCGACCACCCCCTTCGATGCTTGATTTTGGCGTTCTCAATCAGCACGCTCGTGTTTTGGGCGACCTCGATCGTTCCTCCGGTATATTTTCCCTTGAACAGATTGTACAAAAGCGTTTCATCCTGACTCAGTGTTCCAACCATGCGGTCCTCTCGCATGACGGCCGTGCCTCTAAAAGTGAACAAAGTACGATCGCCGTTCTTGAGCATCGGAATGGCCATATCCTCCGAGAAGGAATTCTGGCTGCGATAAGCTTCCCATATTCTCACGATCGATTGATTCGGTGTCCATCCCGCTTCTTCGCTGAAAAAATCGTACGATGAAACCTCCGGTGTCGGAGAAATTTCATGGTAGAGCGTCTTCTCGAAGTCCCCGTCCACTACAGCGACTAGCCCTTTGATCGAAATGTCGTTGGCTCTGACGGCAAAATCGATGAGGTTGCCTATCCCTTCATGGGCAAGCTCTTTATCAATCAGCATGAGCCGCAAGTGAACCAGATCGATGTTTTTTTCCGAATCTGTCCGGATCAGATCGATCGCTTTGCTAATGGACTTTGATTCTTTATCTAAAAATTGGGTTTTCCCTGTTGCATTAGGAATCTGCAGAATAACCCTGTACTTATCCGAACGTCCCTTTCCGATGCCCATGACTGCCGGAAGATATTCCTTGTTAATGTCCTTCGTGTCCCAACACCCTGTCAGCAATATAATCGCGCACAACGCGATTATCGGAGCCCATAACGTACGAATTCTCATGCCCTCGCCTTCTTTCGGTTCCATTGTGCAGCAAGGAATACGATGATCGGAAAGCCGATCGTGGTGTACAGGCAAAAATACGAGTTCAGATATAAATAGTGGTTCAACCTATCCGCGTTCGGGATTAGTTGGCAAGAGATATACAAACCGATGCAGGCGATCGCGAGAATCAACCTGCTGTCGGCTTTGGGCATAAACAACCGATGAAGGAACGACACGAGCATCCAGAGCAGCACCGATACCTTCAGTACGCCGAGCGCGCTTGAAGAAACGACGTAAAAGCTGGGGAGCCAGTCAAACACTACCCATTCCAAATCGATTGTATCCGACGCCATGAGCAAGGGATACTGCAATCGGACCGCCGTCTCCTGCCCGAATAAGAGCAGCGGGATATATACGGATGCCAAAGCGAACACGAACAGGACTCCCATCGTAGCAGTCGCTCCTTTAAATCCAATCCGGCTTCCGGGGGAAGTCATTCCGAGGAACAGGAATCCGGCGAACATAACGCTGCCCACATAGAAATCCGGATCAAAGAGGAAGGTCAAGCTGCCATTCCAGATCGGAAATATGTAATGGAATCTATAGTTTTTGACGCTGATCAGCATGGAGAAGAGAATAAAGGGCATGAACAGAAAAAACCACCCGATACTTACCCGAATCAACGCCGCAAGTCCCTTCCAGGCCGCATAGAGACAGAGGAGGACAAAAAGAGCTGACGTAGCAAGAACGGGAGTTCGCTGCAAAAGCACCGCTTTGATCTCAACCGTTTCGTAATAAGTCAGAAGGATCACTTCAAGCATCAAAAAAAACAGGATCGGCAATGCTACCAGACCAGCTCCCCATTTCCCCAACGCTTCGCTGCAAATATCCGCTACCGTCTTCCCGGGAAAGAACGACATTCCCTTCATATATAGCCATAGCACGAGCAGCTCGATTACAAAGAGAAGGGAAACGGCCATCCAATGCCCCGTAGAGGAGGCCGCCATCATCCGCTCCGGAAATATGGCAAAAACCGAAGCCAGATGCAGCAGGAAGAACAGGATCAGGGTCCTTGCTTTACTCATCCGGAACCTTTCCTTTCACGCTTAAGCTTAAGTAAGGTACCGTACTGATCGTCAAGGAGGAAAAGTAGAGCATGAGCCAGATCATCGCAGCCTCCAACCCCCAAATCCCAAAGAAGGAGCTAGCGAACATGACAACGTACTTGTACATTCGCATGCCGACCGCATTCATATAACTCGTGAGAGCGAAATTGGCAATTGCGGAAGCAACCAAAATAATGATTAACAAATTGCTGACGAGTTTGGCCTGAACGATCGCTTGGCCTAATAGAATACCCCCGATCATCGTGATTGTGGGGCCGATATTCTTAGGAAGCCGGATCGTAGCCTCGACGATCATTTCCAACAGCAGCAGGACAAGCAGCATTTCGATAATTGAAGGGTACGGAACCCCTTCCCTGCTGTTCGCCACGGTGATAGCTAACTGAATCCGGAGCAACTCCGGATTTACGGAATTCAGCACGACATAGAGACCGGGGAGCGTAACCGCCATCAGGGAGGCTCCAACCCGGAGTGTGCGCAAAAACAGTTGAAAAAGCAGCGGATAGTTGGAGTCCAGAGTTGTCGTCCATAGGTCTGTGACGATTGCCGGAAAAGCGAATGCAAACGAAAATTGGTCGATCAGAATAACCACTTTTCCGTTTATCAAGGTCTGTACGGTTTCTCCGGGCAGCTCGGAAGAAATATAGGTCGGCGTCAACGCGAACTTGGGGTGCCCCAGCAGACGAGCTAGATCGCGTACTGTGGTCAGCTCTTTGTCGCTATTGCCCTCCAGCTTATCCCGGATGGACTCGATGACTTTCTGCCTAGCCGTGTCCTCTAGATAGATCATGGCGATTTTTTTGACCGAACTCCTCCCCATGAACCGGGTCTCGACGACCAACCGATCCGAAATCATTTTTTTGCGCAACAGCCCGATATTAATATCGATATCTTCTGTAAAGGCATCGAAAGCGGACTGTAGGGGATTCTCGCTGTTCGGAATCATGACGGACCTGGAAAGCTCAGGCTGCACAGGTTCGATTATGGCGACCGAGCCTTCCTTGTTAAATAGAATCAGCTTTCCTTGCAGCAAGGCGCCAGATAGACGGGCGACGGATTCGGAGACGTCTTCCCTCATCGTATTAAAAGCCTGCCTAATCGAATCGCGATCCGAATTCACCGCTTCTTGACACAGGGCAGGCAACGTCGTTCGAAAATTAACCAGAGATTCCAGAAAGCATGCTCTTACTGCCTCGCTTGCGATAACGACGGTCCTGCACGCGAAATCAGAATTTTTCCGAAATCGGTCATAAAGCTGCATTTCCACCCCTATAAGGTTATGATGATCGAAATCATGCAAATTTTACCACCTCCTCCGATAGTATGTCTTTGAGAAATCCCCGTTATGCAGGTTTACGCCCGCGATGGAATATAAAAGCGGAACGCCGGCTTTGACAGCCAACGTTCCGCTTTTTAGATCTTAATGACTCATTGAACAACTTAAACTCAGACCCGATATTTGCAATCGTCAGGATAGCCCCGCCCGGTCGCGGTAATCCTGCGGGGTCATATTCGTAAAGGCCTTAAACAGCTTGATAAAATGCGGAACGGCCTGATAACCGAGCATCTGGGCAATCTCGTATATTTTTTTGTCGCCGCTGCGCAGCAAATAAGAGGCCAACTCCATCCGGTATCGCATAATATATTCGCTAAGATTACTACCCGTTTCCGCTCGATACACTCTTGATAAATAAGCGGGATGAAGACCGATGTGCGCGGCGATCGTCTGCAGCGATAGATTGCCGTTCATATTCTCCTTAACGAACGTATGAACCTTGTCGACTAAACCGGTCTGCTTATCGGACCGATCCTCGGATTGCTCTCTCAGGCTTTGAAGCGTAGCGAATGCCCACTTCTCCAGCTGCTTAAGCGAAGGAGCCGCCGGCATGAGGCCGAAGGACGACGCGCCGAACTCGCTAAGCAGCTTCCCCTTCTTATGCGCCATATATTGATAGGCGTTGGCAATGGCGAAGTACGCTTCGTTGGCATGCTCGGGCGGATAGTTCTTGCTTTTCAATTCGTCGAAGATTTCGATGATTTTCTTCTCCGCATCCGCCCAGTTCCCCGTATCGAGCAAATGAAGCAGAAGGGGAGGCCGATACAGCGACGTCAGCGTGCCGATTCGAACCTGATCGGCGCTGCCCGCAATGCGCAGGAATACGCTCTGCCGCTTCTCTTCGATGACTCGCATCCCGTCGATGACCGATCGGTATAATCCGGGAATGCCACCCGGAAAGTAAGTCCAGTCCTCGGCCAGCGCTATCGAAATGCCGCAGCCCAGGAGGGATTCCACCCTTTTCTTCAGCGCCGCCGCCTGAACGTCCATCGCATACCGAAGCGTCTGCTCGTTCGTCTCGGTTCTCTCTTTGGCCGAAACGATAAATACCAGGTATTCATTCTGGTCTCGACAGAACCACGAATGAAAGGCCTCCTGAAGCATCTCCTCCGCCATATTCATTACCGCGTATTCGAGAAGCTCCTTATCCTTCCTTTGGTATTCCTGATGCTTTCCCTCCAGCCTTACGACGAACAATCCCGCTTTCTGCTGCAATGAGAAGGGCAGGTTTAAGAGGAACAGCTTCCGTTCCAGCTCTGCGTTAGGCATGCCGTAGCCGTACAGCAGTCGCTGCAGCAGCTCGCTCTTGAGCGCGGGCAGATTTTCCCGGAAAGCGTAGACGTCGCGCTGCTGCTCCTGCTGCCGCTTCATTTCGCAAGCGATTTCCTCGGCCAGCTTGCCTAGCGTCTCTCTCAATTGATCCGGGTTAACCGGCTTCATCAAGTATCCGGAAATATTATACGGAACTACGCTTTTGGCATATTCGAAATCCGCATACCCCGAAATGACGACGATTTTAACCTTGCGCCCCATGTCGCGAATTTCCCGAATCAGCTCGATTCCGCTCATCTCCGGCATCCGTATGTCCGTAATGACGATGTCGATGCTTGATTCCCGATAAAGCTGTAAAGCTTCTCTGCCGGAATAGGCTTTATAGATACGTCCGATACCGAGCTCGTCCTTCGGAATCGTAGCGGCAATGCTCTCCACCTGGGAAGGGATATCGTCAACGATCAGAATCTTTAACACCGAAATCGCCTCCGTCCGTCATCATCAGCGTCACTCGCAGCCCGCCCAGCTTCGAATGCTCGATCCGCAAGCCCGAGGCTTGCCCGAAGCAGTGCTTTAACCGCTGATGAACGTTTCGCAGCCCAAGACTGCGATCGTCCTCCGACTGCAGGAGCAAGGAGCGCTTTAGAGCTTCCAGCTCCTCCTGCCGCATGCCGACTCCGTTGTCGTCTACGATCAGCTCCCAGCCTTCTTCGGTTCGTCTTCCGGTAATGACGATCTGGAACTCCCCTATTCTGCCTTCCATCCCGTGCACGATCGCGTTCTCGACGACCGGCTGAAGCAGCAAGCGGGGCATGGGAATAGACAGCATGCCGTCCTCGATCTGCTCAAGCACCTGAAGACGCTCGGACTGCATCCGATGGATTTCCAGGTAATTGCGAATCAAATCCATCTCTTCGGACAATGAAGTCCATTGCTGCCCCGTGCGGGTCGTATAACGGTAATATTGGCTCAGGTGCTGCGTGAACGCGACGATCACTTTCGTCCGTTCCAGCTGCGCCATGCTTTGAATGAAGGCGAAGTTGTTATACAGGAAATGCGGATTAATCTGGGCTTGCAGATGCTTGAGCGAGGATTCCTTGGCGTGCAGCTGCTCCGCGTACACCTTGTCGATCAGCGTCTCGATGTCTTCGGACATCAGATTGAATTGATCGATCAAATAATGAAACTCGTTAGGGGAACCGCGCTTGATCCGATGATCGTATGCGCCCCGCCGGAGCGACTTCACCGCTCGAATCAGATCGTTGATCGGCTTCTGCACGTTGCGATACAGCAAGGCGGCGGAAGCGATGCCCATCAACAGCAGCAGCAACCCGGCCGCATAGAACATCCGCTTGCTGTGGTCGATTGGCGCCAGCACCTTCTTCATCGGCTGAAAATCGACCATATACCAGCCCAGAGACTCCGAAGTGACGTAATTGACCAAGTACGGTTCATCCTGAAAGGTAATATTGGCCGATCCCTCGGTCGGATACTGCTCTCTGATAAGGTCGAATTGCTTCACCATCGCGTTCGCCAATTCGGGATCGTGCCCCCGCGGCAGAATAGGCTCAAAGCCGGGACGATAGAGGAAAGGCTGGCCGTCGCTGCCTTGCATAAAGCTTTCGAGCATTTTCACAAGATTATCCGACGTAAAGGTAACCTCGACATACAAGTTCGGTTTTTCCCGTCTGGCATGCGACTCGAACGGCGTAGTCAAAGCTCGCACGAACGCCTTCTCCAGCCCCCGGTCCATCTCGATAACGCGATAGTCCCATTCCTCCTGACTCGCATCCTTGAAGTATTCCTCATCGTAATTTTGCTTCAAATTCGTAGAAACGGCGACGCCCGAAAGAGGAGAATAGACGGTAAAATCATTCACCCATTCGAAGGAGGTCGACTGCATATCCAGCTTCTGAAGCAGAAGTCTCTTCGAAGCCAGCAGGGTATAATCCGGCTCGGAGGAAGACCTGAACTGCATTTGCAGCGTATCCGGGTCCACCGCGACGACGAAGGCGGCCTTCCATAGCCGGTCCGCCTCGACGTCCATCTGCGCTACGAAAAAACGAATGCGATTCAAGTTGATCTGAAGCAGCTCTTGCTCGACAACGCGGGTGCTGGTCTTGTTCGAATAGTTGTACATGACGATAATCGGGATCAGCATCAGGACGATCACGATCATGACTTTCGTGAAAATGTTCATCTTGCCGACCGTTCCGCGTCTCCACTTGAACAAGGAACTCCCCCGATTCGAGTTTTATTGCAGGCTAGGACTTGACCGAGCCAAGTACGATTCCTTTAACGAAATACTTTTGCAAAAACGGATAGACGAGCAGGATCGGAAGCGCCCCGATAAAGATCTGCGCCGATTTGACGGTGCGATTAGAAAAATTATCTATACTCTCCAATGTTACCCCGGCTCTGGACAAATTGTCACTAACAATCATAGAGTGCAAATAAGTGGCAAGCGGATACCCGCTCGGATTGGACATATAGATCATGCCGTCGAACCAGGAGTTCCAATGAAATACCATTGTAAACAACGATAACGTCGCGATCGACGGCATCGATACGGGCAAATATACGCTCCATAGAATTCTCAGATGGCCGGCTCCATCGATGTGGGCGGCTTCTTCCAGCTCCTGCGGGATCGTTCGGAAGAAATTGAGCATCAGGATCATATTCCATACGCTGACGGCCGTAGGAAGCACCAGCGCCCATAGCGTATCCATCAGGTGCAGCTTGCTTACCAAGATATAAGAAGGGATCAGCCCTCCCGAGAACAGCATCGTAAAGACGAATATCCAAATATAGATCTGACGTCCGGGAAATTTGTGGACCGATTTCGATAAGCTGTACGCCGCCATCGTAATGACGGCCATCGACAGCAGCGTCCCTAACACGGTTCGCTCTACGCCGTGCCACAGCGCTTGCAGAAACATCGTGTTGCCCAACGTCTTCACATAGGCATCGGTCGTAAAGCCGATCGGCCAGAAATTGACGATATTCGCCGTTGCCGCAGCCCGCGAGCTGAACGACAGCGCGAATACGTGCAGCAGCGGAAGCACGCACAGCGCCGACAGCAGACTGAGCAGGATGGTGTTCGAGATCGAGAATACGTTGTATCCCGTGGAACGATAGCGCATAGTCGCCCTCCTTAGAAAATCCGGTAATTGGCTAATTTGAAAGCCAATCTGTAGCTGATCACGATCAAGATGAAGCCAATCGCCGATTTGAACAGACCGACTGCCGTCCCGAAGCTGAACTGTCCGTTGTTCAAGCCTACCCGGTAGACGAACGTATCGATGATATCTCCATGCGAGTAGACGAGGGGGTTGTAAAGATTCAGCAGCTGATCGAAGCCGGCGTCCAATATTCGGCCCAGCGACAAAGTGGCCACGACGATGACGATCGGCATCATAAGCGGAACGGAGATCGATTTCACCTGCTGCCAGCGGGAAGCCCCGTCAATCTCGGCGGCTTCGTACAAAGCCGGATTAATGCCCACCAGCGTAGCCAGAAATATAATCGCGGAAAACCCGAACTCTTTCCACACGTCGCTTAGAATGACCGTAAACCGGAACCACTGCCCGTTGCCCAGGAAGAAGATGCTCGGAATGCCGAGCGAGTTCAAAAGCCGATTGACGATTCCGCCCTCCGTCGACAAGATATCGATCAGAATGCCGCCAAGGATTACCCAGGATAAAAAGTGCGGCAAGTAGACAAACGTCTGCACGAATCTCTTGAACAGTATCGCGCGGACTTCATTGAGCAGAAGCGCGAAGATGATCGGGATGATTAGATTCACGGTTAACTTAAATGCCGAAATGATTAACGTATTCCAGATGATCTGCTTGCCGTCCGGATAGGTGAACAAGTAACGGAAGTGGTCCAGGCCTACCCAAGGCGAGCCTTTGATCCCAAGCCATGGCTCGTAATCCTGGAAGGCGATGACGGCTCCGAATAGAGGAATATATTGAAACACGAGAACCAACGTTAAGGCCGGCAACAAGAGAACGTGAAACGGCCAGGTTTTTCGCCAATACGCTGCCATTATGCATCCTTCCTATCCTTGTAAAAATAGAGGAGGAGCAAGCGAACCAAGGCCGCCCTCTCCTCCATCTCTTTATCAAATGCAGTGGACGAACATTACTGGTTTTTCGCGTACCATTCGTTGACCTCGTCCGTAATCTTCTGGCCGCCGTTATCGAGCCATTGCTTGGCGAATTCGTCGAAGTACTCAATCGGTTTTTCGCCGTATATGATTTTGAGATAGCTTTCCGTAGCAAGCTTCTTCAGCAGCTCGCCTTTGGATTTCATCGTCGGCGTCATAGGCCCGGTAAAATAGTTTTTGCCTTCCGTAACGGTTTGATTGATCCGCACGCCCGCGGCGTCGAGCTGCCTCTTCTTCAATTGTTTGGTATCGAACTCCATCGCCGTTACAGGCTCGGCATTCGGATCGGCCAAAAACTTCTTGACCGCTTCCGTGTTGGAGTGCGGAATGCTCGTGAAGTTGCCCAGGATATTCGTCATCATGAAGCGGATGTCCAACGTGCCTCCGTCCTTCAGCGGCCATTGATCCGCCGGAACGCCTGCGGCCTCGTAGTTGCTCTTGATGACCTTGCCGTTATATTTGACATAGTCGTACCCTTCGTGGTAGCCGTCCTTCCAACGCGGATCGAAGTACGGATCGCCTGCCTTCTCCAGCTTTTTGGCGAATACTTTGTTGAAGTAGGCGAACCAGGCGTCAATGTGCTTAAAGTCTTTGTTGAATACCGTAAAGCCCTGCACCAACGGCTTCTCGGCGCGCCCTACCAGGCCGTTCGGACCGACCGGAAGCGGATAGGGCTGGAAATCGGCCTTCGGATCGTTGTTAGTCGCGTCTCCGAGCGGCCATTCTCCCATCCAGAACGGACCGAACATAATGCCTGCCTTGCCGCTGGCCGCCAATTCGGACTCTTTGGCCGGATCCTTGATGCCGGCTTCTTTGTCCAGATAACCCTTGCTCATCCAATCTCGCATCTTCTCCAAATACAGCTTGGCGTCCGGATGGATCGCGCCATAGCTTAGCTTGCCGTCCGCGCCTTTGTTCCAGAACAGGCGCGCATCGTACGTATTGATCATCTGATCGGTGAAGGCGGCCACGATCGCGTCCGTCTGACCCATCCAGGTCCATGGCCCTTCTTTAAGCGGCGCCGCCAGACCGATCGTGTCCTTCTTGCCGTTCTGATCCGGGTCGCCTTCCGTGAACCGCTCAAGAACGTGCTCGAATTCGTCCATCGTTGCGGGCGGTTGAAGCCCCAGGTTATCAAGCCAGTCCTTGCGAATCCACATGACGGTGCCTTCGTCGCCCATGAAGAACGCCGGCAACCCGTAAATTCTACCGTCTTTTTTCACTTCGCCCATCGCGTAGCCATATTTCTCTACCAGCTTCTTATACTCGGGATGCGCGTATTTCTCGATAGCCTCGTCCAGCGGCATCAGCTTATCCGCCGCGAGCAGGTTTTGCAGCGGATCGTTCGCCGCCGCGAAAGCGTCCGGCAGCTTCCCGCCGCTGGAAAGCAGCAGCCGAAGCTTCGTATCGTAATCCTCCGGCTTCGTTACAATAAAATCGAACTTCACGTTAATGCCGAGATTTTCTTTCATCCAGCGCAGATTCGCATTGTCTTCCATGGATTCTCCGGCTTTGAACGCATTGCCTCTCGAAGTCCCGTCGTCAATGATTGCGGTCGTAATCGTAACCGGAGGGTCGAACTTCTGTTTCCACTTTTCTGCCGAAGCCTCTTCATTGCCGGTTCCCGATGGAGCCGGAGAGCTGGATGATGCGGTCGGACTTGCCGAGCCTTGATCGTTGCCCTTGCTGCAGGCGGCTAATGTCGGCAGCAGCCCGATTGCAATCGAAAGCGTTAACAGCCGTATAACCTTAGCATATCGACTCATAAGTTACCCCTTTGCGTTAGACGTTTGGCGGTACGCTTCAAATTATATGAACTTGGCAAATCAGCGTAAATATTCGATTTTTAACGTCATATCGGAAAACATACATCTATTCCTAGCTCGCTGTATTTCAGCGAAAAGAGACGCCTCGACCGTTGCCCGGCAGACGTCTGTCCTCTTTTACGCAAAGAAAAAGCTCAACGGGATTGCGTCGAGCTTTTCCTAAAGGCTATATTTTTATTGAAACTTCATCTCCCCTAACCGCTGCGAATGACGCGAAAGCCCTGATCGGGCCCATAGCCGTTCGCCTCGAACTTGCCCCGAAAGGACAGCTCGTTGTTGCCGATATCTCCGATCCAGCCGCCGCCCTTCACCACCCGGAAAGAGCCGCTCTGGCTATCCATGTCCCCGTACCAGTCCCAGCACCATTCCCTGACATTGCCTGACATATCGTACAGTCCTAACTCGTTGGGCGTCTTGCCGCCGATATCTTGGGTTTTATTCCGGTTATTTTCTATGATCGGCCAGTTCCAATCTCCCGATAGGTACTTCTCTCCGGCGTTCCTCCAATACCATGCCACTTCATCCGCATTGTCGCTTCCGCTGTATAGATAGCCCTTGCTCGCTCGCCCCCCGCCTGCGGCATACTCCCACTCGGCTTCTGTCGGCAATCGGTAGCCGTTCGCTCCCTCCTGGATCGTTACCGTCCATTTCATCGAATCATGATCGCTCTTGTTATTCGGGTCCTTCTTGCTCTTGTCGATATGGTAATAGGGGGTTAAGCCCTCGTTTATACTCCGCTTATTGCAGTACTCGACAGCATCGTACCAGCTCACCATCTCGACCGGCAGATGATCGCCTCTGAATGCCGAAGGATTGCTTCCCATGATTCCCTGCCATTCTTTTTGCGTGACCTCGTAACGGCCGATATAAAAGCTCGATAAGGTTACGTCTTTTCCATAGTAGTTGGAATTGGCATTCGCGGCTGTCCCGCCTTCAATCAAGACCAAGCCGTCGTTCTTTCTTTCGGCGTCTCTATTGTTCCCGGGCTTGTCCTGCGAACATGCGCTGATAAAAGCGATCGCGATCAGAAGGAAAACTCCTAGCTTTCTCATTGATATGTCTCCTCGTATAGTATCTTTTGAAAGCTCTTTTAAGTCAGTTTCCAGTCCTCGAGGGGGCTGGAGGCCTCCGTCAAAATTTCCAGTGAATCGCTCATTG
>NZ_JBHSED010000069.1:0-721 GCF_042651945.1 Cohnella boryungensis | reverse complement strand
TGGTTTGATGCGCCCTTTTTCCCTGACTCGCACGCTTTCTGCTCAAGAAAATTTCCAAATCGCTCAATTCAGGGACTTGACATCATACCGCTGGACTTTTTACCTAGTATACAAGGGGAAGAGCGACTCGATGCCTGAATCCTATTCGATGTTGTTGTTGACATTCAAGGGCGACTAAGATATAATACTTGATTGTAGAAGTTGTAACCCTCTGATTTTTCCACTGATAGGGTAATATTCCTCCGTTTCCCCACACATTCCTTATTTCGTCTTTAGCTGCTGGAAGGAAACACGAATTCTCACTGGCGCGGCCACGGAGCCGCAAGAACGATAGAGAGGTAGGGCTATCGTCGTTTTCGTGAAAGTGATTCAGGAAGAATTGCGCGGTTGCGCTTCAATCATAAGACCCCCGATGGACCTCGTCCACGGGGGTCGTCCAATATAGCGGACGGCGAACACTCTACAGTCGCATTCTGCGACGATGCACACACTCTGCGCTCCTGCTGACACTCCACAGTCGCATTCTGCGACGATGCGCACACTCTGCGCCCTCGCTGACGCTTCACAGTCGCATTCTGCGACGATGCACACACTATGCGCCACCGCTGACACTTCACAGTCGCATTCTGCGACGATGCACACACTCTGCCGCCACCGCTGACGCTTCACAGTCGCATTCTGCGACGATGCGCACACTCCTCGCTTCCGCTGACGCTCCACA